>DATEPG010000316.1:0-6303 GCA_035273265.1 Polyangiaceae bacterium
ATAGAAGCCGAGCGGCCCCGGAGGGCCGGGCTCTGGATCGACTGTCAGAATCAGCCCGCCGTGCACGTGCACCTTGAGCGCCCCGCGCCGCGCACTGGGCGGCGCAGGTGGGCCGCCCGCGGACCGGTGAAACGCGACGTAAGCCACTCGTTCGGTAGCGAAACTCAGCCGTCCGCCATTGGTCGATATCGCCAGGTCGGGCGTGGCTGGCGAAAAGCGGCCGAGTTGCCCGGCGTGGCTCTGCCCGTCGACCAGCACGACGGTGACGCTGGCGAGTCCCTGACCAAAACTGCGATCGGCCGACATGGCGACTCGAACGGCCAAGCCTGCGCCCATTTCAGGGGGTCGAAACCGGTTGGTGTTCCCCGCTGGATTGCGCGCTAGCTCGGGTTTCGAGCGTGCTTCGGTGTGCGGATGACTCGCCGAGGGCCTTCCGCTAGTACCGAGCGGGCAATGCCGGGAAGCTCTTAGCGTGAAGCGGCCAGATTGGTTTCTGCTCGGGATGGGCTTGGCAGTGCTGCTGGCTTGGCTGGTGCCTGGGCCGGGCGCCCAGGGTGGCAGTTTGCATCCTGAGCTCGTGAACAAGCTGGGCGTGTCACTGATTTTTTTCCTGCATGGGCTCAGCTCGTCGTTCGCAGCGCTCGGCGCAGGCGCGAAAAATTGGCGGCTTCATGCCTTGGTGCAAGGGTGCACTTTCCTGCTCTGCCCGCTCTTGGGCCTGCTGCTGCTGGCAACCATTGGCCGCCATCTGTCGGTCGATCTGCGCACCGGACTGTTCTTCCTGTGCGCGCTGCCCTCCACGGTCTCGTCGTCGGTTGCCCTCACCGCGACCGCTCGAGGGAATGTTCCGGCTGCGCTATTCAACGCCACGCTTTCGAGCCTGCTCGGCGTAGTCTTGACCCCACTTTGGCTCAGCGCCGCGCTCGGCGCCGCCGGGCGCGCATTGCCGGTAGCCAGCGTGATCTTGGATCTCTTGACCTGGCTCGTGCTGCCGCTGCTCGTGGGCCAGCTGCTACGCCCTGTTCTAGGTGCCTTCGCCGCTCGCCACAAAGCACGGCTCGGCGTGCTAGACCGCTCGACCATCCTGCTCCTCGTCTACACCTCCTTCTGCGACTCGGTACGCGACGGCGTCTGGCATGCCAGCGGCAACGCGCTGCCGGTCTCGGCTCTCGCGTCGGTCATGATTTTGGCGATCGTGATGACGAGCGCCTGGTACGCTAGCGGCGTGCTGGGCTTTGCCCGCGCCGATCGCATCGCCGCCCTCTTTTGCGGGTCCAAAAAGACGCTCGCCTCCGGTGTACCCATGGCACGACTGATCTTCGGCGCTCACCCCGGGCTAGCGATCATTCTTTTGCCGATCATGATCTATCACCCGCTGCAACTCGTCGTGGGCGGTTGGCTCGCGGGACGCTTCGCGCGCAGCGCTGCAGCGCGCCCGCCCGGCGGCAGCGATTGAGTTCTCTCGACTTCGTGCGGCGACTGCCGGGATCGGCGCTCGTTAGAACGAACGCGACCATCCGCCACGCGCGACTTTCTGGACTCCAGTGTGAGGCCAACGGGGCCGGTGTGGCATTGGGCAGCAGGTACGATCGAGTTGCTGCCAGGCTGGGCCTCCGAGCGGGCGGTTATAGAAATTCGCTACACGCCTGAAGAGCCTGCGGCTCGATAGCTGGCGAGCACGGCCTTTACAGACCTCGCCAAGCAGGAAAGAATAGTGAGCTTGGACTTCAAACGAGGCCGAGTTACCGCAAAAAACCTGGTTGGATCCGTGTGGCAGGCGCCGAGTGCTGCTGGCGAGCGAGAGCTCAAGAGTCCTTGGACGGGGCAAGTGATCGGCAGTGTCGGGCTGTCGGGGCCCGCGGACGTCGCGGCGATCGTCGCGGCGGCGCGCGAACCGGCTGCGGCGTGGGCGAGGACTCCGCTCAAGGAGCGCGTGCGGCCGCTGGCGCGCTTTCACGAACTCGTGACGCAAGCGTTGGACGAGCTGTCCGAGACGGTCGCGCTCGAGTCGGGCAAGACAGAGGCCGAGGGGCGCGCTGGGCTCTTGCGCGGGCTGGAGGTCGTGGAGTTTGCGCAGAGTTTGCCGAACCTGGACCGCGGCGGCGCGCTGGAGGTGTCGCGCGGAGTCACCTGCGAGTACCGACGCGAGCCGCTGGGCATCGTGGCGGGCATCGCGCCGTTCAACTTCCCGGCCATGGTGCCGATGTGGATGTTCCCGATCGCGATCACTCTGGGCAACGCCTTCATCCTGAAGCCGTCCGAGAAGGTGCCGCTCACGGCCTGTCGTTTGGCTGAGTTGATGCTCGAGGCGGGCTACGCGCCGGGCCTGTTTTCGCTGCTCCAGGGCGGGCGCGAAGCGGTGGAGGCTTTGATCGATCATCCGGAAGTGCGCGCGGTCGGCTTCGTGGGCTCCACGGCCGCTGCGCGGGCGGTGCATGCGCGCGCTACCTCCCTCGGCAAGCGCGCGTTGTGCCTGGGCGGCGCGAAGAACCATCTGATCGTCGCGCCGGACGCCAACGAGGCGCTCACGGTCAAGTCGATCGTCGATTCATTCACCGGTTGCGCGGGACAGCGCTGCATGGCTGGCAGCGTGATGGTGGTCGTCGCCGAGGCAGAGCGCTTCGTGAGCAAAGTAGTGGAGCTTGCCAGTCGCATCGAACTCGGCAAGGAGATGGGCGCGTTGATCGACGCCGCGGCGCATGCGCGTTTGAGCGCGGGCCTAGCGGAAGCCGCGCGCGAGGGCGCGCAGATCTTACTCGACGGTCGCGCGCAAGCCGCGCCCCGGGGACTCGAGAACGGCAACTGGCTCGGCCCGAGCGTGATCGATCAGGTGACGCCGCAGATGGAAAGCGCCAAAATCGAACTATTTGGCCCGCTTTTGTCGATCATTCGCGTCAAAACTTTGGACGAAGCGCTGGCCCTCGAGCTCGGCAGCCCGTATGGCAACGCAACCAGCATCTTCACCCAAAGCGGAGCTGTCGCGAGCTACGTCGCGGAGCGTGCCTCGAGCGGCATGGTCGGCGTCAACATCGGCGTGCCCGTACCGCGCGAGCCGTTCTCGTTCGGCGGCACCAAGGACTCCAAGTTCGGTCAGGGTGACATGACGGGGCCGGCGGGAGTCGAGCTCTGGAGCAACTTGAAAAAAATCACCACCAAATGGGCGCTTTCGGAAGACGCCACCTGGATGTCATGACGAGGCGGAAGCAATGACTCAGAAGACGGCTCACAAGCGCCCCAAGGCGATTCAGCTCACCTCACATCCAGGCGGGCCAGGCCCGAAGCCCGTGCCGGTGGTGTGGGGGGCGCAGGATCCGATGGTCCGCGGGCCACTGATCGGTACCGTGACCAACACGGCGCAGCGCAACGTGATCGGCACGCACGCGGGCAGCTACTCGGTGTACCGAGCGGTGGCGGTGGCGGCGGGGGCGCTCGATCCGCTGCGCAAGCCGGACCTGACCAATACCTCTCCCACGCACGTGATCGGGCCGTTTCCCAGCTGGTTCGATCCGACCAAGATCGTCTCGCTCGACCCGTTCGGAGCGCTGGTGAGCGAGGTGTTCAAGCCCTACTTCGAACAGGGCTACGACATTCGGCCGACGATGGCCGTCACGCGCGCGCACATTCAGCTACCGGAGCTGGAAGAGGCGATCGCGGCGGGCCGGCTCAAGGTCGATGGACACGTGCTCAAGCCCGGCGGCTCGGTGGTGGTCGTGAAGGCGGCGCTGGAGCCGGTTTGGTATCTACCGGGCGTGGCCGCGCGCTTCGGCTGTGACGAAGCCGATCTGCGCCGAACCCTGTTCGAGCACACCGCGGGTATGTTCCCCGAACTCGTCACGCGCTCGGACCTGGAGGTGTTCATGCCGCCGATCGGCGGCGCGACCGTGTACATGTTCGGGGACGTATCGGGGATTTCCGATCCGAACAAGCCGCTCGCGGTGCGCGTGCACGACGAATGCAATGGTTCGGACGTGTTCGGCTCCGACATCTGCACCTGCCGGCCGTACCTGACTCATGGCATCGAAGAGTGTGTGCGGACGGCGCAGGCCGGCGGCACGGGCGTCATCGTTTACAACCGGAAGGAAGGTCGCGCGCTCGGGGAAGTCACCAAATTCCTGGTCTACAACGCGCGAAAACGCCAGACCGGTGGCGATCGTGCCGACCAATACTTCGCGCGTACCGAGTGCGTGGCGGGCGTGCAAGACATGCGCTTTCAAGAGCTAATGCCGGACGTGCTGCACTGGCTCGGCATCACCAAGATCGATCGCTTCGTCTCGATGAGCAACATGAAGCACGACGCGGTGGTGCGCGCAGGCATTCAGATCCTGGAACGCGTGGCGATCCCGGATGATTTGATCCCGGAGGATGCGCGGGTGGAGATGGACGCAAAAATGGCGGCCGGTTACTTCACCGAAGGCGCGGTGCCTGATGGCAACGAGCTCGCGAAACCCAAAGGGCGCGGCTACGAAGGGGGTTGATGATGAGCGCAGCCCCGAACGAGCAGGCCGAATACGAGTACCTGCAGACCCCGCGCGCGATTCGCGAACGTTGTGAGCGGGTGTTCGACGCGGCTCGCGCTGGAGAGCTCGAGCATTGGCTGCTCGATGAATCCAAGTTGCCGACCGTGGCTCTGCGCGTGGCGGCGCTCACACAGCAGAACTACCCGGACCTGACGCGCATTCCGTATCACGGGCGCTACCGTCACTTCGACGTCGGTGGCGTTCCACGTTTGGCCGAATTCGATCGCAAGATCGCGGATTTTCCAGCCAACGAGCAGCTCGCGGCGCGCTTCGAGTTGGTCATCACCAGCGTGCTCTTGGACGCCGGTGCCGGCTCAGCCTGGCAGTATCGCGCGGCGGACGGGGGGGTCTACACACGCTCGGAAGGCCTCGCCGTCGCCAGCTACGAGCTGTTCCTGGCTGGCACCCTGGGCGGCAGCGGAGCCGCTCCGCGCGCGGACGCAATCGGGCTCAGGGGGCTGACCGCCAGTGCCCTCGGCGAAGCGTTTCAAGTGAGTGAGCAAAATCCGCTCACCGGTCTAGAGGGGCGCGCCGCGCTGCTGCGTCGCCTGGGCGAGGTCGTCGCGCTCGCGCCCGAGTATTTCGGCAGTTCGGAATCCGCGCGGCTCGGCAATCTGGGTGTGTGGCTGTTGCACTCGGCGCGCGCGAATCGACTCGAGGCCAGCGCGATCTTGGCCTCGGTGCTGCGCGAACTCGGGCCAATTTGGCGCGGCCGCCCGCACCTCGCCGGTCACAGCTTGGGCGACGTTTGGCGCCATGGTCGGCTGGGATACGTGCCTTTTCACAAGCTTTCGCAGTGGCTCAGTTATTCGCTGTTCGAGCCGTTGGAGGCCGCGGGCCTCCGCATCGAAGGCGCTGACGCGCTGACCGGCTTGGCGGAGTATCGCAACGGCGGGCTGTATTTCGATGCCGGCGTGCTCAACCTGCGTGACCCGAGCGCGCTCGAGCGAGTTCACGCGGTCGGCTCCGATCTGGTGATCGAGTGGCGCGCGCTGACTTTGGCCCTGCTCGATCGCACGGCTGAGCTCGTGCGATCGGCGCTCGGCGTCGGTCCCGAGCAACTGCCGCTCGCGCGCGTGCTCGAAGGCGGCACCTGGCGTGCAGGTCGAGCGATTGCCCTCGAGCGCCGAGCGGATGGCCGCCCGCCGCTCGTGATTGACAGCGATGGTACGGTCTTCTGATCTTACGAAGTGAGCCCCATGAATAGCAACGTTACGGTCATCGATCACCCGCTCGTGCAACACAAGCTCAGCCTGCTCCGGCAAAAGGACCGCAGCACCAGCGGCTTTCGCACGCTGTTGGCGGAGATCAGCATGCTGCTGGTGTACGAGGTGACGCGCGATTTGAAGCTCACCTATACCACTATCGAAACCCCGCTCGCCACCATGCAAGCGCCCAGCATCGATGGCAAGAAGGTGGTGCTGCTCAACATTTTGCGCGCCGGCACCGGCATGGTCGAGGGCATGCTTCGAATTTTGCCGTCGGCGCGTGTCGGCAACATCGGATTGTATCGCGATCCAGAGACGCTGGGCGCGGTCGAATACTACTTCAAGCTACCGAGCGACATGGCAGACCGAGATGTGATCGTGGTCGACCCGATGCTCGCGACCGGCAACAGTGCAGTGGCCGCGGTCGATCGCGTGAAGTCTGCCAAGCCTCGTTCGATCAAGTTCGTGTGCCTGCTGGCCGCGCCCGAGGGTCTGAGCAATCTGCAAGAGGCGCATCCGGACGTTCCCGTCTGGACCGCTTCGATTGACAGCCACTTGAACGAACACGGTTACATCAT
>DATEPG010000317.1:0-6794 GCA_035273265.1 Polyangiaceae bacterium
GAGGGTTGGGGCACCAGCTTGTGCTGGTGGGCGAATAACGTCGGCGGCTGGGCGCCCGACAAGCGCAATGCACTCGTCGATCTGGTGGCCGATCCGGTCAACGGGCTGGGCTACAACATCTTCCGCTACAACATCGGCGGCGGCGAAAACCCAGCCCACACGCACATGGACACCTTCCGGGACATGCCCGGCTTCCAGCAGGCGAACGGCACGTTCGATTGGAACGCCGACGCAAACCAACGCGCGGTGCTGCTTCGCTTGGCCGAGCGCAGCACCGATTTGATCGTCGAAGCATTCTCGAACTCACCGCCCTACTGGATGACCACGAGCGGATGCGCATCGGGGAGCAGCGACGGCTCGAACAACCTCAAGGCCGATTCGTACGGTGCGTTTGCGGACTACCTCGTGCAAGTGCTCAAGCACTACCGGGACGCATTCGGGCTGACCTTTCGCACGCTCGAACCGCTGAACGAGCCGAACGCCTCCTGGTGGAAGGCCAACGGCGGGCAGGAAGGGTGCCACTTTAGCCCTAGCAATCAGCAGACGATCATCAAGGCCGTGAGCGCCGCGCTTCAGACCAACGGCGTGACTGGCGTCCAAGTCAGCGCTTCTGACGAAAACAGTATGGACGACGCGTACGACAACATCCGCGCGTTCGAGACCAAAACCATCGACGCAATGGGACAAATCAACGTTCATAGCTACGCCGGATCCAAACGAGCAGAGCTCCGCACCCTGGCGACCAGCAAGAACAAGCGCCTCTGGCAATCCGAATCGGGCCCGCTCAGCGTCACACTCGACAACGACACCGACGCGGCCCTGTTCATGGCCGGCAGGATCATCCTCGATCTCAAGGAGCTGCAGCCAGAAGCATGGATCGACTGGCAAGTCGCCGATCCCGCCCGCAACTGGGCAAGCTTCGCGGTGAACAACAGCCAGCAATCCTTCACCTTGCTCAAGCGCTTCTACATGCACGCCGGCTTCAGCCGCTACATTCGCCCGGGCGCGACCTTCATCCGCGTCGATCAAGCCGACATGGTCGCGGCTCAGGCGGCCGACGGCTCGCAGCTCACGCTGGTCGTGCGGAACGGCGACAGCACGGGCTCCAAGTCCTTCACCTTCGACTTGACGGGGCTAGCGAGCGTGGGGACTGCCGTCGACGTCCATCGCACCTCGCGCACAGAAAACTTGGCGCAGCTGACTGCGATTCCAATCGTTGACTACGGTTTCACGGCCAGTTTGCCGGCCGCTTCGATCACGACGTTGGTCATCCCCACGCGTTGACCCGCGAACCTCGCTCCCGAGTCAGTGCTCCGCCGGTGCCGCGTACAGCCGCAGCTCGTGAATGGCGAAGTAATGCCCGGGGACCGGCTGTTCCACGGTGAGCCGCAGTCGATCGGCAGCGATCGGACGCGGCAAGACGACGCGGAACACGAATCGCTCCGGTGAAAAGATTTGTGCACGATAAAAGCGGAGCACGCGCTGCTCCGCCACGACGCCGAGGTCCAGCGCGCCCTGGGCGGCGCTGAGCCGATACGATACCGGAGCGTCCATCACTCGCCCGGGATCGTCGATCTCTAGCGCGACGATCGAGCGGGGCTCGGTCAGCTCGAGTTCGAAGGATTGCCCCCGCTCCTGAAAGCACGCGCTCGTCCAAAAGGTATCCGGGTTTCCATCCAAGGCAAGCTCCGCGCGTTCCGGCTGAAGCGTGGACTCAGCACGCAGCGCGGACCTGGGAACCAGCTGTGCAAACGCGGGCAACGGCGGCGGGTCCAGCAGCTCCAGCGTTGGCTCGTGCTCCTCGAGCAGGGTAAACACGCTGTCGGCTCCGTGCTGAAAGACACGCCGATACTGCGCGGGCCGCTCTGCCAGCTGCTGCGCGAGGTTCTCGCTCTCTTTCGGTAGGTCAGCACCAAAGACGATCAGGTGGCGGGTGCCGATCGACAGCAGGGTTCGTCGTGCTGCTTCGTCCGGCAGCCCATCCAGCGCGAGCCTCGCCAATTCGGTGACCGGAGGCTGCCAGCTCGATTGGCCATTCACGAAGCGATGCCGATGATAGAGCGCGAGGTAATTGTGGAGTGCCAATCCCTCGTCGCTGACGAAACGCCATCGGCCCTTATCCAGAGGAAAAGAGGCGATCAAGTCGCGAGCCGGTAGCGAAGCCGCAAAGCGCAGGACCGCTGGCACATCGTCCCCTCCCCACACGCGCTCCACCGGATGCGGGAAGCAACGCAGCTCGTAGCAGATCACGGCCAGCAGCAAAGTGGACGCCAGCACCCGCGCCGGTAGGCGGCGCAGCCGCGAGAACAGCCAACTGGCTCCGAAGCCCGCGAGGATGCAGACCACGAAGGTCGTCATCACGGCTTGTCGGCTCACCTTGCGGATCCCGTCGAAGCCGGGAAAGTAGTGGTAAAAATAGTAATAGAGCCCTCGCACGGGAGCCCCATCCCAAGTCAGAGGATTCAACCCCACGAACAGCGCGACCGCCAATAACAGCAGCGCAAAGTACAGGCCCCTCACCCCTCGGAAGGGCTGTGGCCCGCGTCGACGAGCGAGGGCCCAGACGCCCACGCCGAAGACCAGCACCCCTGGCAGCATGCTGTGCTGGCTCAAGCTGAAGCAGACAGCGACGATCGCCAGCGCGGACCAAAGCAGGACGGTGATCAGCGCCTGCTTCGGGCCGATCCGGCGCAGGGCGCGCCAGGCCGGCAAGGCAAGCGCCACGAACGCCAAGACTAAGACCGCGAAGCCGGGAAACGCGATCTCCTCGTGGGCGCCAGACTCCGTCGCCACGTGGTGCAGGCCCGTCAACGTGCGGTTCGTTTCGTGCACGTTCGTGAAGAAGCCGAGCTGACCATCGTAACTGGAGGCGAACGAGGCACTCCGCTGGAGATTGAAATCGTGTCGCGCCGAGAAGTACGGATAGACCATCGCCAGCGCGACGAATCCGGCAGGGACCGCGGCTGCGCCGAACCAGTAGAAGAAGCGCCGCCCAGGGCGCTGCCTGACGAGCAGTGCGCCGCCGGCCATAGCCAGCAGTGGCAGCATGAACATCGTGTAATACAGGCACGTGCCGACCTGGAGCAGAAGGCACAACCAGAACCCTGCGATGTCGCGTCGCCGCTGGTCTGCCAGCGCGCGATGCAAAAACAGAAAGCAGGCCGGGATCCACTGGGTCGCTACCAACTGCAGGCGACCGATTTCGAAGAACACGTACGGACAGAAGGCGAAGGCAACGCCTGCCAGCAACCCTGCGTGTCCGCTTCGGGTCAGCCGCAACACCAGCAAATAACAGAAGATGACCGAGAGCGCGAGCGACGCCAGCAGCGTCAGATTGTACGCCCAGAGCGGGTTTTGGCTGAGCAAGTAGAACGGCGCGAACAGGATCGACAAACCGAAATGGTTCTCGTTGAAGACGATCGAGTTGCGCAGCGGAGCGAAGTAATAGTCGTCATAGAGCGACAGCGCGGCGCGCCCCAGCAGCGCGTCCACCCGGCTGCCCATGATCATCGCGTTGGTGTACGCGTCCCAAAAGTACGGCGCGCGCAGCACCTGGTGGCCGGGGTTCAGCGCCAGGGGCCAGGTCATCAAGATCGAGCTAGCGACCGCGACCAGTGCAGCCGCCAGATGACCGCGAGTCCTCAGCCAGCGCTCCTCTTTGGAGATCGCCGCGGCGCGGGAGGCGGGGCGAGAGGCCGAACGACCTGAGATTGATTGTTGATGGTCATGCATCACGTCGCGCATCGTCCAAGCCTTCGGCGTCTCGTTTCGTCTCCAGCGGCTGTCTCAGTCTGAGGAAAGACTCTATCCTCCCAGCTCACACCTCTTCAGCTTGGTGCATGGAGCGCCTAAAATTGCAGCCTCCTTGCGTACCAGCGACCCGAATGAACAAGTCGTTCGGCCGAGATCGCGAAAGGCGTGGCCGCGAGCGGAAGTTACGATAGAAAGGTGTCGATGGACGGTCGATCGACGACGATTCTTTCTTCCCTGCGCTCTAACACGATTGGCCTTCTGATTATCCCACTGGCGTCGGCCGTGGGTGGTTGTAGCCAAGCGGGACCCGATCCCCTCGGTTCTGCGGGCGCGGCTGGCCCCTCAACGGCAGCCGGAACCGGCGGAGCACTGACAGGCGGTGGCGGGAGCGGCAATCCCAACGGCGGAGCGAGTGGCAGCGGTCTGAACAGCGGTGGCGCGGCGGACAACGGCGGCAGCTTCATGATGCCGGTCGGCGGCGCACCCCCGATCGTGACCGTCGAATGCAAAGGCCCCTTTCCCAAGGACGACGTGAGCGCAGCCCCAGCCAAGGTCACGGCTGGCACCTCGTCCTGGGGGGCCCTGCCTCACTTCTGGACCACGTTCGGGCTCGGGCGGATGGGCCTGTACCTGAACCAGAGCCAGCTGCCGGCAGCGTTCATGGGACAGGACAAGCTCAACCACGACGGGATCCGCTGGTCTGAAGCGTTCAAGCAGCACACCGTGGACGCCGTGAAGAACCTCGAGCTCAGGAGCGTCCGTGGCCACGGGCTGTTCCACGACGACATCGGGATCTACAAAGAAGTCGACGGCCAACCGGTCTACGACTTCACCCGCTCGGACATCATCTTCGACTTCTTGGTCGAGAACAAGATCGCGCCGATCGTCGAGCTGGCGTCGATGCCCTCCGCGTTGGCTCTCGATCCTTCGCAGACCGTCTTCGACTGGAAGATGATCACTTCGCCGCCCAAAGACTACGACCGCTGGCAAGCGCTGGTGCAAAAGTTCGTCCAGCACAGCGTCGAGCGCTACAGCGCGGCCGTCGTCAGTAACTGGTACTTCGAGGTTTGGAACGAACCCGAGTGCTGCGGCGGAAAGTTCTGGAAGGGGTCGCTCGAGGACTACTTCAAGTTGTACGACAAGGCGGCGGCCGGCGTGCTCGCGGCGTTGCCCAACGGCCGCGTGGGCGGCCCGGTGTCCAGCCAACACGTCGAGCTGACGGAAAACTCGAAGGCCGGCATCCAATTCCTCGACCACCTCAAGAACAACAACGGCCCGCTCGGCTTCTTCAGCTTCCACACCTGGGCCTTCCTCGACGGCGCGGTAGGCGGCTATTTCCGCGGGCTCGATCTGCTCGACAGCTACGGGAAAAACTCGGTACAAATCGCGGTCACCGAATTCGGACCCACCTGGGAGTTCGGCCTCTTGGGCGGCTCGGGCGAACCCGCTTGGGAACCGCAAGAAACGAATCAGGGCGCCGCGTTCGTCGCGCAAGTGTACTCCAACATCGCGCAGCGCTGCGCCAAGGAGAAGAAGCGATTCCCCATCGCCTACGCCTGGTGGACGCTGTCGGACGTGTTCGATGAAGGCTATGAAGATCAAGGCGACTACGCCGCGGAGAAGAACCCTTTCATCGGCGCCATGGGCCTCGTGAACCGGGAAGGCATCAAGAAGCCCGCGTACAACGCGTACAAGTTCCTGGCCGGAATGGGCGACGAGCAGTTGGCACTGACGGTCGAAGGTGACGCCAACGTGGGCGGCATGTCCTCGCGCAACACCAAGACCGGCGGCATGCAGGTCATCCTGTACAACGGGCAAAACCCGGGGGCCGGCTACCAAGACGACAAGTACTACGAGGTCGCCAAGGCCAAGGACATTGGCATCACGATATCGGGCATGGACCCGACCAAGGCCTACGATGTCACGACCTATCGCGTCGACGACGCGCGCGGCAACTCATTCGCCACGTGGGACAGCGGCGGTCGCAAGACGATGGCCAACATGTCCGCAAGCGATTGGCAGACCCTGCGCGGCTCGATGGAATCACCCGCTGAAGTGGTCAGCACGGCCGCCTGCGGCGACAAATTCAGCAAGACCTTCAGCCTGAGTTCGCCGGGCGTGCTGTTCCTGACGATCGAGCCCTCGGTCGCGAAATAAGGCAAGCGACAGCGGGCGCCGCGGGGTTACGCGGCGCCCTGTCGAACCTGGCTGGGCGTCGAGCCGGTCCAGCGCTTGAAGGCGCGATGAAAGGCGCTCGGCTCCGAATAGCCGAGTAAGAACGCCACCTCGGCGATGGCGATCTTCTTGTCGGCCAAGTAACGAACTGCCAATTCATGGCGCAGGTCATCGAGCAATCGATCGAAGCTGTGGCCCTCGTCCGACAGGCGACGCTGAAGGCTGCGCTCACTCATGCGCAGCCGGCTCGCCAAGCGCGAAAGGGTGACGACAGCCTCCTCTTTGCCCAGGATCTCGCACAGCGTGCGTCGAACGCGGGCAGCGGTCGTTTCCGCAAGCGCTGGTCGCGCAGCGAGCAACGCTTCCGCGTGGCGCTCGATCACCCGAGATAGCAACGGGTCGGTCGCGGGCAGTGCCCGTTCCAAGGTCTCGAGCGAAAAGGTCAGGCTATTGACCGGTGTCGAAAAGCTCGGCGCGATCCCGAACAGACGCGCATATTCGTCCTCTGGCCCCTGCGCCTGGTGCTGAAAGGTGACGCGCGAAGGCCAAATGGCAGCGCCGTTGATCTGAGCACCGACGACCATCACGGACGCCAGGGTAAACTCTGCAGCCTGCGGAGATTGCTTCGCTCCGTGCAGGCAATGCTCGACGCGAAGAGCCTTGCCGTCCTGCACCAAAACGAACACTGCCGCGTCGTGCACCAAGCGATTGTAGCGAGCGAGGCGCTCGAGACTGGCGCGCAGGGTGGGTGCCGTTCTCACGGCGTAGTCCACCACATCGAACGCGCCCGGGCGAAGCTGCTCTGCCGCGTGCATGCCGAAGGCACTATCACCGGTCAGCCGCGCCGCCTCGTCCCAGAGCAGCGT
>DATEPG010000318.1:0-9824 GCA_035273265.1 Polyangiaceae bacterium
CCGCGATTACCAACTCACAGGGGTGAGAGCGAGCCGATTGCATTCGTGCCTGAGTTGGCACAAGAGTCCGCGCCGTGGTTAAGAATATGCGACTTGTCTTTGGTGCTTCTGCGATCTTCTCGTTGGCGCTTGCGGGGATCCAAGGTTGCAGCGACTCCTCTGATTCCAAGACTCCTGCTGTGGGGGAGGCTGGTACCGCTGGTACCGACTCCGGTGCTGGCGCGACCTCGGAGGCGGGCGCCGGTGGTGCCGTGGGCTCAGACGCGGGCGCTGGTGGCGAGAGCAGCACGCCGCTCGCTGGCGCTGGCGGCGAGAGCGGTTCAGTCGCTTCCTGAGCTTCGGACGGCTCAACGCCGACAGAGCCGAGCGAGCGCGTTGCGCATTTGCCTGCGCCTGCCGCGGCTACTCTCGCGCTTCCAGCAACGGATAAATCGGATGGCGCGGGCTTCGTGTGCTCGCGCTTCCGCATTTTTCGCGGCGAAGGCGATCCGCCAGTGCCGAATCGCTGTAGCTTGGTCTAGACTTCGAGCGCTTACCATGTTGACCGCATCAGCGAGAGCCACTCGCGCATTGATTGGGGTGATGTTCACGACTGTGGCGCTCGCGCTGTACACCGGCTGCGGTGATCAGAGCACTGAGCCCAACGGTGGCGGTGACATGCCTGGCCTCAACGCCGGTAGCAGCGGCAGCGAAGCGGGGGCCGCGGGCGCGCAAAGCGGGCTCGTACTTTGGTGCGATGCGTACAAAGTCGTCAAATGCGTGTGCCAGCAGTGCCATCAGAACCCGACGCTGAATGGCGCGGCCATGCCGCTGATGACTTACGAAGACACGCAGGCGCCGTTCCCATTGGAGACTTCCTCGACTCGCGTCTGGGAGAGGATGCAGGCTGCGATCATCAGCGGCTCCATGCCCGAAACCAGCAACCCGTCGGTCGTCCCCGCCGTCAAACCGCTGACCACGGCACAGCGGACCACCCTGCTCGACTGGTTTGCCCAGGGGGCGCACGACCAGGGCGGCCGCAACTGCCCGAGTTCGTGTCAGTGAGGCTCCGCCGAGCTCTGAAACCGAGTGAAGAGGCGCCGAGCGGCTGCCAGGCTATGTCCGAGCGCGGCGCTCGGCGTTGACATCTGAACAGCCGAGCAGTACAAGCTCTCCCACGGGTCGAGTTCAAACCCCCGAAAAAGGTCGCACCATCATGGACGAAAAGCCGAAAACCAAAGCGCTCGAACTCGCAATTGCCAGCGTCCAGAAGGAGTTTGGCGACGGCGCCATCATGCGCCTGAAGGATGGCGAGAAGATCGGCGGGGACGTCCAAGTGGTGCCCACAGGCTCCATGGGGCTCGATATCGCGCTCGGCATCGGCGGCTACCCGCGAGGCCGCATCGTCGAGATCTACGGCCCCGAATCGAGCGGTAAAACCACGCTCACCCTGCACGCCATCGCCAACGTGCAGCGTCAGGGCGGCGTGGCCGCCTTCATCGATGCCGAGCACGCGCTCGACATCACCTACGCCAAAAAGCTCGGCGTCAAGACGGATGAATTGCTCATCAGTCAGCCTGATTATGGCGAGCAAGCGCTGGAAATCACCGACATGCTGGTGCGCTCGGGTGCGGTCGATCTGATCGTCATCGATTCCGTGGCGGCGCTCGTGCCCAAGGCGGAAATCGAAGGGGACATGGGTGACTCACACGTGGGTCTGCAGGCACGTTTGATGAGCCAGGCACTGCGCAAGGTCACGGGCTCCGTGAATCGCTCGCACTGCATCATCATGTTCACCAATCAGATCCGCATGAAGATCGGCGTCATGTTTGGTAGCCCCGAGACAACGACCGGTGGCAACGCGCTCAAGTTCTACGCCTCGCAGCGTTTGGATATTCGCCGCATTGGTGCCATCAAAGAGAGCGTTACAGCCGGTAAAGACCCAGTGGCGGTCGGTAATCGC
Organism: Polyangiaceae bacterium; assembly: GCA_035273265.1. Lineage (GTDB taxonomy): Bacteria > Myxococcota_A > Polyangia > Polyangiales > Polyangiaceae > PMG-095. The sequence continues at coordinate 1,943 of DATEPG010000318.1, forward strand.
ACCCGCGTCAAGGTGGTTAAAAACAAGCTTGCCGCGCCCTTCCGCGAGGTAGAGTTCGACATCCTTTACGGCCACGGGATCAGCCGCTCGGGAGAGATCATCGATCTCGCTTCCGATCTGAACATCATTCAGAAGAGCGGCGCATGGTTTTCCGTGGACGGTGAACGTATCGGTCAAGGTCGGGACAACGCTCGCACCTACCTAGAGCAGCATCCGGAGCTGATGCAACGTATCGAGCAGAAGTTGCTGCTTCACCATGGCATCGGCACGGCTGGGGCAAGCGCCACGCCGAATGTGAACGCACCCGGCTCTGAGGCTCCCCCACCAAAGGGAAAAGGTGAGGCGGCAATCCACGCTGCGGCAGCGGAGGCTCGTGGTGCGGGCAGCAATGCCAGCGCCAACGGCCCGAACAGTCCGAACGGTCCCAACGCCAAGCGCGGCAACGTCCGCCCTAGCTAAAGTAAAAGCCTCCCAGTAGCAGCCGCGCGGCGAGCGGAGTGGATGCACCCCGAGCGCTGCCGAGGTGTGGCGCTCCGTTCGTCGCGCGGTGTGTTCGTTTTTGCGACGCTTGCGAGTCTGCGTTTCGTGGCGCTTGTCTTGCGCAAGCGAGGGCGCGCGTGTGCGTGCAGGTCGGTGAAAGCACGTGGCTGAGGTGAGGGGATGTCGCATCTGGGGATAACTTGTTCGGATTGTTGGGATATTTCGTGCTCTCGGCCGGCGGGCCTTCGTGGGCCATTTGTGGGCGCAAAACTCCTGCAAGGGCTCTGGAAGCCTTGGCGGTTCGCGGGGTTAGGGGCGTCGCAGCGGACGTCCACAGTTTCGTAGTCAAGTATTGAAAATGATAGAACTATTTTCGTTTCCTTGACGCTATCGATCTCGTCCCTTAGTCCCAATTTCAGGCAACTCGCCGCGTTCGCTCCCATGGCTCCTCAACTGCGTTTCCCCTGGCTACCCGCTTCCGTCGGCCGCGTTCGTCGGCCGCGCGCCGCGCGTGCATCCGTGCCGCGCATGGCGACAGCCGCCGTGCGCATTCCGGATGGGCAAGCTCAGGTTCCGCTCTACTTCCTGCCGTCGGGTCCGCAGATCTTCATTCACGAAGGCGCGCGGCAGCGGCTGGAGCGACGGCTCGAGGCGGCCTTCGGCGGTCCGGTTCAGCTCGGTGTCACGGACAACCGCCGCCGCATGGTGACGCAAACGCGGGCGCGCGGTCGCCTGCGGGTGCGTGTGAACATGATGTTTCTGGGGGCGGAGCCCCGCATCTTGGATGCCCTGGTGGCCTACGTGGTCCACGGTGACCGCGATGCATCGCAGGTCATCGGGGACTTCATCTCGACCAACACGCACCGAATCCGCGCCTCGCGCCGTGCCACGGTCAAGCTCCAAGCCGAGGGTCACGTGCATGACCTGGGCGAGATCCTTGCCCAGCTGAACGAGACCTACTTCGGTGGCAGCATTGGCGATGTGCTGATCACCTGGGGCCGTCGCACTCGCCCCGCCGGTGAAGCCAAGTTGCGCCGCACCATCAAGCTCGGCAGCTACAGCGCGTCCGAGCGCCTGATCCGGGTCCACCCCGTTTTGGACGCTGAATGGGTCCCCCGGTACTTCGTGTCCTACATCGTCTTCCACGAGCTCTTGCACCACGTGATGCCGGAAGTCCGCGTGGGTGGGCGCACGCTGATCCATCCGCCGGAGTTCGCCAGCCGCGAACGTGAGTTCCGCTACCACGAGCGCGCGCTCGCCTGGGAGCACAAGCATATTGATCGCCTACTGCGCGCGCGCTGAGCTGAGCTGGCGGCGCGGTTCCACGCTGTGGCGTAGAGAATGACGCGCGGCGCCTGCGGCGCGCGGTTTGAGACTCTCGTTTGGCGCATGCTCGGACGGGGGCGCTGGGCCGCTCGGGCTGCGCCCCTGGGAAAGCACGCGCCTGTTCGGTCAGCTGTCGTAGGTCTCCATCTCGTTCGCTGATCGTGATCTGGTCTTCCAAGACTTTTCGCTCGTTTTAGTTCCGGGCATTCGGCTGGGCTGTCCTCCGCGCGCCCGGCGCGAGGGCGTGCGGCGCTTCGCGCGCACCGGAGGCGCGGAGGCAGACGTTGGGCCGCGGCGGAGCAGGGGGAAGCTAGCAGCCTCGGAGCGCGACCGTTTCGCCCGCGCCGGTCCTTATAGCGCCTGTGCCGCCTGTGCCGCCTGTGCCACCGCCTGTGCCGCCTGCTGGAAACGACCCCAAGTGCCCGCGCCGTTGGCGCTACAGGGCCACGCCTGCTTGTTGGTTCAGCGCTGACGGCAACCGGCGGACGGGCGCTGGGCTAGAACTCGATGGCCAAGCCAACGACCCAGGTGTTGGCTCCGACGTTCATGCGCTTGGTGGAGCCGAAGGCGTCGAGATCGCTGACGTACCACTCGCCGAAGAGGTAGCTATTGTTGATGCCCAGGCTGACGTCCGCGTCACGTGCGGTCTGCCGATCGAGCACATCCAGCAAGAACATGCCGCCCAGGGCATACTGAGGGCCGAACGAAATGCCAGTGCCTTTGACGTCGCCGGCGTGAGCGGTTTCCCCGCCGTCGCTCGACCACCAGAGCGCGCTTCCCATGCCGAGCTTGGCGTAGGGCACGAGCGGGACACCAAACTCACGCGCCAGGACATCCGCGCGCAGCACGGCCACCAGATAGATGGGCATGATCGTGAGCGAGGTGGTCTCGTCGGAGAGCTTGTCCTTATCCGAGGTCAGCCGGGCGTAGCCGCTGGAGCGCGTGTAGCCCCAACCCAGGCCCGGCCCGAGTGTGCCGAGGTGCGGAATGCGAACCAGCTGCAGGTCGCCCTCCAGGCCGAGCATGTAGCGGGTGCTATTGCCGAAGGAGTCCGCGTACGGAGTGCCGTTTGGAACCGAGCTGTCGACGCGCGGATTGTACGCTCCGAAGCGGGCCTCGAACAGGCCGATCTGTGGGGATTCCCCGCGGTTGGAGCGGGGACCGTACGCGCCGAATTCATCCACCCCCTGCGCTTGCGCCGATGAAGTTGCCAACCAACCGAACAGACCCAAGGTCAGACCGAGTACGAATCGTTTCACGTCGCGCGTCTCCGTCGCAGTACCAAGCACAGAGCAAGTCCAAATACGCTCAATAGCAGGACGGGCTGACCATGGCGGGAGAAGCTGCAGAACCCCCCGCCGCCCTCGCCACCCGCCTCACGATACGCCTCGAAGAAGCCGGTAACGGGTTGCGGGATGGCGCACACCGGTGCCGCCACCGCGCCCACGTTTCGATAGGTATCCGTGGCAGCGACCGACACATTGTACGGCACCATGTTCACCAAATTGGTGGCGTTGGCGCGCGAGGAGGTCTTGTTTGCGGTCCCGCACTTGTACTTGTCGTCCGGGCGCGCGCCTGCGTAGAGGATGCTCGAGTCTACGCAACCTGCTGGCAAAGTGTTCGGATCCCAAACGATGCCCGACTCCTCCACGCCCTGCATGCCCGGCGCTGGGTCGCAGTACAACTGGTAGCCGTCGATGGTTTGGTCCGGGTTGTTTGGAGTGGGAGTCCAGGTAATCGGAGCGATGCCTTCGCCGATGCCGGTCTGCACGTTGCCAGGTGGACCGGGAGCATTGAGCTTGTAGGTCACCTTGTATTGCGCCTGCCCGCCTAGCGCGAAGTTGCTATCGAGCAGCAAGAAGTAAAGACTCAGCGTTTGCGGCTGCACCGCGACCGAAGTGGGCGTGCACTCTGACGGAGTCCCGGTGGCGCCGTCGTTACTCCCGCCTGTGCCGCCAGCGCTGTTCTCCGTCCCGGCGGTGTCACCGCCTCCGACAGTAGCGTCTGCCCCGCCACCCGTGCCACCCGTGCCACCCGTGCCACCCGTGCCCAGGTTGGTGCCACCGGTACGCCCGGAGAGCAGTTTGCGAACCGGAACCTGCAGGTTGTTGACGATGATGCTCGTCGGTTGGAGAGCGGCAATTTGCCAGCAGGTGCGCGCGGTCCCGGTGCGATTGACCTGGTTCTCACAACCCGTGCCGGCCCAAACCTCGAGGCCGTACGCGGCGTAACCCGTCCCCAAGTTCACGGTGAACGTGAAGTAGTCCTCGTTGAGGCAGTCCTTGTAGTTGATCTGCGTGATCAGGACCTTGCCGGCAAAGTCCTGGTGGTGGCGTTTGACGCCGACCGGGGGAACAGTGACGGTGATGGCACCGGCGGTCTGAGCTTGCGCCCGCCCTGCCGATCCCAGGAGTAAGGCCACGATCGCCCAGAACGCGAACACGCTGCGCAGGTTGAACATTTCGCGGGTTCCTTTGAGCACATGGCGTGCCACACTGCAATTCCCCGTCAAAAGCCCGGTCAAATGCCGCCGGGCATGACATCGCGTGCGCCAAGCTGTCTGAACCGCTCGGGGCCGTGTCAAACTGACAAAGATGCTGGCGAGCGGCTCATTGGTTGACGGTCGGTTCCGGGTGCTCCGCAATTTCGCTCCCGCCGCAAACGGGATCGCCGTTGTCGAGGACCAAACCCGGGGCCAACGCTGCTGGCTGATTCAGTTGGCGTTGACTTGTAGCGCGTCGCAACTGACGGAGACACTCGAGCGTCAGCTCCGCTTTGGGCTCGGAGTCTCCGGCTTGGCCCGCCCGCTGGCAGCGGGCATCGATGCTGGCAACGCCTACGTGGTGTTCGCGGCCCCGCCCTCGGGCAGCCTGGCGGAGCGCCCTGCCGAGGCTTGGCCCTTAGCGCGCGTTGCCGCGCTCGCCGCGCGCATCGCGGCCGCCCTCGCGCCGCTGCACGATCAAGGCATTGCCTACGGCCTACTGACGCCCGAATTGATCAGCGAGGGTCCCGAGCCCGAAGTGCTGTTCGGCTTCGGCGTCACCGCGCTCACCAACACCTTCGGCCCCCCCGGCGAAGCCAGCCAACTCGTCCCCTCCAACCTGCGCGCGCCCGAACTCCGAACGACGCTCAGTGTCCCCACTCCCGCCAGCGATCTGTTCGCGCTCGCCGCCCTCATTCGCGCTCTCCTCGCCGCCAACATCCCCCCAGAAATCGCAGCCCACCTAGCTCGAGCCACCGCCGAAGCCCCCCACTCGCGCCCCCACGACATCACGACCTTCACCGCCCAACTCACCCGCCTCTCCTCCCAAAGCATCCCCCCCGCAAACGCGCCCAATCTCCCTCTCCCCGTAAGCGTGCCCGTGCCCGTGCCCGTGCCCGTGCCCGTGCCCGTGCCCGATCTCCTTCTTCCCACTCGCGTTAACGCGCCGCCCCCCGATCTCCCTCTCCCCATTCGCGTCAACGCGCCGACCCCCGTTCACCCTCAATTCCAGCCACTTCCGCAGGGCGCGCCGTCCATGCCGCGCTCCTCCCTGCTCGCCCTGCTGCTCGTCGTCTCCGGCCTGGTGCTCATGCTCGGCGGCGTCGCGACCGCCGTCTTCTACACCGCGAAGCGCGCGCCTGCCGCACCACCCAAGATCGCTTCCGCAGCGCCTCCAGCGCCGCCCTCGCCCTCGCCCCCAGCTCTGCCAGAACCGCCCGCGGTCGAAGCGTTGCCGCCGTCAGAACCTGAAATCACGGTCAATCAACCGCGACCCATGCGGCACGCTCCGATCGTCGCGCCGGGTGCAGGTCCGAGTAGCTATCCGGACGACGCGCGCGCCGCCTTGCCCGTGCTCGGCAGCGAGCCGATTTGGGGCACGCGCAATGCGCCGCTCACCTGGGTCCTGTTTGGTGACTTGGATTGTCCCCACACGCGCAAGGCGTGGCGCGCACTCGAATTGGTCAAAGTCAGCTTTGGTGACGACTTGCGGATCGTGTTTCGTCATCGCCCGCTGCGCGAGCATCCGAATGCGTTGGAAGCGGCGCGCGTGTTGGCTGGCGTGGCCAGCGTTCACGGCGCCTCGGCGTTCTTCGGCCTGCTGCACCGGGTGCTGCAAGGGGAGGAGAGCTTGACCGCAGAGCGCCTCGCGGCAGAGCTTGCGGCCGCCGGCCACGACCCTTCCAAGCTCGCTGAGTTGTCCGCCGCGGGCGAGCCGCAGGTGCGCGCGGATCTGCAATTAGCCGGGCAATTTGCGCTGAAATCGACGCCGTTCTCGTTCTTGAATGGCCAGGCGATCGACGGTGAACGGACGGCGCTGGAACTCGAGCAATTGCTGCGCGACGAGCAACGCTCGGCGACTTGGCTCTCGGCGGCGGGCGTGCCGCCCGCAATGCTGTACGCAACGCGCACCAGCAGCAACTTGATCGGCTTGGGCAACGCGGGTCACTCGCGGTCGTGCGTCCCGATCGGAAAGTCTGCGACGCGCGGTCCGGCGGACGCCCTGGTGACCCTGGTCGAGTTCTCGGACTTCGAATGCCAATTTTGCAAACGTGTCGAACCGACGCTCAAGGCGCTGCTCACGCGCTATCCCAAGTCGCTACGCTTGGTCTGGAAAGACTACCCGCTGCCGCAGCACAAAGGGGCGCAGCTCTTGGCGAACTTCGCCGCCGACGCGTTCCGGCGCGGCTCGAACCGCGGATTTTGGGCGGTGCACGACGGGATCTTCGCCCAACCGGATGAGCTCGACGACAGCGCGCTCGGCGTGCTCGCCGGCAAGGCCGGCTTGGATGGCGCGTTGCTGCTGATTTCTGCCCGCGCGGGCGTGCACGACGCGGCCATTCGCGCGGACATGAAGCTCGGGCAAAAGCTGAGCGTGAATGGCACGCCCACGTTCTTCGCCAATGGTCGACGCATCGAAGGCGCGCTGCCCCCCGAGCAATTCGAGGCGCTGATTCAGGAAGAGCTCAGGACCGCGCAGCGCATCGTCGCTCGCGGCACCGCAGCGCGTGACGTGTACGGCTTGGTTTGCGACTAGAGCCGCGAGCTTTAAAGGCGAACTTCGACGTGGTTGCGGCGGCGAAGGCCGTCTAGCCAGGTGCGGCGCGCTTGACCCATCTTGTCCATGTACACGCGATCGCCGAGCTCACGACGGGCTTCGTCGAACGAGGGCAATTGCGACGCCGCGCGAGAATTGACGCGCACGATCACGAAATCGTCGTCCATGCGCAGCGGCTGAGAGGATTCACCCACCTCGAGCGCCATGGAGGCCCGCGCTAGCGCGGGGGGAAGCTCGGCAAGCTTGGTCTGTGGCAGCTGACCGCCGGAGTCGCGGGTGCTGTGATCTTGAGAAAATTGCCGGGCGAGCTGCGCAAAATCCTGGCTGTGCGCCGCCTCCGCGATGCGCTCGGCGAGCGCGCGCCCCGAGCCACCGTTGCCGGCGGGAATGCGGATCCAAGCCACCTTGAGGGTTAGCTTCTGGCGCTCTTCCATCACCACTTTGCGGTAGGCGACCTTGAGGTCGTCTTCCGTGACGCGGATACGGCCTTGTAAACGCACGTTCACCAACTTCGCCTGCAGCAGCTGGCGGCGGAGCTCGTCACGGTACTGCGGTTCACTGACGCCGGTCTTGGCGGCTTCGGCCAGCAGCTTCTTGACCGGGATTTGATTTTGCGCGGCGACGCGGGCAATCGCATCGTCGATCTCTTTGGCGGTGACGGTAACCTTGGCTTGGATCGCGACTCGCTCTTCCAGCTCTTCGTCGACGATCTTGTCCAACACGCCCTTGTACACTTGCGAGATGGCTGCGCTGCGTTGGGCGCCCGGCTGCACGCCTTGGGTGACCTGAACCAAGAACGGCTTGGCTCGCGATTTCAAGTCGCTCAGCAAGATCGCTCGATCGCCAATCACGGCGACTACGCGCTCCACCACGGTGGCTTGCGCCGAATGGCTGAGCAGTGCCGATAAGGCAACGCCGATCAGAGCGGCGGACCAGGGCCGGGTGAGGAAGGGCAAGCGACGACGCACGCTGGGGGTCTTAGCACGCTTGACCAAGAGCCGGGAAAGCTCCTAAATGTTTGCCATGGGGCCGCTGAT
>DATEPG010000319.1:0-11477 GCA_035273265.1 Polyangiaceae bacterium
CACCCAAGCGCAGCCGGCCGCCCGAACCGAACCTCAGCGCAACGCCAGCGTTGCAGAGTATCGCGCCGCGCTCGGCAGGACCGGCGATCCCGACTCGCAGGCCGTCCTCGAGCTTGCCGGCACAACCCCCTCCAGCACCGATCCGGAAACCGTCGACTAGCTTGCCACCGCCTTTGCCGGGGCAGGCCGCAGCGCTCGCTCCATGGACTCCACCGGTCCAAGGCCGGCCGGTCACGCTGCCTGCGTTCGAAGCGCCCGTCGCACTGCCACCCGTGCAAGCGAACCCATTCATGGCGCCCGCGAATCCGGTCGCGCCGGTCGCTTCGGCTCCCGCCAATCCCTTCATGGCGTCGGTGCCCACGAGCCCCGCTGCACCAGCGCCGTCCCAAGCGAGCTCAGTCCTGCCCCCGGTGCAGGCAACTCCCATTGCGCCCGTCGTTCAAGCGAGCCCCATCGAGCCGCCCGTCCAAGCGAGCCCCATCGCACCGCCCGTCCAAGCGAGCCCCATCGCACCGCCCGTGCAAGCGAGCCGCATCGAGCGGCCCGTGTATCCGAACCGTTTCGAGCCTGCGGAGGACGTGAACCCCATCGTGCGGCCCGTCGTCGACGAGCCGGTGCACGCGAGCCCGGTCGCCCCGCCCGTCGCCGAAGCAGCGCTCAGCGCGGACGCATTGAACGCGCCCGTGCTCGACGCCGCGGTCATCGCGCCCCCGATCGTCGAAGCGCCGGTCGTCGAAGCGCCGGTGCAAGCGAGCCCGTTCGAGCCGCCAGCGCAAGCGAGCCCAGTCGAAGCGCCAGCGCAAGCGGGCGCGTTCGAGCCGCCCGTGATCCAGTCTCGCGTAGAAGCCAACGCATTCGAGAGCGCGCCGACCGAGGTCGCCTACAGCGAGACGCCGATCGAACAAACCGAGGAGGCACAGGCACAGGCACAGGCCATCGATGGCCTCTCGGCGGAAAACACGGCCCCGGCGGAAGGCTTCGCGGTCGACACGGCCGCGCCAGCAAGCGCAGACTCCGTGATCGGAGAGTCAGAGATCCAGGAGCAAGCAGCGAGCGCGCAGCCTTACCCCGCGCCGGGCCCGGCACGCTCGTTCACGTCGTCCGGCTCCGAGATGCCGGTCGTCATTACGACGCCTGCGCCATACAGGCGGGACAGCAGCGCGCCTGCGGCCAACCTGTTCGCGATGGGCCGCGAGCTCTTGCCACGCGCGCAGGCTTGGTCGCAAAAGGCCCTGCGCGCGAACCCACGCGCGCTGGTCATTGCGGCACCATTGGCCGCCGTGCTCGCCATTTGGGGCATTCGCAGCGCGGTGTCGCAGCCCAAGCACGCGCCGCTTGCGGAGGCCAACACGACCCTTCCAGCCCAGGCCCCAGCAGCGGCGCCCGCGCAGCCAATCACGGCCGCTGCCGAGCAGGCTGCGAACGCGCCGTCGGCCGCTGCCACGAGCCCGGACACCAGCAGCGCAGCTCCCGCAATGCCGGGAGCAGATCCGGCCGAGCTGGCAAGCGCGCTGACCCATGGTTTGCCCGCGCTCGAGGCGCTGGCCCGCAAGTTCCCCAATGATCCTCAGGTCGGCATTGCCCTGGCCAGCCAGCAAGCTCAAGCCCAGCGCTTCGAAGCTGCCGTAGAAAGTGTCGAGCGTGTGATTAGCGTGGCTGCAAAGAGCGCTGAAAACGGCAAAGTGATGGGCATCCTGTGGCGCTCCGCGCAGTCGAGCGCCTCTGAACAAAGCTTCGCCGCCCTGCGCAAGCTGGGCGCTCGAGGCTCCGACATCGCCTTCGATTTGGCGACCACCTCGGGCGTGCGCGATTCGGTGCGCGAGCGCGCCAAGACCGAGCTGACGAAATCACTTTCGCCCGAAGCCAGTGCGGACACGCGGGTCGCCAGCGAGCTGCTGCTGGCGCCGGATTGCGCCGCTCGCAAATCACTGCTCGCTCGCGCCGAGCGCGAAGGTGGCAAGCGCACGCAAGCGATGTTGGAGCGCTTTTCGCGCGGCGCCGCCTGTGCGTCGAGTTCGGACAAGGCCTGCAACTCTTGTTTGACGGGCAGCCCCGAATTGACTCACGCTCTCGCGCAGCTCAGCGCTGGAGGCAAAAAATGATCGCCGTACGCGATCTCAGCGGCGTGCTGCTGCTATGCGCGCTGAACGCGTGCAACTTGGTGACTGGCGGCGTCAAGGTCGAGCCGGTCGCGGTCAGCACGAAAAAACCGGGCAACGTGGCGCTCTACGTGGCCGTGAGCAAACACGGCAACGGCGTGCTTGGGCTCGAAAAAGGCGATTTCAAGGTCTACGAGAATGGCGTCCCGCTCGACAACGAGCAAATAAAGCTGACCTTGCTTTCGACCGACCCTTCGACGTCGCGTCACGCCGCGGTGCTCGTCGACATGAGCAAGGCGCTCAAGCGCGAAGAGCGCAAATCATTGGCCGACGCCCTGCGCCCGTTCATTGCGCGCCTGCGCCAACGCGAGCCAGTCAGCTTGTATGCCTTCGACGGGGCCGAGAAAGCACACCTGGTTCAGCACTATCCGCAACAAGACCCGCGCTCGGACGCCAACGAAACTGACACCAGCATGGAGCGGCTGCTCAGCTTCAGCCGCAAGGACGCTTCCACCAGCTTGTACAGCGCTGTCATGGACGGCGCACAGCAGCTGAGCGCCTCGCTCGCGGCGGAAGGTCGTCCGATCGAAAACGGCACGCTGATCGTGGTGGCGCTGAACCCAGACTCCGCGGGCCGCGTCGAGGAAAGCAAGCTGCGCGACTTCGTGAACGAATCACCGCACCACATCTTCTTGATGACGGTCGGCACGGCGGCCAGCTCCGCAGACATTACCTTCATCGGCAAGACAGGTGGCACCCGGGCGGGCTCGGCGCTGACCATGAGCGCGCCACTGAACGACGTCGCCAACGCCGTGGACGACGAACTGTTCCGCAACTATCTGGTGTCTTATTGCTCACCGAGTCGCGCCGGGAAACGCGACGTGAAACTCGAGGTGACGAGTCACGACGCGCAAGGCAAGGCCAGCGTTGGTTCGTACTCCACGGTGGTCGATGCCGAAGGTTTCGGTCCGGGTTGCGACCCGCAGGCCGCGCCGCAGTTCGTGGCCGCAAAACGCAAAGAAGCGCCGACCCAAGTGGTCGCCTCGAACGGCAAACCGGGTAGCGCCAAAGCCAAGCCGGCGGCCAAAGCGCCCAAAGAGCCGAGTGAAAAGCTGTCCTCGACGACGGCGGCCCCGGCCGCAGGCAACGCCGCCAGCGGCAATGTCCAGGCCGCCCCGATCGCAGAACCCCCGAGCGGCCTCGGCTACGAGTAAGCTCGCGCCACCGCCATGGACCCACGCTTCGTCGACCTAGAGATCCGCTACTCGCACTTGGAGCGTCAACTCAGCGAGCTCAATCAGGTGGTGTTCGAGCAGCAGCAAGCAATCACGCTGCTCGAACAGCAAGTGCTCGCCCTGCGCACCCGCATCAGCGGCCTGGGCGAGCCCATGGACAACGAAAAGCCTCCTCACTATTGAGCAGCGACGCGGCAGCGCTCAGCGACCAGTGAAGTCCTTCTCGATCACGAGCGCGCTGGCACGTGCCCAGGACACGTTGCTGCCGGTGCTCGACATCGTCGATCAGCGGGTGCACGACGCGCGCGCCCCGGACTGGTGTGAGCGGCGCGGATGGACCGATTTCTTGCTCGGTCTAACCGAAGCCGATCTGCGGCAATGCGAAGCGCAGGGCTTAGCCGTTGCCCTGCCCGGGCTCAGTGCGGCGCCCGAGACTTTGACGGATTTGGCCCGCTGCGTGCTGGAGGTAAGCGCGCTGCCCGCTCTCGAAGGCCACCACTTGCAGCCCGGACGCGAAGACTTTCGCGGCGTTGCCTTCCGCAAGCAGCAGCAATTGGCGGCTCTGCTCGGCGCGCTCGGCAAGCTCGCCGCTGCCGCGCGCCGAATCGTCGACGTGGGTGCAGGCAGCGGGCACTTTGCCCGCCTATCTGCGCAACATTTTGGCCGCGCCACGCTCGGCTTGGAGCGCGATCCGCAGCGTGTGGCGCGCGCCCAAAGCCGTGCCCGCACAGATACGAGTGACGGCCAGCTGGTGACGGCGCAATTTGCAGTGATCGACGCGGGCACCGAGACCCTCCGGCTGGATCCGGGTGATCTGGCGATCGGGCTGCACGCCTGCGGCGAACTCGGCGATACGCTGGTGCGCGCGGTCGCGGACAGCGACGCCGATTTGGCGCTCGTCTCGTGCTGTCTGCAAAAGATCAGCGCTCGCGAGCGAGCGTCTCTGTCGCAAGCCGCACATGGTTTTTCCCTGAAGAAGGACACCCTCGGGCTGAGCAACTTGACTTCGCAAGCCGTGGGCGTGGAGAGCAGCATCGAGGATACGATCCGCGCGCGACAGACGCGCTACGCTCTGCGTCTACTGCTGCGCGCGCGCGGCCTCGAGCTCGCGCCGGGTGCCGAGATGCAAGGCGTGAATCGCCGCCAAGCTCACGCCGGGCTCGCGGCGATCGCGCAGCGCTCCCTCGCGCTGCACGGCTTGTCCCCCGCCAGCCCGGCCGAGATCGCGGCGATCGAACGAGAAGGCCAGCGGCAATTCGACGCTATCCGCCGACTCTCGTTGCCCCGCGACATGCTCGCGCGCGCCATCGAACTGAGCGTGATCCTCGACCGCGCCGCGCGGCTGGAAGAGAGCGGCTATGCCGTGCGTGTTGCCACGATCTTCGAGCGCGCGGTCACCCCGCGCAATGTTTCACTATTCGCCAGCAAGGACGGCGCGCGCCTGCCCGCCGTGCAGAGCGGCGCAACTTGAGCTAAGGTCGCGCCGCTTTGGCCGTCGTGCTTCCCGTTCTACCCGTCGTTAGCCCTGCTTCCCGGCGCGCTGCGTCCCAGGCTGCGCCATCGGCTTATTCCGCGCTGCCGGCCGAGCTATCGGCCCTCGGCTTTCAGAACCCCGAGCACGCCTTCGGGCAGCTGCAGCGGCCGTGGGCCTGGCAAGCCGGCTCGCCCGCACTCGGGCGCAACGCTCGCGCGCTGAGCGCCCAGCTCTCCCTCACGCCGCCCCGCATGGTCGGCCGAAACAACGCGGCCGACGGCACCACCAAGCTGCTCTTCGAGCTCGCGTCCGGGGACCGCGTGGAGGCCGTGCATATGCCGCGGGCCGGGCGCATCACGCTGTGCATCTCGAGCCAAGTGGGCTGCGCCATGGGCTGCACGTTCTGCGCGACGGCCAGCATGGGCTTCGGTCGCCATCTGCTCGCCCACGAAATCATCGGCCAAGTGCTGGTCGCGATGCACGAGCTCGGGCCGCGCCACCCTGGCGATCTGACCTTGGTCTTCATGGGCATGGGTGAGCCGCTGCACAATCTGCCACAGGTTTCGCGCGCGATCTCGGTGCTCTGCCACCCCGCCGGCCTCGGCTTGTCGGCACGACGCATCACCGTGTCGACCTCGGGCCTCGTACCCGAGATCGCCGAACTCGGCCGACTCGAACCGCGACCGCTGCTCGCCATCAGCGTGAACGGCACCACCGACGAGCAGCGCTCGGCCCTGATGCCGATCGGTCGTCGCTATCCGCTGGCCGAGCTACGCGGCGCGCTCGAGCGCTTCCCGCTCCGCCCGCGCGAGCGCATCACGGTCGAATATGTACTCCTCGCCGGCGTGAACGACAGCCCCGACGACGCGCGGCGCTTAGCCAACTATTGCGCGAGCTTTCCGCATCAAATCAACCTGATTCCGTTCAACGAACATCGCGTGGCGGAGTTCCGCGCGCCAACCGAGGCGGTCGTCGACGAGTTCGCGCGCGCGGTGCTCGGCGAGCGGCGCACCGTGCTCACCGTGCGCCGCTCACGCGGTCGGGACGTGGGCGCGGCGTGTGGGCAACTCGTGTTGGGTTGACGCCTGATCGGGCTTCCGCCGGGCACGACCGCTGAAGCCGAGCCCGGAGCGCCAATGAGCTGACTAGGGCGTGCGCGACGCCTGAAAGTCGAGCTTCTGTCCGCCCACGGCAGCCGCTGCCATTAGCCCCTTCTTCGGGATGACGAAGGTGGCGACGCCGTCCTTGAACTTCGCATTCTTCGCCACGCCCTGATCCGCGCCGACGGCCGACACTTCGGCACTGAACGCAAACGAGTTTTCCTTCAGCTTCTTGAAAGCTTCGGGTGTTTCGAAAAAGACCACCTGGCTATAGGACTGGCCGCCGACTTGGGCGCCGATCGACACCTCGCTCACGGTCACCCGTCCAACGTAGCCACCGGCTTCGTACGCTTCACCAGCGCCGTGGGCGCCGCCGAGGATGAACGCGCCCTCACCCACCGTCGGAATGACGACGTATCCGGTGGATGACGAGAAGAGCTGCTCAATCGACGAGTCCTTCTTCTTGAACAGAGCGATGGTGTCTTGAATGCCCTCCACTCTTTCAGGGGCGGCCGCTGTCTTGCCGTCCTTTTGACTCCCGCCGCACGCAGGCGCGACGACGCACAGTAGCAATGCCCCACACACGATGTACCCCAGCGAAGCCTTGATCATTCGCCTTGCTTCGCAGATCTTTCCTTCATCGTCAAACGAAGCAGCGCAGCGCGCAAACTGCTAAAAAGACAAAATGCGAATGGGACTCTGTTTGGGTTTCCACCGCCGCTTGGAGCAAGGATCGAGAAACTCCGCGCCTTTGACTGCCCGCGACCTGACCTCCAAAACAAGCTCGCCGGTAGCCAGCATTCCGTCAGGGCTGCACGCGACGCAGCCCTAAATGGCTGATCTTACTAAAGAATCCGGCTAGATCCGCGAGCACGAGCCCCAGTCTGCCGAAAAGCTGCTACTAGGGGCGCCCGCCAATGCCCTCGATTAATGTCAACGACGTCAGCAAAGCCTACGGCAAAAAGCGCCTTTTCCAAGAGGTGTCGGTCGAGTTTAGCGAAGGCAAGCGCTACGGCCTGACTGGCCCGAACGGCGCCGGAAAGTCCACGTTCCTGAAGATCGTCTCGGGTGAACTCGAGCCCGACTCGGGCCACGTGCACAAGCCCGAGCGCACGGGCGTGCTGAAGCAGGACCAGTTCGGCTTCGAGAAGATGATCGTGCTCTCGGTCGTGCTGATGGGCAACCAAAGGCTGTGGGCCGCGATGCAGGAGAAGGAAGAGCTGCTCGCCAAAGAAACGCTCACCGACAAACAGGGCGAACTACTCGGCGAGCTAGAAGGCGTGATCGCGGAAGAGGACGGCTACTCCGCCGAGTCCGACGCCGCCGAGTTGCTCTCGGGTCTCGGCATTCCCGAGAGCGAACACGAAAAGCAGATGCGCGAACTTCCAGGCGGCCTGAAGCTGCGCGTGTTGCTCGCCCAAGCTTTGTTCGGCAATCCCGATGCGCTCCTGCTCGACGAACCAACGAACAATCTCGACATCGACAGCATCCGTTGGCTCGAGCGGTTCTTGTGCAGCTTCCGCGGCGTCTTGGTCACGATTTCCCACGATCGCCATTTTTTGAACGAGATTTGCACGCACATCGCCGACATCGACTACGAAACCATCATCATTTATCCCGGCGGCTATGACGACATGATCATCGCCAAGGGGCAGGTGCGCGGCAAAGTCGAACAAGAGAACGCGGAGCGTCAAAAGAAGGTCGCGCAACTGCAGGATTTCGTGGCTCGCTTTGCCGCCGGTACCCGAGCAACTCAGGTACAAAGCCGTAAAAAGCAGATCGAGCGCCTGCAGCTCACGGATCTGAAGCGCTCGAACATCGAGCGCCCGTTCATTCAGTTCTTGGTCAAAAAGCCGTCCGGAAAACAGACCGTCACCATCGAAAACCTGAGCAAGCGCTGGCCGGACGTCACCGTCTGCGACAATTTTTCGACGATCGTGACCAAGGGCGAGAAGATCGCCATCATCGGCAAGAGCGGCATGGGCAAGACCACGCTGTGCAAGCTGCTGACCGGTGGCCTCGAGCCCGACGAAGGCACGATCACCTGGGGTCACCAAGTGAGCATCGGCTACCTCGCGCAAGATCATCGCGAGGGGATCCCGAACGGCACCACCGTCAGCGCCTGGCTGCATTCTTTCGACACGCTGGCCACTCAGCAAGACATTCGCGGTCTACTCGGCAAAATGCTGTTCAAGGGTGAAGAAGGCATGAAGCCGACCGACGCGCTGTCCGGCGGTGAGGCCGTGCGCATGATCTTCTCCAAGCTGATGTTGGCCAAGGACAACGTGCTCGTGCTCGACGAGCCGACCAATCACTTGGACCTCGAGTCGATCATCGCTCTGGGCGACGCCCTGATGAAGTACGAGGGCACCGCCTTCGTCGTGACCCACGATCGTGACCTCGTCGCCAGCTTCGCCAATCGCATCTTTGCCTTCACCAGCAAAGGCCTGATTGATTGGCGCGGCACCTACGACGACTTCCTCGAGAAGTACGGCGAAGACGCGAAGAAGTGAGTCGCGAATCTCGCCCCGGCAGCAGCGCCCGTGCTGCTGCCGATCGCGAGTGGTCTCTCCAGTAGGGGTCGCGGGGTCCGACGGGCCAAGAGGTGGGCGGATTGACCGATCCGGGAGTAGCCCGTAGATTGGCGCCACCAATGACGGACGGTGCTTGGCTGGGCGGGTTCAGGTGGCTCTTGTTGCTGGTGGCGGGGATCCCAGCCACCACCGGCTGCGGCAATGCCAGCGATGACCGTGGTCCGAGCGGCGCTTCCGGGAGCGCAGGCACCCCGCAGACGATTGACGATTTTTCACAGCGCTTCGCCAGCCGTTACTGTCAGAGCATTGCAGGTTGCTGCAGCCGTCAAGGGTTCGCCACCACGAATTGCGAGACGACGCTGCGAGAGCAGCTGCGGGCGCAACTCCAGCTGACCACGTCAAACCCTAAAATTCACTTCGATACGGCGGCCGCGGAAGGCTGCATCAATGGCTACGCGGCGGCGCTCAGTGCGTGCACGGATCAGGTCTTATTCGACAAGATGAATGACGACTGTAACCTGCTGTTCGAAGGCACCGTGCCCCTCGGGGAGCAATGCGGTCGCAGCTCGGAATGCGCGCGCTCCGACAGGGGCGGCACCAGCTGCACGACCGGAGTCTGTGTTCTGACCACGAACTCGATCGACCTGTACAACGCGCCGCACCGCGAACGCGGCGAAACATGCGGCGGCACGTGCGATGGAACGCGTCGAAACTCGAGCTGCGAAGTCGTCAACGGCGCAGACTCCGGGGTGGGCGCGTGCTGGGTCGAGGACGGCTTGGCTTGCGCCAATGGCGTCTGCGTGCCGCCCGCGAAGGTCGGCGAAGCTTGCGTTGCGATCAAGCATTGTGAAATCACGGCGCACTGCTCCGGTGGGGTTTGCGTGGCTGACACGAGCAGCGGCCGCTGCAGCCAAAACAATCAGTGCCTCCCGGCCACTTCCATTTGCGATTACACGCTGATGATGTGCGTGCCGCTCAAGGCAAACGGTGAGGCCTGCGATACGTCCGACGAATGCCTCGGCGGGGAATGCTACTTGGATCGGTGCCGCGCTTGGACCGTTGCCGCGCCCGGCGCCTGCCTGGGCGTGCTCGACGATTGACTTCGAATCGGTGAGTTCGTGAATCGTCGCTTGGCCATCGGAAGCGGATGCGCGGCAGTTCTGTTGGGACTGAGCGCGTTCTTGGCCTTCTACGAGCGCACGGTACCCGCCCCAATAACCGCATCTACGCCGCCCTTGGAGGATCCCGTGCCCGTGAGCGAACCGGCGCGGGCGATCATGCCGGAGCCGGCGAAGCCGATCACCGTCGCGCCATCGCCTCCCCCGTCCGCGCCGCCAGCGCCTGGCACGCCAGCACTCGATGAAGCATCGCTGATGGCACGGTTGCGTGAGCTACGCGGCTCCAACCCGGAGCTGACTCTTTCGTTGGCGCGCGAGGCCCAACAGCGCTTCAAAAACAGCCCGGACGCGGCCGAACAAGCCTGGTTCGTCGTCAAGTCACTAACGGATCTCGGACGCCACGACGAAGCGCGCGTCGAGGGACGGAAGCTCGTCAAGGACAACCCAGGCACGCGTTGGGCGGAGGACACCCATCGCCACCTGTTCGTAAACCCGGCGACGGATCCCGCCGAACGCGGCTTCGGAAAAGATCGCGAGCTGGATTAGCCGTGCAATCCAGCAACTCAGCGAGCGACCTCACTTCAGGTTGGGCAGCGTTTCGCGCGTGATGGTGTGCGAGTCCGCATAAGCGGATTTGATCGTCTCGGGCGTATTCCAGGTGTAGCCCTCGGCGGCCGTGTTTTGGTAGGTCGCCCAGACGTTCCACATCAGCCAGGGCGCGGCCGTGGGGAACATGGCCGAAGGCTGCGGAATGGTGCCGGTTTCATGCAGCGGAATGGGCATGGTGGGGCCCACCACGGCTTTGGTGCCGGCGTACAAGTTCGCAAACGGCTGCGTGCCCTTGTCGTATTGGTCGATACCGCCGAGATCCGCATACTCCTTACCGGGCCAGAAGTCCGCCATGGCGCCATCGTGCCCGTAGCCCACCATCCAGAGCACGTTGTGCACGCCCTTGGTCTTGGTGATGTAGTCGACCGAGTACTTCCACAAGTTGATGAACTGCGCGCCAGTGCACTTGGACCACCAGAACCACGCGAACTTGTCGATCTCGTGATAGGGCACCAACATAACTGGCACCTTTGCGTCCTGCAGAAACTTCAGCTCGGCCGCCATGTAGTCGAGCTTGGAATTGAGTGAGGTGTTCTCGCTCGTTCCTGACTTCGTCAGATTGTCGAAGTTGGCGACGGCGCCTTTGGAGTTGTCATACGTGTCCGCAAGTGGCGGAGCGCCCATGTGGTAGCGCAACATGGTCAAGCCACCCGCGGCCCAATAGGCCTGTGCCCGCACGCTGGTGTTGTTGCCGAGCTTGGCGCCATCGGTATACAGATAGTCGCCGCCGAGAATTGCCGGGTGCTTGTTGACGGTCTGAACGTAGTAGTCGATGTCCCCCTGCGGGTTCGACCAGCTCGTCTCTTGCTGTCCCGAAAGCACCTTGTTGCCGTAGATGCTGTATAGGTAGCAAAGCAGCTTCTTGGCTTCGGGAGTCGCGCTGGGGTCAATCGGAGCAACCGCGCAGTTGCTCGTCGAACCCGCGCCAGCAGCACCGGCTGCGCTCGAGCCACCGCTGACCCCGAGCGCACCGCCCGAGTTGCTCGCGCCACCAGCAGCGAGCGCGCCACCAGCAGCGAACGCCCCACCCGAGTTGCTCGCGCCACCAGCAGCGAACGCGCCACCCGAGGGGCTCGCGCCACCAGCCGTGAGCCCGCCAGCAGCGGACAGATTGCCTCCCGCTCCGGCAAGCGGATTGCCCGCGCCACCGCCGGCTGGCCCGCCCGCCGAGACCGCAGCCCCCGCGCTGCCCATATCGACAGGCTCACTGGCACTGCTGCAGGCCAGGAGCTTCACGGCCGCGGCGGCAAGAACGAGAACACGCTTGGATGTCATGGGCATGGGACTTCTCTGGTCGGCAATCGCAGA
>DATEPG010000320.1:0-11494 GCA_035273265.1 Polyangiaceae bacterium
AAGCGACTCGGCAGGCGCTGGCGGCGACAGCGCAGGACCCGACACGGGCGGCACGGCGGACTTAGCCGGCGCGGCCGGCGCGTAAATCCGGCTCAGGCGTGGACGAACACGATCGTGCCCTTGAGCGGCAACAGCCGTCCATGCCAGCCTCGAGGCATTTCCGGCCCCGTAAAGAAGAACAAGCGGCGCGCGTCTTCGGGCGCCAAGTTGATGCAACCGTGGCTCTTCGGAACGCCGAAGCGATCGTGCCAGTAGGCGCCGTGGAGCGCGTAGCCGTCTTCGAAGTACTGCACGTACGGCACGTCGCGTAGCTCGAATTCCTCACCCACCTCGTTCGAGGCCATGGTGGTCGACAGGTGCTTCGTGTGAATGCGAAAGATGCCGCGCTTGGTGGCCGTCGAATGCTCTGGATCGCCGAGCCCGGCTTCGCCGCTCGAGATCAACGTGGCAAACACGGGACGTTCGCCGTCGTAGGCCACCAGCGTTTGCTTGGTGACGTTGATATCCAGCCATCGTTCGCCGTTTTTCCCCCACGCCGGCATGCGTTTGGCGGGGTCGATGCGCGAAGCGTCTTGATCACTCAACCATTTGCCGCCATCGACCTCGAAGTGGAGTCGGCCGCGGAAAAATTGCTGCTTGCCAGTGAGGTGAAGTGCGGCGCGGTATTCGGCCGCCCCTGCCTCGCGGAACTTGCGAGCACGCGGGTCGTACTCCCAGTACTTGGCAGTGGGTGAGCGCACGAACGCGAACGGCAGCGCAATCTCTTTGCCGATCTCGACGCCATGAAAGCTCGAGCCCTGGATCGGGCGTAGCCGGTCGATCGGCACCAAGGTCAGATCGCTGGTCACTCCATAGCGCCGCCCCGCGCTCAGGAATGTCTCCAGCAACGAGTAGCCGACCTTTGGTTTCATGCGCTCGACGACCACGGCTTGGCTGCCGTTTCGCCCTGAAATATCCAAGTATTTGGGCAAAGCTTCGCTACTTTGCTCCGCCCAGGCTTGAGCCGCTGCCAAGCCGGGGGCCGAGCCACCGAGCCAGACTTGCGGCGCGTAACGCGCCCCCACTTCGCCCTCCGCCGCGAGCCAGGTGCTCATCCGTTCGGGCAGGTCCGGTTCGGCCTGCGCCAACTCAGCGGCGTTTGGCAATCGTCCGTAGATCGGCCCGGGCTTTCTCACCGTGCCGTAGATATACGGCAAGCGTTGCGCGATATCGGGCCGCGTGCCTTGCGTTGCGATGACCACTGGATCCCGCACATCGATCGTCGCCGTCGGCCCGGCACACACGAAGCCTTCGGGTTCGACCGGGAACCAGCCGCCCGCGCAGCCATCGAAACCAGCCGCCTTGGCGGAGGTCGGAGAGGATGCACCGGCGCGCAGGTAGCCCAGCTTCGCCGCCCCGGGCGACGGCGAGGCGAACACCCACGCGCGCAGGCTCTTGGCGTACAGCCGCGTTGCTCCAGTGTCGGGCTCGACCCGAACGTCGTGCAGCACCCCGTCGAGAGAAACGCTGGGCGCTGGCGCTCGCTCGATGCGCTTCGGCGCGGAGGCGGTCGTCGCCGGCGGCGCGGAAGCGGAAACACCCGCGCCGAGGAGCACGGGGACCTCCCCTTCCGGATCTCGGTGGCACCCAGCTGCTGCCAGCAGCACGATCAAGCTCGCCGTTCGCATCTCCAGCAGCGGAATCGCACGAACCGCAGCTTTTCGGCCACTAATCGGCGAATGGGCGCGATCTGCGGACAAAGAAAAGGGCAACAGCCCGGGCGGAGGGGGGGGGACACCTCGGGCTGCTGCCAAGGGCTCCTTACTGCACGTGTTGTGCCAGCTTTTTGAACCCTAGAATCAATGAGTTACAGTGGAAAGTTCCCGCAACGAATTGCAAAGTTGAAATCGACCTTCCGAAATAGAAATTTATTAGCTCGGCAACCAGCAGAAGCGTCAGGGCGGCGAAATCCTCGCCCAATTGAGGTGGTTTCTCTACTGTGCGACGCACGATGCCGGCCACGACCCGGCGCACGGAGCCTCCCAGTGTTACGACAATCCTCGCAAAACCGCCGTCTCTCGCTTGCTCACTGCGTTCGGCCTCTGAACCCCGCGCGCTGCAGCTCTTGGCTGCTCGTCGCGTGTTTGGCCGCAGGCGCGTGTAAGACCAACTCAGAGTCGCCAACCCCGCCCGCCCCCGCCGCGTCGGCGAAAGGCACGAGCGTCGCGCCGAGCGCCAGTGCGAGTGCTGCTAGCGTGCCAGCTGCCGAACCCGAGCGCGCTCCGCGCAACGTGCTCTTGCTGACGATCGACAGCCTACGCGCGGACATGCCATGGACCGGCTATCCGCGTGCGATTGCCCCGAACCTGACCAAGCTCGCCGAACAGAGCGTCGTTTACAGCAACGGGTACGCGCTCTCGAGCTACACCGCCAAAAGCGTCGCGGGTTTTCTGTCTAGCCGCTACCCGTCGACTTTGTATCGCAGTGGCTTCTTCTTCGCCACTTACCCCAAGTCCGACTTGTTCTTGGCTGAAGTGCTGAAGCGTCACGATGTACTGACCACCGCTTGGCATGGGCACGCCTATTTTCGCAGCGCGGGCCTCGAGCAAGGCTTCGATACCTGGCAGATCCTGCCGGGGATCGCATTCAATCCCGAAACCGACGAAGCAATCACGAGCCAAGCAATGACCGAGCTCGGGATGAAGCTGCTTCGCAAGCCGGAGCACACCGGCAAGCAGTTCTTCGCGTGGGCCCACTACATGGACCCGCACGATCAGTACAACAAGCACCCCGAAGCATCTCCGGAGTTCGGCAACAAAAACCGCGACCGCTACGACAACGAGATCTTCTATACCGACTTGTGGCTGGGCAAATTGCTGACCTTTGCCCGGGAACAGCAGTGGTGGAAGGACACCGTGGTGATCATCAGTGCCGATCACGGCGAGGCCTTCGGCGAGCACGGCTCCTACAAACACGCATTCGAGGTCTGGGAGGTGCTGACCCGCGTCCCGCTCCTGATCTCCGGACCGGGCATCAAGCCACGCCGGATCGACGAGCGCCGTTCGCACATCGATCTTGCTCCGACGATTTTGGACCTGATGGGCCTCCCACCGGAACCGGAGTTCATGGGAAAGAGCATGCTGCCCGAGCTGGAGGGGGCCGCACCCGACAATCGCGAACCGATCTTGAGCGAGCTCACCGAGGACTCGCACAATCCGCGCCGCAGCGGGTTCATCCAAGGCGACTACAAACTGCTCGTGTTCGACGGCCGCAAGTACCAACTCTACAATCTGAGCAAAGATCCGGGTGAACTGACCGACCTTGCCGATACCGAGCCGGCAAAGCTTGCGGAACTCAAGACCGCCTACAGCAAGCTGTATGAGTCACTGCCGCTGATCGAGGCCTACGGCGGGGCGACCTTGAAAGGCGGCGCCACAGCGCGCGGTCCAATCGGACCAAAGTGAGCGGACGGGACGGGCAAACGTGCACAACGAATTCGCTGTGCACGTTGCATCGCCGAACTGTCCGCCGAATCGCCCAGGTTCAGGCAAAGGAAGCGGCGCCAACCGTTACTTGACGAGCGAGACCGAATCCTGGTCCACCTGCTCGGCGGCGCTCGTAATGACCTTGGCGAACCAGCGCCCGTACTCGGTCTTGGCCAGGTACTCGTTGCCCTTTTCGCCGGGCACTTTGTACAGCTCGAGAGTGCCGAGCGGTTTCGAACCTGCGAAGTATTCCACGCGCACCACCAGGCTGTCGGCAGCGGGCACTGCGCTGGGCTTTTCGACCCAATCCTGAGCGTGCAAGCGCCCGAGCTTGGTCATCCAATTGCCAGCAGTCTCGTCCAACTTGCTGGGCGTTGCGCTGTCCGCCCAGCCTTCGTTCTTGCCCGGTACGCGCGAGAGATCGCGAGATTTTCCGGCTTTCGAGACCTTGACGCGTGTCGCCTCGTCCGGTTTGAACGGCTGCAGATCGCGTTCGGCCAGGCGCGAGTCGGCGTACAGCAGGTTCTGCACGATGTCGCCCGAGATCGCGAATACGTCGCCGCTGGCCGAGCGAGCGTAGCGCTCAGTACCACCCGGCGTGGCTCCGCCGATCACCAGGGACTGCGGCTTGCCTGCAATGGTGAGCTTGAGGGTGCCTTCGGGCTTGTCGAGACCGAACTCTTCGGCCCGAGTGCCTTCGACCTTTCCGACTGCGCGCAGGGCCTGGAGCGGTGCCAAGCTCTTGAGCAAGTCGTCTGCCGCCTTCACGCCCACGAAACGGAATGTGGTGTGCTTCGGCGGACTGCTGGGCGTGGGCGCGCCGGCGTCCGCGCCGTGCGCAGCACTGGCTGCGCTTGCGGCCTCGTCTTTGTCGACCGTGCCCACGTACCAACGGCCGATGGCGTCCTTTTTGGGCTCGATGCGGACTTTGCGCGTGTTGGATTCGAAGCTCAGCGCCGTCACCGAATCGGGTTCGCCCGCCCAAACCTGAACCTGCGACGGCTTGCTGCTCAATTGTGCGTCGTCGTCGCGCGTCCAGACGCCGAGCGCGAGCACCGCTGAGGCGCCGAGCAGGCCCAGATGCAGAATTTGACCCTTGAGAAGTGTCATCGCTTCGCTCCGGAGGTGCGGCGCGAGCGGCGGCTGACCACGACTCCCGCGGCCAAAACCAAACACGGCGCGCCGAAGATAGTGGCGTAGAACCAACTCAGATCTTGTTGCTTCGTGGTCTCGATACGCACGTCTTCTTCACTCGTTTCAGCACCGGCGAAGCTCGCTTCGCCCACTAGCCAACGTACGGCGTCGGCCATAAATACCTGGTTCCCGCGCACGTTGCTCATCACCAAGTCGCCGAAGGCGTCGCTATCGGCCACCACGAATGCCCGCATCTCGCGGCTCTCGGGCTTCTTGTCCTTGTCCTTGTCCTTGTCCTTGTCCTTGTCGGGTGCGCTAGCCGCGGCGGCGACCGGTCGCGAGACGGCTGCTGCCAGGTTGAAGCTCCCGGTCTTTTCGCTGTCTTTGTCTTGAACGTAGTTCTTGTTACGATCCCCGAAGCTGCCATTGGGGGCGCGCACGGCAAAGTCGATCTTGGCCGTAGCGTTGGCAGCGCGCTCCAGGCTCCCCGTGCCGAAGAAGACGACCGCGGCGGCGGAGGAATTGCGGCTCAACGTCGATACAGAGGCGTGCGAAGAGTAGCTGTTGCTGATCAGCCGCGCTTGGTCGGAGTCGTTGAACGAGAGCCGCACGTGAGCGTGGTCATTGGCCAGCACGGTCGGTGTGAAGGTCAGCTGTGCCAGGTTGGCCAGCGCAGCCGCCCAGGACGGCGCCGCTTCCGCGGGTTCAGCGGCGGCTTCCGGCGATCCGACCTTCTTACCGGCGGCACTCGCCGCGGGTGCAGGCGCCGCAGCGTTGCTGGGGCTGGTCGCTCGTTCCGCCGGATTGCTGGGCGTGGTGATCTGAGCCGGGTTCGCGTCTGGTTCGAAAGCGATGAACAGATGGCCACCGCGATCGGCGTAGCGCGAAAGTGCACTCAGCTCTTCGGCAGCGAACGGCTCGCTCGGGCCGAGCACTAGCACCACGTCCGCGTCGTCCGGAACCTCGCTGGCCAAGCCTTGCGCCAGGCCCAGGTCCTTCAAGGTCAGATTCTGCTTCTGGAGCAACGCTCGCGCAATGCTCGCCGAGCGCCCCGAATCGTCCTTGCCCTTGCCCGAATCATTCAGTTCGCCGTGCCCAA
This sequence comes from Polyangiaceae bacterium, assembly GCA_035273265.1. Taxonomy (GTDB): domain Bacteria; phylum Myxococcota_A; class Polyangia; order Polyangiales; family Polyangiaceae; genus PMG-095. Next base: position 5,698 of record DATEPG010000320.1, read on the forward strand.
CCGTCAGATATGCGGTGAGTCGCGCGCGCGCCAGCTTGAGCAGCTGCTCTTTTACGTCCTTGTCCAGGGTTTTCAGCTTGGGCCGCGCGGCCTCGATTTCCGTACCCAGGTTGACCGTGTAATTGACCGACCCGCGGGAAAAGACGATCACGCCATCTTGCGTGGCGCGTAGCTCCTTGGCGAGCTTGGGTGACAGCAGGCGATCACTGATCTGTACCTGCAGCTTGGGCATGCCCGCGGCCAGGTCGCGCAAGTAGCTCTGAACCTCGTTTCGGACTTCATTCACGTCCGGAAAGAAGGCGACCACTTTGACCGGTTCGGCCAAACTCGCCGCGATCTTGCGCGTCGATTCACTGGGGCGTGAGGTCTTGAAATAGGAGTAGTCGGCCTTCCAGGGGACCCCGCCAGCGGCGTACACCAAGAGTGCGCCGTAAATGGCCGCGATCACCAGAGTCAGCCCGGCGCTGGCGGCTGCGCGCACGCGCCGGCTCTCGGGTCGCTCCGCGCGACGCATCGGCCAAAGCGCGGTCTCCGCGAACAGCATCGGGATCAAGCTGACGGCGCTGAGTGCCACCCAGAGAACCCGCAGCACACCGAGCAGGTGCTCCCGCTTCGTGGCCGGCATGTTGGCCAGGCCCAGCTTGTCGACCCCGGCATCGGTCGTGGCAAAATAGATGGCCAGCGCCAAAAGCCCGGTCAATGACAGGATTGCCAGCACAAACTCGATCGATTTGCGCTCGCCGCCAGTCTTGAAGCGTGGAGCAAAGCGCAGCGCCGTCGCCGCGACGACGCACAGCACGCCGACGGCCGTTACTGCGCCGCTGCCCTTCTCCAGACCGGACAGCACGCGTTCACCCAGGAACACCAGGCCCATGCCGCCGGCGTACAGCGGGAACACCCAACCGGGAGCACCGCCGCCGCTTTCCAGCGACTTTTCGTGGGTTACATTCAGCGCCATCGGCGGGCCTCCAGCACTTTCGTGGCAGAGAGCAAGAAGAAGTAGGTGACCATCAAGTAGTACGCGACGCGATCGAACTGCAAAGTGCCGACCATGAACGGTCGATAATTTTCGTGGTGCAACGCTAACCCCGAGAAGAACGTATTGAACGGCGGATTCACCGCGCGGGCGACGATCCAGAGCAGGATCATCGAGGCCACCATGGCAGCGCCGATGATCACTGCCACCACTTGCGAGCGCGCCAACGACGACGCAAACAGGCCAATCGCGGTCGCCGCGGCACCCAAGAGAATCATCCCCAAGTAGCCGACCAGAATGTGCCCGATGCTCACCTTGCCCCGCACGTACACCATCAGCGGCATGTACGCGGTCAGCAGGTTCATCAACGTGAGCACGCCGAACGAGGAGATGAATTTGCCGAGCACGATGTCACGATCGCGGATCGGCGCCGTGTTGAGCAGCGTGATGGTTCCGGCCTGTCGCTCCTCGGCCAACAGCCGCATCGACAGCAAAAGGCCGGCGATCATCGTGGCCGCCGATGAATCGTAGAAAAATTGCGTCAAAAGCTGCGCCGAGAGCCGCTTGGAGTCGACGCTCGCGAAGTAGAACAGGATGCCGTCCACCAGCAGCGCGGCGGCGATGATCGCCGAGCCGAGCGGCGATCGCAGGTAGGCGTACATCTCGCGTCGAGCGATGATCAAGGCGCGCATCAGGACGGCTCCTTGCTCGGCGCGGCGGCTTCAGCGTTGGCGGCATCCACCTCGGCTTGCTTCTTTTTGCGGCGTTTGCGGCCGGAATGCTCTTGACCTTCATCAAGCAGCTCCAAGAACATGCTCTCCAGCTCCTTTTCGCGAGAAAGCTCCAAGATCCCCAGGCCTGCTTGCACCAGGCTCTTGCCCACCTCTTCCCGAACGTCACTGGTGACGGCGATACGCAGCGAGGCGATCCCCTCCCCCGCCTCTGCGGGTTCCAGCACTTCGACCTCTCGCACGGAGGTCAGGCCGGTCAGCGCGGCGCGAGCCTTGTCGGCGGTGGCCGCAGCGGAAGCGCCCGCCGAGCGCAGCGTGAGCGCGATGCGCATCCCTTGCTTGAGCGTGGCGCTCAGCTCGGTCTCGGTCCCCGACCAGGCGATCCGGCCATCGTCGATGACCAAGATGCGATCACAGGTCTCGCTAATCTCGGTCAGGATGTGGCTCGAGACCACGACCGTGTGCGCGCCGCGGAGCCCGCGCACGAGCTCACGCATTTCCATGATTTGCACCGGATCCAAGCCGGAGATCGGCTCGTCGAGCACGACCAGCGCTGGGGCGTGCACGATCGCTTGGGCGATGCCCACCCGCTGCTTGAAGCCATGTGACAAGGAGCCAATCAGTTGATTGCCGACGTCACCAATTTCGGTCAGCTCTTCGACGTCGGCAACTCGCTTCTTGACGGCGTTCGTCGGTACGTTGCGCAGCCGTGCGGCGTACGAGAGGTACTCGCGCACGGTCATGTCGTCGTACAGTGGGGGCCGATCGGGCAAGTAGCCGACCTTGGCCCGCACCTCGTCCGGGCGTTCCACGACATCGAAGCCGGCCACGCGTACGCTGCCGCTGGTGGGCAGCAAGTCGCAGGCCAAAATCCGCAAGGTCGTGGTTTTCCCAGCGCCATTTAGACCGAGCAAGCCGACCACTTCACCCTGCGCGATGCGGGTGGAGAGCGGGCCGATTGCGCGGCGATCGCCGTAGTACTTGTAAAGTTCCTGGATCTCGATCACGTGTTTACCGAAGATGCTATCGGCCGGCCCCTCCGGCTTACCGAGGACCCCGCCGTTACCACACTCTGCCGCCGCCTGGGACCCCGGAGCGACGCAGGTTATTCCCCAATTCGCAAAGTGCCGACAGAATTCGAGTTACAGCCCCTGAGTGAACCGCGCGGTGAAGATGGTGCGCGTGTGCATCATCCCGTCTCGAGTGCGTCGCCGAGCAACCTATCGGCCAGCGAGCTGGCGAGTCGCGTCCGGGCGGCAGGCCAAGGGCTGGGCTTCGTGCGCGTCGGCTTCGCTTCGATCGATCCGCTGGAACTCGATGCCGCGCGCTTGTCGGACTGGCTGCGCGCCGGGCAGCACGCCGAAATGGACTACTTGGTGGACGGTCCGCGCCACGATCCGCGGCAGCTGCTGCGCGAGGCTAAAACGCTGATCGCGGTGGCTCTCGCGTACCCCGCCGGTGCCGGCTTGGTGCCGCTGCGACGCGCCGAGAGCGGGCCCAATTTGACTGGGATCGTGGCTCGCTACGCGCGCGGTGAGGACTACCACGACGTGATGCGTAAGAAGCTTCGTCGCCTGGCAGACACGGTGGCCAATCTGCTCGGGCGAGCGGTGCTCGCGCGGCATTGCGTGGACACCGCGCCGTTGCTCGAGCGCGCCGCCGCCGAACGCGCGGGGCTGGGCTTCGCCGCCAAGTCGACGATGACGATCATCCCGGGCGTGGGCAGCTACGTGATGCTCGGCGAGCTCCTGATCGACGCCGAGATTGCTGCCGATGCGCCGATGGCAGCGCGCTGCGGGACGTGCCGGCTGTGTTTGGATGCTTGCCCCACCGGCGCGATCGTCGACGCGCACGTGGTCGACGCCAGGCGCTGCATCTCCTACCTGACCATCGAGTCCAGCGCGCCGATCCCTCGGGATTTGCGGCCGTTGATCGGCCTTCGTGTGTTTGGCTGTGACGTGTGTCAAGACGTCTGCCCGTTCAACGCCAGCGCCGAAGGCAAGCCCTCGGCGCCCGAGCTCGCGCCGCGCTCGAACCTGGCCGCGCCGGACCTGATCGAGCTCTTGGAGCTGGGCTCGGCGCGCTACCGTCAGCTCGTCAAGGGCACGGCCTTGCGCCGCACGCACCGCGCCCAACTCGCGCGCAACGCGGCGATCGCGCTCGGCAACAGCAAAGACGTGCGCGCAGTGATCCCACTCGCGCGCGCAGTCGCCGCGCACACCAGCGGGCTCGTGCGTGGGCACGCCGCTTGGGCGCTGGGCGAAATCGGCGCGGAAGCCCGGGAGCACGGGCTGCAAGTGCTGACCTGCGCGAGTGAGCACGATCCGGAAGCGTTCGTGCGCGAAGAAGCGGCACTGGCACTGCTCCGGCTGAACGGGAGCTGATCGCTCAGTGCTTGTCGCCTGCGACGACGGCCTCTGCCGCCCAGGCCGCACGTTGCTCTTTGGTATCGCGCAAGTCGAAATCCTCGGCCGTGCGCGGAAAAATCGGGGAATGATACAGCTTCCGGAGGAGGTCGAGCGTGGGCTTGGGATGCGCCTCGGCCAGGTTGGCCGCATCGGGATCGGTCGAGCCCAAGTCGTAGAGCTCGGGCAGCGCGGCTTCGAGCGAGAGCACGACCTTCCAGTTTCGTACCGGGTCGACCACGCCGACGCGCACCAGGACATCCTTCGCCGCCGCGGTCAGCAAGAGCGGTAGTCGGCGCGCCGGTCGATCGGGCAGCAGGTAACCGAGCAGATCTTCGCCCTGATAGCCGGCCATGTCCGGGGCCGGCTGCATGTAGCGCGCCAGAGTGGGCGCGACGTCGATCAGCGATACGCGCGCGTCGATGCGGTGTGCGCCGAGGCCGGGCGCGTGCATCAACAGCGGCACGCGGATCAACTGATCCCACAGGAACACCGAATGCACCCAGAAGCCGTCTCGCCCGAGCGCTTCTCCGTGGTCGGACACGAACAGCACCACGGTGTCGTCCATCAACTTTCGCTTCTCCAGCTCCTTGATCAAGCGTCCGAACTCGGCATCGATACCGGCGGCGATCGCGCGGTAGCGCCAGCTCGGGTCATCGCCTTCAATCGGGATCCGATGAGTGAGCGCCAACTGCTCCACGTAGGGCGTGTCGAGTTCGTGCCAATTGTGCTGATCGAAGTTGAATAGCCACAGCAAAAAGGGCTTCGCTGTATGGGCGCGGCTGCCCAAAAACTCGACCGCTCGATCGACGACCGGGCGCGCGGTGCTCTGCTGGGCGCCGTAGCCCCAGACCTGCATTTCCTGCGGGTAATCCTCCACGTCCGTGGTGCGGTCGAAGTGGAACTCCGGACGCAACTTGCCGATGAACTCTCGCGCCGACTTGGCGATCACCAAGTGCCGGTCGTAGCCGGCGCGCGTGGCGACCCGCAGCAGATCGTTCTTGGGCGTGACGGAGACGTCATAGTTGCCGCCGGTCAGCGCGGGCAGTGAGCGCAGCGTGTCGGAGCCCGTGGCGTAGGCATTGCGAAAATCCAACGAGGCTTTGGCGAAGCGCGCCACGTTCGGCATGATCCGCGGATCGTGGGCGATGTCGTCGCGCAGCGTGTCGACGAAGTAGACGATCACGTTGTAGCTGCGATTCGGGCCGCGAAGGGCTGCGATTCGGGCCGCGAAGTTCGGCTCTTCGGTGAGCGGGCCCAGCCATTCCGGTACGATGCTCGGCGCGCCGAGCGGAAAACGCTCACGCACGCGCGCAACGCGCGACATGTACAAGCCGCGCCAATGCAAGGGATCTTTGAAGAACGCTTCGGCGATCTGTTCACGCCGCAAGACGCGGCCGACGTAGGCCTCCTCGAGCCAAACGTGGCGCAGCCAATCGTCGATGCGCACGCGAATACGCGAAAGCGCGACGAACGCGACGAGCCACAGTAAGCCGGCCGCGCCCAACACGCGCACGATCGCCTCGCCGCGCGCTCTCCGCAGCGTCAGGGCGTGTAAGCCGAGAGCGAACGCGGCGCCCAAAGTCAACGCCGAGACCAGCTCCAAGATGGTGTGGATCCGCGAGTAGAGCGAGACGTATTGCGTCAGATCGATCCAGACCACGAGCGCGCCCGATGCCGCAAAG
>DATEPG010000321.1:0-6722 GCA_035273265.1 Polyangiaceae bacterium
AAGAGGCAGCGCTGGCCGTAGCGCGCAGCCGCCCCGGACAGAGCGGCATCGTCTATTGCTTGTCGCGCAAGACCGTCGAAAGCACGGCCGAGTTTCTGAAGAAGCACGGCGTGCGCGCGGGCCACTACCATGCCGGCCTCGATGCCGACATGCGGTCCAAGGTGCAAGACGCCTTTCAGAACGACGAGATCGACGTGGTGGTCGCGACCATTGCCTTCGGCATGGGCATCGACAAGTCCAACGTGCGCTTCGTGGTGCACCACGACATGCCACGCTCGGTGGAGGGCTATTACCAAGAGCTCGGACGCGCGGGTCGCGACGGCCTCGAGAGCGATTGCGTGCTGCTCTACTCGTGGTCCGAGGTCAAAGCCTACGATCGCTTCGCAGACGCCAGTGACGACGACGCCCAAGCCGAGCGCACCCGCGCGCAGGCTCGTGAAGTGTTTCGCATGGCCGAAGCGCGCACCTGCCGGCACGCACAACTGGCCCATTATTTCGGGGAAGATCTGGCTGATTGCGGCACATCTTGCGACGTTTGCCAGAGTTTCGAGCTGTTCTCGAAGAAGCCAGCGCGCGCCACGCCCGAGGAGCGCGCGCAAGCGCGAGCCGCCCGCAAACGCGAACGGCCCGATTCATCGCCGCCGGCTACGCTCGATCCCGATCTATCACTTTTCGATCGCCTGCGCGTGCTGCGCAAGGAAATCGCGCGTGAGCGCGGCGTCCCGCCGTACGTCGTGTTCTCGGACGCGACGCTCTTGGAGATGGCCAGCACGCGGCCGAGGACGGACGCGCAAATGCTCGGCATCTCTGGCGTCGGACCGACCAAACTTTCGCACTACGGCGAACGCTTCTTGAAGGCGCTCGTCGAGTAGCCGGCCAGGGTCATCGATCGACCTCGAGGGCGATCGACTCACTCGCGGGCCCTAGGCTGCGCGCAAGCGGACGCGAAACACGGCGCCGGCTCGCGTGGGCCCGAGCGTTACGGCTCCGCCCATCCGCCCGACGGCGTGATGCACCAACACCAAGCCGAGCCCAGTGCCCTGCTCGCCCTTGGTCGTAAAAAATGGCTCGAAGATGCGCTGACGGTGCTCCAGCGGCACGCCCGGCCCATTGTCTCGAATGGAGATGCGCGCTTCGAGCGCCGCACGATAGACTCGCACCAAGATTTGGGGATTCGGAGAAGCTTCGGTAGCGTCTAGCGCGTTCTGCAGCAAATTCACCAGTACTTGCTCGAGCAACGGCCCGTTGGCAAAGCCGCGCACTTGTTCGTCGCCCGCTAGTTCGATGCGTACGCGCCGCGAGCTCAGGGCGCCCACGGCCCGTTCCGCACAGTCCCACAGGGACAAACGCGAAAGGTCCGGTGCAGCACCCCGCATCAACGAGGTGACCGCGCTCATCACGTCGCGGATGCGGCGCAAAGCGATGGCTGCGTCTTCGACCGCGGCCGCCCGTTCGTCTTCGCCCAAGCGACGCGACAGATCCGGCTCGCGCAGGCATTCCACGCTGGCCAACGCGGCGGCCAGTGGATTTTGGATCTCGAGCCCGATGGTCGCGAGCACCGACTCGAGGACGGTAGCAGGGACGGTGCCGCGATCTTGCTCGAAGCTGTTTCGTGGTTGACGCGCTACCTCGTCTTGAGCGCGGAAGCGCCGCATGCAATGGAGCAGCGTCACGGCATCGAACGGACCACGCAGCGTCAGTGCCGCGCCCGCAGTCAGCGCGGGCCCCTCGGCTTCCGATGGACCGAGCAGCGCTAGGACCTGCATCACCGGCTCAGGAGTGTTGATGCGGCGCAGCAAATCCAACGCACCCGGCAGCGCGGTCTCAATCAAGGCAAAGCGCGGCAGAAACGCCAACTGTTCGACGCTCTGCGGATCCGCCACGGCGATCACCGAAAAGCCGGCGCCCTCCAGCTCGGAAAAAGCTGGGCGCAGCTCATCGGCTGAGCTGACCACGACCAAGATCGCCGACTCGAACAGCTTGAACACACGGCTGTCGCTCTCGTCCGCAGTCGAGTCCGGCTGCGCGTCGTAAGGCGCTCGCGGGGGGCGAGAGCGCGAGGTCGTCACATCCAGCGGGCTATTCATGTCGTTGGCACGAGCGTCAGGCCCATGAACGGCTCGCCGGCCAGCCGTTTAAGTGCGCTCGTGCAGGATCTGCCGGGCGAGTTCCGCCGCATACAATGCAGGGTCGAGTGGGAGCGCCACCGTTTGCTTGGTAATTCCCGAGTAAATCATGGCATTGGCGAGCTCGACGCTGGCCAGGCCTTCAATCGCCGGGGCGACCAGGGCTTCACCCTCGAGTATTGCGTTGACGAAATTCTGGATCATCCCGGTGAGCGGACTCGAGCCGTGCACGAGCGGAATGTCCTCGGTCGGAGCGCTGGCTTTTGGCAAGCGAGCGGGGCCTGTCCGCAACAACTCCCAAGTCGAGCTACCGTTGCGGGTGACTTTCAGGCCCTGGCGCTCGACCACCACTTTGCCGAGATCGCCCACCACTTCCAGGCAGTTGCTGCCCGGCGCCTCGCCGGTCGATGCCACGAACACGCCGCTCGCTCCGCTCTCGTACTCGAGGTAGGCGGTCACCTGATCCTCGACCGCGATCGGATGCATGCGTCCGAAGCCGCAGAATGCGTGCACGCTTGCCGGCATTCCGAACAACCATTGCCAAATGTCCAAGCTGTGCGGGCATTGATTGAGCAGCACACCGCCGCCTTCACCGCGCCAAGTCGCACGCCAGCCACTGCTCCGATAGTAGGCATCGGTGCGCAGGCAATCGGTGATCACCCAGTGCATGCGCCGCAGCGCGCCCAGCTCGCCATTTTGGATCAGCGCGCGCAAATGCAAAAAGCGTGGATCGCTGCGCAGCACCAGCATCTCGCCGAATCGCTGGCTCTGCTTCGGGCGCTGATCGTAGGCGGCGATCATTCGCAATGCGTCCGCTTGGTGTACGGCCAGTGGCTTCTCGACCAAGACATGCAGGCCGGCGGCCAGCGCCTCGATCGCGAGCGGCGTGTGATCGTAGTGGGGGGTGGCGATCAGCACTGCGTCTGCCAGGCCTTCGGCGAGCAGCGCCGTCTGGCTGGCGAAGCACGGCACGTTGGGAAAACGTGCCACCGCTTCGGGGCTGCTGTCGCAGACGGCGGCCAGAGTCGCGTTCCTCACCTTGCCGAGCGAGAGCTCGCGAGCGTGGCTACCGCCCACGTTACCCACGCCGACGACCGCGATCCGGAGTGCGTCGCTCATTTTCGGCTTTTTCTGGAAACGCGAGGCACGCCCACATTTACTACCATCGCTCGGCGGAGGACATGGCCTTCCGCATCTACACTTGCAAAAACCGGCGCGAAGCCCGATGAAGTCGAGTCAATGGACAGCTTCGACTATCTCGTGATTGGTGGTGGCAGCGGTGGCCTCGCCTCGGCACGCCGAGCAGCCGAGTACGGCGCCCGAGTCGCGCTCGTCGAAGCAGGTGAACTCGGCGGCACGTGCGTGAACGTCGGCTGTGTTCCCAAGAAGGTGATGTGGAACGCAAGCGAGATCGCAGACGCCTTGCACAGCGCCGCCGGCTACGGTTTCGATATCGAGCTGCGCGGTCACGACTTTGCGGGCTTGCGCGAACGCCGCGAAGCCTACATCGAACGCATGCGTGGCAACTACGCGAGAAACTTGGCGAAGGATCAGGTGCAAGTGATCCGCGGCCGAGGCCGGTTGCTTTCATCGAATCAAGTGCAAGTCGGCCAGCGCGTGCTCGGCGCGAAGCACGTTTTGATCGCCACCGGTAGCGCGCCGACCATTCCCGACGTCCCCGGCGCCGAGCTCGGCTCGAGTTCCGATGGCTTCTTCGCGCTCAGCGCTCTACCCAAGAGCGCGTTGATCGTGGGCGCCGGTTACATCGGGGTAGAATTGGCCGGAGTCCTGCGCAACCTGGGCTGTGAGGTGACCTTGGCCATGCGCGGCGAGCGCCCCTTGCGCGGCTTCGACGCCATGCTCGGAGACGCGCTGCGCGAAGCGCTGGAGCAGAGCGGCGTCCACGTGCGTCTGAGCACGAGCATTGCCAGCGTCGAGCAGAGCCCGAACGGCCAGCGCATCGCGACGCTCGAGGGTGGACAGCGCCTGCCGGCGGTAGAAGCACTATTTTGGACGATTGGGCGGCACGCGAACACCGAAGGGCTCGGCTTGGACGCGGCTTCGGTGCGCACGGATGGCGACGGGCACGTGCTCGTGGACGAGTGGCAGAACACCAGCGCAGCTGGCGTGTATGCGCTGGGCGACGTCACCGGTCGTGCCACCTTGACCCCGGTGGCAATCGCCGCCGGTCGTCGCCTCTCGGATCGCTTGTTCGGCGGAAAGTCGCAGGCCAAGCTGGACTACGACGACATTCCGAGCGTGGTCTTCAGCCACCCGCCGATCGGCAGCGTCGGGCTGAGCGAAGCCGACGCGCGCGCCCAGCACGGGCAGGCGGTGAAGATCTACAGCACGCGCTTCAGCAACATGTTCTACGCGGTCACGGAGCACAAACCGCTGACGCACATGAAGCTCGTGTGTGTCGGTCCGGATGAGCGAGTGGTCGGGGTGCACGTGATCGGCCGCGGCGCAGACGAGATGATCCAGGGCTTCGCGGTGGCCGTGAAAGTGCGGGCAACCAAGGCTGATTTCGACCGCACCGTGGCGATTCACCCGACCGCATCCGAAGAGCTGGTCACGATGCGCTGAGGCCGAAACCCAAATGCGATCCCTGGATGTCGGCATCGTCGGCTGCGGCTTCGCGGGCGCTGCCACGGCTGCGCTCTTGGGACGCGCTGGCCATCGGGTCACGGTCTACGAAGAATTCGCCGAGCCCTCCGCGGTGGGCGCGGGCATCGTGCTGCAACCCACGGGCATGTCGGTGCTCGCCGAGCTCGGCGTATTGGGGCGAGTGGTCGAGCGCGGCGCGCGCCTCGAATCCCTGCACTGCGTCACCCCCGAAAACGAAGACGTGTTTCGCCTAGACTACGCCCACTTGCACCCGGCGTTGTTCGGCCTCGGCATGCACCGTGGCGCACTGTTCCAGATCCTGCACGAGCTGGCCGTTGGCGCGGGCATGACCTTGCGCCGCGCAACCAGCGTTGGAAGCGTGATCGAACGACCCGGCAAGGCCGAGCTGCAGGATCACGCGGGTCGAGCGATCGCCGAGCACGATCTGGTCGTGGTCGCCAACGGCGCGCGCTCCGAGTTGCGCCGTGCTAGCGGGCTAGTGCGCCGCGAACGCCCCTATCCCTGGGGGGCCCTATGGTTCGTAGCCCGCGATCCGACGCATCATTACCGAAACCGCCTACGTCAAATCACGAACGGCACGCGCCACCTGTTGGGCTTGCTGCCAACGGGTTTGGGCCCACTCGGTGAAGGGCCCGACGAGCACCGGGTCAGCTTGTTCTGGAGTATCCGGATGGACCGCATCGCCGACTTTCGGCGTGCGGGGCTCACGCAATGGAAAGCGCAACTTCTTCGTTACGAGCCGGAGTCCGCGTTCGTGCTCGACCAGATCGAGAGCGTGGAGCAAGTGCTGACCGCCGGCTACCACGACGTGGTGATGTCATCGTGGCACACCCAACGCCAAGTGTTCATCGGTGATGCCGCGCACGCCATGAGCCCGCAGCTCGGACAAGGCACGAACTTGGCCTTGATGGACGCCAGCGCGTTGTGTGCTGCACTCGCCGAAGACGTGCCGCTCGCGATCGCCCTCGAGCGCTATTCGCGCACGCGCCGCGAGCAAATAGAATTTTACCAATTCGCGTCGCGCTGCCTGACACCGTTGTTTCAATCCGATTTCCACGCACTCGGCCGGCCACGCAACGCGCTGATGAGCCTGGCCTGCCACTTGCCGAGCCTGCGCCAAGAAATGCTGCGCACGATGGCGGGCATCAAGCGCGGCATTGCTCGTCCGAGTTTGGCATTGCAGCCGATTTTGGCTCGATTGCCCGCGCCCGGCTGATCCTTGGTTCACGCCGCCCACCACAGCAATCAGGTCACGGTCGGCCCCGTCCGAAGCCGCGCCTTCGGAGCCTTCGAGGCGCAGGTGCCATTGCTTCGCAGGAGCGGCGCAATCGGCTTGGAACACGCTAGGTTGCGGGCTGCCGTCGATGCGAGCGTCGGGATCTTCGAACCCCCGCCCGCTTGCCCCGCCCCTTGCCCGGAGGCTTCAAGAGCACATCATCCGCCCAGGTCCGCTCCGCGCGCGTGAGCGGCCCGCCTGTCTGGTCGAGCGCAGACGCGAGGAGTGCACCCCAACCGGCGACGTCGTTGAGCGATACCGCGACGGCGTGTTGAACGAACGCCGACACACTGCTCGCCGAACGCGCCTCGACCAAAGCGCGGATCGCTAGCAGCTGATCCCCGTCGAGGGTCACTGTTACCTTTTTTGTCGCCATACCGGTTGCCATGCCAGAGTAGCGTAGTCTTTTCAGGTGCGGCGGTCCGCGGCTCGCCGCTGCGCGCGCCATCGGCTCAATGACGCACGTGGAGCCTTCGCCTTGCTCTTCAACCTTGGGGGCGCGACCGGCCGTCGTTGACCGACGCCGCCGAGGACCCGAGCCATTCTCGATTCCGCGGTTCAGTAGTTTGCGCGGGGGCGATTCTACCGATGTACCACGAGGTTTTCGCGACTATTTGCGTCGAGCTGGTGGCCTGAAGTTCCCCGGGGTGCAGGCCAGCGCCCTCGTTGATGGGCGTGCTAAGCAGGGTGCG
>DATEPG010000322.1:0-22540 GCA_035273265.1 Polyangiaceae bacterium
CAGAAGAACATCGACCTCTACCAGAACACCACCGCAGCCACGCCCTCGAAGTAGCGCCGCGCGCCGCGCAGCGAAGCAAGTCTGGGAGCACTGAACGCTCCCAGACTTTTTTTTGTCGCAGAGCCGCAGAGCCGCAGAGCGAGAGCAGAAGATTTGGGTGGTTGTCCGCACGAGTGCACTCGTGACCCGTGACGCGCAATGAGGGATCTGCGTGTGCTGCGGCGGCTAGGTTCGCACCTCGGGAAACGCGCCGAAAGCTCTGTCAGCGGCTCCCTGCATTCAAACCGCCAAGTAGCCAAGACGCCAAGAGCCGATGGCGTCCCACGATCGAGCAATGCACCGCGGCAGGTGCGGGGATCTTGGGGTTAGCGAGGTGCGTCGCAGGTCGTACTTTCGATGACGTATCGAGGTGCAGCCCAGAAGATAGGTGGCGTTTCTGACCGGGCACAGGGGTGACAGGTGCGGTGCGTCGCAGGTCGTACTTTCGATGACGTATCGAGGTGCAGCCCAGAAGATAGGTGGCGTTTCTGGCCGGGCACATGGGTGACAGGTGCGGGAATCGAGAAGCGTCGCGGATCATAATTTTCAATGACGTATCGACCGCGCCGAGCGACCCCCAATCTCTTCTCTCCTTGGCGTCTTCTCTCCTTGGCGTCTTGGCTGCTTGGCGGTTGATCCCTTCTTACTCGCCCAACGTTGCGCATCGACGTGGGGCAAGCGGTGAAGCGAGTCACCCGCACGGACGAACCCGGGCCAAAGGTGACGCGCTCGGCGGCAGGTTCAGGGTGACGCCCAACGCCGACAACAGTGCGCGCACTCGAGGTGCGCTGCTGGATCGCGATCGCCCCTTCCGGCAATCGGATGCTGATGCCACGGCGCGGGAGCTACGTAGCGTCGCGGGCGAGCGCGCGGGCTACGTTGGACACGATCTCGTCCACGCGTTTTCGGATCTCGGTGTGTTTGCCGGTGATGCCGGAGACGATCAGCGAGAAGGCGACCGGGGATGAGCCGTCGGGGCGGAAGGCGTAGCCGCTGAGAGCGACCACGTTGTCGAGGGTGCCGGTCTTGGCGTGGATCGAGCGCTGCTTTTTGAAGGCCTGGAAGCGACGCTTGAGCGTGCCGTCGACGCCGCCCACTGCGAGTTGCGCGACGAATACTCGACTCATCGCGGGGTCCTTGTAGGCGTGAAGTAGGGTCTTCACCAAGGTGTGTGCGCTGACGCGATTGGCGTCGAACAGACCGGAACCGTTGCTGATCTGCGTGCCGGCATCGAGTGCCTCGATTTCGCGCAGGTAGTCGAGCACGACGGCCGCGCCGTTGGCGCTGCTAGCCGGCGCGCCCTTGATTTTCGCGCCCAAGTCTTTGAACAGCATCTCGGCGTAGAAGTTGTCGCTGTCTTTGCCGAGTTCGGGCAAAATGTCGCTCAGCGGTCGTGACTCGTGCACCACGAGCTCAGCTCGCTCGGCCTCGCCGCCGACCGCGATTTTGCCGCTGACTTGAATGCCTTCGGCGGCCAAGGCGGCCTTCATGCCGTAGCCCGCGAGCAAACTCGGATCGTCAACGCGACGCGACCAGCGGAAGGCCGGGCTGCTCGGTTGAATCGCGCCCGCGACCGACGCCGAGAGCCGGGTTCCCGACTCTCTCAAGGTCAATTTCACGTTCTGCGTGCGCTCCAGTTTCGCGTCGGTGCGCACCGATCCGGTCACGTCCACGAAGCCCTCGGGCTCGAACCAAACGCGCGCCGGTTGGCCCGCCTCGCCGGGGGCGACATTCAACGTGGTGACGTTTCGGTTGAGCGAGACGGCACTCACCGGTGCGCGAAACGCCGCCCATTCTTGTGGTTGCTGTTCGAACGCGGGCGGCACGAAGTGCCCATCGAAATAGCTCTGGTCGATCAGCAAATCTCCAACGTGCCGTACGCCGGCCTGCGACAAGGCTCGGGCGAGCTCCTGCAGATCCTGGCTGCCGAGCGATGGATCGCCGCTCCCGCGGAGTACCAACTTGGCAATCCCGTCGCCCACGCGCGCGCCGCACAGATATGTTCTGAAGCGATACTCGGGACCAAAGTGTCGAAGGACTGCCGCGGTGGTGAGGAGCTTCTGATTGGACGCCGGATTTTCCGGTGTATTGGCGGCCACACTCGCTAGCACTGCACCGCTAGCCACATCGTCGAGCTCCGCGCCGAGCACGCCGCCATTCTTCTTCACCCAGTGCGCCAGCTGCGAGACCGCACGCTGAAACTCGCCTCCCTTCCATACATGGGGCGGAGCCGATGGCGGCGTCGGGAGCGGCGGCTCGGCGAGGGCGGGCGGCACTTGCGCTGCCTCGAGCGGCGCACTGCCGGTTGCTGCGACGGGCGCGGGCGGAATTGCCGAGCCGACGGCGCTCGGCGCTGCAGCCGAAGTGATTGACGGAGTCGGCAACGCGGCGCTCGATTCCGCGAGCGGCGAACGCGGAGGCGGAGCGGCGCAACCGGTCAGACCCGAAGACGCGGGCGGCGCGCCGCCGACGATCAGCACCGTCGCGACCAGAGCGCAGGGATAACTCAGCCGAAATGAGCGTCTCTTCACGGGAACGGGTGGAGTATCCATGCGGGCTCGGGCTGGGCCAAATCCTGAGTGGGCAACGCGCGCCGGAGCTGTCAGCTTCCGCTTGCATCGAGCGCCGGCCTGAGTGCAGAGTCCGCCCCGCATGGCCCGTCGCCCCGCCATTCGTTCTATTCCGCACGCAATTCTGCTGTCAGCCGGGATTTTCGGCCTGACAGCCGGAGTCGCGCCCCGGAGCGCGGCCGCGCAGCCGACCACCGTGGCTGAGGTCGCCGCGGAGGCTCCCGATCCTTCGCAGGCGCTGCCTGCGACCCCGAGCGTGGCACTGGACCAATACCCGCCGCCTTCCGCTCGCCGAAATTTGCTGATCTTCGGCGTCGCCAGCACGGCGGTTTGGTACGGCGGAGCCCTTGCCACCTCCTACGCGGTGGACGACCCAGCCATGGCAAAAGACCTGCGAATTCCGTTCGCTGGCCCTTGGATGGCGCTCACGCACACCGGCTGTGGTGGCGGCCCGCAATGCAACACGTTGCTCGTCGTCTTGGGCGCCATCGCAACGACGCTCGATGGAATCGGGCAAGCCGCTGGCCTCGCGCTCGCTGCTGAAGGCTTGTTTATGCCGACACAGGAACCCCGAGCAAAGCGCGCTGCGGCTCGTCGAAAAGATTTTGATTGGCGCCCCACCTTCGACGCTGGGAAAAACACCGTCGGCTTTGGCGTGCTAGGCGTATTCTAAGAACACTGTGCAGCGCTACTCGCTGCTAGTGACTACAATGGTTCAGATGCACGCGAGACGAATGCATGAAACGTGGAACACGTGACGGAGGTCCCGCGGTGAGCCGACGCACCAAGTTCGTCTTGGTCACCGGCGGAGTGGTCTCCTCGATCGGCAAAGGTCTGACCGCTGCCTCGATCGGAGCCCTGATGGAAGCCCGTGGCCTGACCGTCACGCACATGAAGCTGGATCCGTACATCAACGTCGATCCCGGCACGATGTCGCCTTATCAGCACGGTGAGGTGTTCGTCACCGAGGACGGCGCCGAAACCGACTTGGATTTGGGTCACTACGAGCGATTCACGTCAGCCAAGCTGACGCGCCGCGCAAACGTGACGACCGGCCGTATCTACGAGGCCGTGATCACCAAAGAGCGGCGCGGCGAGTATTTGGGCGCCACCGTACAGGTGATTCCGCACATCACGGACGAGATCAAGGCGCGTATTTACGACGCCACGAGCGACGTCGACATCGCGATCATCGAGGTGGGCGGCACCGTGGGCGATATCGAGTCCCTGCCGTTCTTGGAAGCGATTCGCCAGCTGAAGCTGGAGGCTGGCTACGGCAACGCGCTCAGCGTGCACGTGACGCTCGTGCCGCACATCGTCACTGCTGGCGAGCTCAAGACGAAGCCGACCCAACACTCGGTGCGCGAGATGCGCGAGATCGGCATCCAGCCCGACATCTTGATCTGTCGCAGTGATCGCCCGCTCGCCCAAGGCTTGAAGGAGAAGATCGCACTGTTTTCGAACGTCGCGGTCGATAGCGTGATCTCGGCCGTGGATGTCTCGTGCATCTACGAGCTTCCGCTCGTATTGCACGCTGAAGGCCTCGACAACCAGATCGCCGAGCGCCTCAACATCTGGTCGCGGCAACCGGATCTGAGCAACTGGATCCGCGTCGTCGAGCGCTTCAAGAAGCCCGCCAAAGGCTCGGTGCGCATCGGCGTGGTCGGAAAGTACGTTCACCTGAAGGACAGCTACAAGTCGTTGAACGAGGCGCTGGTCGCCGGCGGCTTGGCCAATGACGTGGCAGTCCAGCTCGAACACATCGACTCGGAGCAGATCGAGCGCGGCAGCGCGCCAGCGCTGCTCAGCGGCTTGGATGCCATCTTGGTTCCCGGCGGCTTCGGGGATCGCGGTGTGGAAGGTAAGATTTCGGCCATCCGCTACGCGCGCGAGCAGGGCGTGCCGTTCTTCGGCATTTGCCTCGGGATGCAGCTGGCGGTGATCGAGTTCGCGCGCAACGTGTGCGGCCTGAAGGGCGTGAGCTCCACTGAATTCGACAAAGACTGTCAGAACCCGGTGATCGACCTGATGCCGGATCAGCGAGGCGTGAAGGACAAGGGCGGCACGATGCGCCTCGGTGCTTATCCGTGCTCGCTCAAGGCAGGCAGTCACGCGCTCGAGTTGTACAAGAGCGAGCAGATCTCCGAACGACATCGGCACCGCTTCGAATTCAACAACGAGTACCGAGAGCAGCTCACTCGCGTAGGGCTCGTCCTCAGCGGTACCAGCCCGGACGATCGCTTGGTGGAGATCGTCGAGCTGCCCGAACACCGCTACTTCGTCGGTTGCCAGTTCCATCCGGAATTCAAGAGCCGACCGATGGTCGCTCACCCGTTGTTCGAGGGCTTCGTAGCGGCAGCGGCTCAGCGGCGAGACGAGATCGCTGCCTCCGCGCGCACCGAAGCCGCGCAGACCGAGTCGACCAGCAGCGTCAATTGAAGCTCCGGGTGCGAAGGGTTCTGCTGACTTTCGTCGAACGTTGCGCGCTTTCGCTCGCGCTGCTCGCGGCCTGTGGACCCAAGCCTCCCGCTCGTACCGCTCTCAGCGGCAACCTCGCCGAGCTGAAGCGGGATATCCAGAGCGCGCAGCAAGCGGGCAAGCTGGATCGCGACGCGGTGGTCGATCTGGCGCAAGCGGTCGGCGAGCGCGAGCTGACCTCGGCCGAAGGAGCGAACGGCGCCAGCCGCGTTCGCTCGCTTCGCGGTTGCGCGCGACCGCTGCGCTCGGCGATGGAGCGACGCGCTCGCGCCGATGACGATATTGCCGCAGAATTGACGCTGATACTGCTCGAAACACACGCCGCGACCCCAGCCCCACTGCTCCAGCGCTACGCGCGTTCGCCGAGCGCGGCTTGGCGAGCAGTCGCCGCGCGCGCGGCGCAGCGTCCGATCGACACCGACATGCGCAAGGCCTTCATCGTCGATCCGGACCAGCAGGTACGGCGCGCCGCCTTCGCTACGGCCCTGGATGTGCACGACGCGGGCGAGCTGGAAGCATTGCTCGAGGCGGCCCGCGTCGATCCCGACCCGCAAAGTCGGAGCCTGGCGCTTCGCGCCGTGGGAGCGATAGGCGGAGAGCGCGCAGTATTGGCTCTCAAGGACCTGTGGGTGCGCGCAGACGATGCCACGCGCATCGCGATCGTCGATGCCTGGACCGCGCAGCCTTCGTTCGTTTCGGGTGGCGCGCGCGAGCTCGCGTGGGCCGCCGAGCGTGGCGGGGGGCTGGCGGCGGTGAGCGCGTCCTACGCTTTGGCCCGCGCCGGCGGTGCCGAGTCCGTCGTAGCGAACGCGCGGCTCCGCCGAGACATCTCGGACGGCAGCGACGACGCAAAGCGGCTCGCGCTACGCGTGGCGCCGATGGAGCCCGAGACCGAGGCAGCCATCGCCAAGGCAGCCAAAGAGGCGAGCCCAGAGCTGCGCGTCGTCGCGCTCGCGCGGCTGAGCCAGATCGCAGCGCGGCGCAGCGACGCGCTGCGCCAGCTGCGCGAACTTGCCAACGCCAAAGCCAGCTCGGAATCAGAACTGCGGGCCCAGGGCGATGCACTGAGCGCGCTGGCGGACGCCGGCGACCCCAGTGTGCTACCAAAACTGATCAAGGACGTGCGCGACCCGGAGCTCGCGAGACGCTCACGGGCTGCCCGCGGCCTGACCAGCTTGGGCGATTACGGCAACGCAGCCAGCGCATTGGCAGACGATGACGCCAATCTGCGCAGCGAAGTCGCTTGCTTGATACTGGCGCGCGAAAGCGCGCACCCCTGACGATAGAGCGGCCCAAAACGGCAATTTGCACCGAGAGCGGCGCGGTTGGCCTTCGAACCGAGAGTGCCCAGATGTGCGTGCCACTCGGAGAGGGCATGATAGGCGGATGGGCAAGCTGATCGACGGGCGCTGGATCAACGATTGGTACAAGCCGGACGACAAAGGTCAGTTCGTGCGCGAAGACACCAAGTTTCGCGGCGCGGTGACCGCCGACGGCTCGAGCGGCTTCCGCGCCGAGCCTGGTCGCTATCATCTGTATCTGAGCTTGGCCTGTCCGTGGGCGCATCGCACCTTGCTGGCTCGCGCGTTGAAGCGGCTAGAGCCGGCGATCAGCGTCAGTATCGTGCACCCGCACATGGGCGACAACGGCTGGGAGTTCGGCGTCTTCCCCGGGGCGATCGCCGACGAGCTGCACGACGCCCGCTACTTGTACGAAATCTATTGCCGAGCCAAGGCGGATTACACCGGGCGGATCACCGTACCCGTCTTGTGGGACAAGCAAACCCAGACCATCGTCTGCAACGAATCGCGGCTGATCTTGCGCATGCTCTCGCGTGAGTTCGACGAGTTCGCCGGAGCGCGCATCGATCTCTGTCCGCCGCAGCAGCAGGCCGCGATCGATGCCGAAATCGATGCGCTGTACGAGCCCGTGAACAACGGCGTGTACCGAGCCGGCTTTGCAGTCAAGCAGAGCGCTTACGAGAGCGCCGTGCGCGAACTATTCGCGGCGCTCGACGGCTACGAGGCTCGCCTGGAAAAGCAGCGCTTTTTGCTGGGCGCGCGCTTGACCGAGGCAGACATTTGCTTCTTCACGACGCTGCTGCGCTTCGACCCGGTGTATCACTATCACTTCAAGTGTAACCTTCGGCGGCTCAGCGACTACCCTGCTCTGTCCGGCTACCTGCGCGATCTCTATCAAACGCCGGGCGTCGCCGAGACGTGCAACATCGAGCACATCAAGCACCACTATTTCACCAGCCATCCCAACGTCAATCCGACCCGCATCGTGCCCATCGGGCCTTTGCTCGATCTATCCGCCAGGCACGACCGCGAACGCCTCAGCTAGCGACAGCTGGAGTTAGATGCTGATCGTCTTCCAGTCACCGCCGCGGAACTTCCAGATCATCACCGCCGTGAGCAACAACACGTAGATCGCGGCAGAAGCCCAGATCCCCGGCAGGCCCAGGTGGAGCGTGATGCCGAACAGCCAGGCCAGGGGGACCAGGCAGAAGAAGTGCAGCACGAGTTCGACTATCATCACGAAGCGAGTGTTGCCGGCTCCGAACAGCGCCTGGGTGAGGATCATGCCGACCGCTATCAGCGGCGTGCACAAGCCCATCATGCGCATGGGTACCAGCGCTGCCTCGTAAACTGCGGGGCTCTGGGTGATGAAGTGCAGCAGGGGCTCGGTCAGGAACACCCCTTCGAGCAGGCCCACGGCGCCGAAAATCAGCAAGCCGAGCCGAACCGATACCCAGCCGAAGCGCGCGGCCTTCTCGGGCTCCCCAGCACCGAGTGACTGACTGACGAGTGTCGCGGTCGAGGTGCCGAACGCCAAGCAGCCGGTGAAGGTGAGCTTGAGAATGCCGACGATCATCATCGTGGCCGCGCCGTTGACGGCCTCGGCGCGGCCGCCGGGACAGGCAGCGTTCAAGACCACGGCGTTCGAAACGCTGTCCAGGTGACTGACGATGCCGGAGAACAAGGCGAAACCGCTCATCACGGCTACGGTTGCCACCGCGCTCGGTACCGAGAGCCGCAAGATCTGCGAGACCATCCCACGCACGACCCGCGTGACGTCGAAGGGTCGGAAATTGACGCGGTAGTGCGAGAGCATCGCCCAGGCGACCATGATCATCAGGCCCACCCAAGACGACGCAGCGCCGGCTAGGCCAGCGCCAGCCATGCCCATGCGCGGCGCGCCCCAATGACCGAAGACCAGCGCGATGCACAAGACCACGTTGATCACGTTCATGACCACCGAGGCGACCATGTGCACGTGGGTCTTACCAATGCCGTCGAAGAACGCCTTGAACGAAAAGGTGGCGGCCATCGAGGTGATGCCCAGGAGCCGCCAATTCAAGTACCCCTGCGCGGCTTCGCGCACTTCTGGAACGCGGATCAGGGCGTTCAGCGCGAGCGGCATCACCAAGTAGCCGATGCCAGTGAAGGCGATGCCCGCGATCAACGAGCAAACCCAAGAGTTCACCAACACCGCGCCTGCGTCGATCGACTTGCCCTCCGCAAAGCGGCGTGCCGCGATCGCCTGAGTGCCCACGGAAATGGCGCTCAGGGATCCGCCGAACATCCAGAGCAAGATCAACGAAGGCAAGAGCGCTGCCTGCGCGGTCGATGACTCCGGACACGGCAAACGTGAGAAGAAGATGACGTCGACTTCGTTGACCGCGCTCTGAGCGAGCATGGCGAACACTGTCGGCAGCGCCAACTTGAGGATCACTCTTACAGGTGACCCCGTGGTGACGAGCGCCTGACCGCTAACGCTGGGGGGGAGAGCCATCCGTATCTGAATCCAGTCCGGCGCCGTTCTAGCACTAGAACCAGATTCAGGAGCCAGCTTCTCGAACTCTGAGCCCGGAAGGTCTCCCCCTACGGTAAACCCCTACTTTTGCAGGGCAACACGCTCGACGGCGCCCAATTGGCCGAGCATTGCCTGGGCTTCGGGCGAATTCGGGTTGTCGTTGAGCACGCTGCGGACCAGCTCCAAGGCCCGCGCTCGGTGGCCGGTTTTGCGCTCGAGGCGCGCCAGCTCGAGCTTCGATTCCGCGCTCGGGTCGACTTCGACCAGGCGACGCACGGTGCGCACGGCTTCGCCCCAGGCACGGTCCTGCTCGGCAGCGACGGCCAGCTCTTGCAACACCTTGGCGTCGCCGGGCGAGCTCTTCGCCGCACGTCGCAACACGTTGAGCGCCTTGAGCTTGTTGCCCTTGGCCGTCAGTTCGTGGGCCAGGCTGATCGCGGCCTCACCACTCGAGCTGCTCTCCGGCTTGGCACTCGCCGTCGTCTGCGCATCGTCGGTCGGGCTCGTCACGCTCGCGCCAGAGGCGTCGTCCTCGACTTCACCGTCATCGTTGCTGGCCGGCGAATTACCGTCCAAGGCAGGCGTTGTCGCGAGCAAGGCCGCGACGGGCGCCGGCTCCGCCACGACTTCCTCGGGCGCGGCGAAGGCCACTTCAGGAGCGGGCTGCATCGCCAGCGGCGAGACCTGGGCCTTCGCTTCCACCGAGGGGCGCGCGCCGTGCAAGCGCGCGGCGGCGCGGGCCTGCAACGCGTGCGCCTTTTCGATCATCGGTGACGCCGCGGCCAACGCCTTTTGCCGAATTTCTGGACGCGACGCGCCGACCCCGATCAGGCCGATCACCGCCAGGCCAACTGCCGAGGCCAAGCCGCGCGCGACCCATTTGCGGCGCGAGGGCACGATCTCGGGCTCGTGCAAGGCAGCCTCCAGGGCTTCGCGCAGCTCGGCGGCCGATTGGTAACGGTGTTCGGGTTCTGTGCTGAGCGCGCGCGAGACTGCTGCATCGACCATTTTCGGAATTCCTCTTTCAGGGACGAGCTTTCGGAGCGATTCGGGTTCTTTGCGGAATTTGGCGTCGAGCAAGAGCACGGGACTCTCCGCTTCGTGCGGCAAGCGGCCCGACAACAGTTCGAACAAGACGACGCCGAGCGAGTAGACATCACTGCGCTGGTCGGCCTCGCCGCGCGCTTGCTCGGGCGCCATGTACTCGGGCGTCCCGACGATGCTGAGGCCTTCGCCGTCGGCCTCGACGTTGAAGGCCGCCTTGGCCACGCCGAAATCGAGCAGCTTGAGTGTGCCGTCTGCCGACATGAACAGATTTGCTGGCTTGATGTCGCGGTGGATCACGCTGGCGGCGTGCGCAGTCTCGAGTGCACGGCAAGCTTGTCTGCCGATGGCGATCGCTTCGCGGTAATCCATGCCCTTTTCGCGCTCGATCTTCTTGTCCAGAGATTCACCGATCAAGAGCTGCATGGCGTAGAACGGGCGCCCGTCTTGCGCGACCCCGAACTCGAACAGCTTGACCAGGTTCTCGTGCTCGAGCTGGGCAATCGCGCGCGCTTCGACCTTGAAGCGACGCTCGGCGTCTACACCCATGCGCTCCGGATCCAAAACCTTGAGCGCCACGCTGCGCATCAAGTCGAGGTGCACCGCCTCGTGGACGACGCCCATCGCCCCGCGACCGATCACGCGCAACAGCCGGTAGCGTGTACCAGGCAAGAGCGTTGGGTCGATCTCGACGGCGGGCGCCACGGGCGACGGTGGAATCACCGCGACGGGCACCTCGGTGGCTCGAGCCTGGGCGACCAGACGCGCAAACTCCGAGCGCGTGCGCGCCGGCTCTGCCGGATACAATTTTTGCATCAGTTGGGCGATGCGACCGCGTACGCTGCGGTCACCGTCAGCCATGCTGGGCGCGCGTTGCAGCAGGCGAACCAGGTCGTTCATCGCTTGGCGAGCCGAGCTATAGCGGTCCTCCAGACGCACCGCGGTCAGCTTGGCGACCAGCGCATCGAGCTCTTTGGGAGCGCCGATCAGCGCTGCCAGCTCGGTAGGATTGCGCTTGCCCGCGCCCACCATTGCCATGTGCTGTGAGGCGTCGCCGGACAGGAATCGGCGACCCGCGAGCATTTCCCAAAGCATGATGCCGAGCGCGTACAGGTCCGCGGGCACGCCGCCGGGCGTGTTGTTCGCGACCTCGGGTGCCACGTAGCCGGGCTTCGCGAACACGATCCCGGCAATCGTCTGGCAGCGTCGGTTTTGTCCGCGCGCGGTGCCGAAGTCGATCAGCTTTACGTCGCCCCCATAGCTGACCATCACGTTCTGAGGGCTGAGGTCGCGATGCACGATGTCGAGCGGCTTACCGCTCGCGTCCGTGCGATCGTGCACGTGCGAAAGCGCATCGGCCATCACGATGCTGACCGCGAGCGATTCCGGCCAACCCATGCGCATACCGAGCTGACCGGCACGTGCACGAACGTCGCCGAGGTTCCGGCCCTCGATGAATTCGACCACCACGTAGGGCTTGCCCGAGAAATCGTTGGTGGCTTCCACGATCTGAGCAACACCCGGGTGTTGCAGCTGGGACTGGATGCGCGCCTCGTCTAGGAAGCGCGCGAGGAACGATCGGTCCTCCTCGTGTTCGCGGCGAATCGTCTTCACCACGCACGGGCGTTCGGCGCCTTCGATACCGCCTGCGGTGGCGAGATAAACTTCGCCCATGCCGCCGCGGGCGATCCGCTTGAGCAGCGTGTAGCGCTCGAAGCGACGCGGCAGGGCATCCTGATCACAGGCAGTATTCTCTTGTGATTTCGTGTCGTTACCGGTTGCTTCGGGGGCGTCCATGGGCCCCACTGTGCCTAGGTAGTCCGATGTAGGCAAGAAACTGACAGCTAAAAAGTCAAGGGCTTTTCGGATCGCCGGACTGGGCTGGAAATGGTCCGGGAATGCCCGGCCCGGGTCGCGAGTTGTGTCGGCAGGGCGTCCGACTAGACTGCCCGCCGACTCGACCCATGCCCTCGGCAACTCACACGCGAAGCGATTGGTTGGTGCGGCTGTGCACGCTGACCGCGTTCGTGCTGACGCTCGCCTGGGTCTCGAGCGCGTCGGCTGCAGTACCGATGTGCGGCATGCGTGCGCAGACCGTGGCAGCTCCTCCGATCGGAACGCCCGCGAGTTCGGCTGCCGTGAGCGGTGGCGGTCCGTGCGATCAGCGCTGGCCGTCGAGCATCGCCGGCACACCGCAACGTGACGCTCCGGAGAAGCTGAGCCTGCCCGACTTGCCAGTTCGTGCGCTGCCGATCTTGCCTCGCATCTCACCATGCCCGGTCGCGGCACGAGTGAATACGGCCGCCACGGAGCACGAGCTACTCGCCACCGGTTTTGGCAGTTCGATCGACCGCCCTCCGCGAGTCTGAGCGCGCTGACGACCACCTTCACGACGAGTCGTGACGCATCATCCGCGTCGCGCGGCTCGTCGACACCGGACTCGCGCCACGCGCGGGCCGCTCACGATCTTTTCTCTGCAGTATCATCGCAACAGAAACGCTCGCACTCGCTGGAGACCGCGCGTGCGAGCTTTGGGAGACCAATATGAACAAGGGAACCGCAATCGTCGGCTTCTTTATGAGCTTTTTAGCCGGCATGTTCCTGATGTGGGGCCTCGACAAAGGCAAGAGCCCCGACATTCAGGCCGAATCAGGGAGCGCCACGGGCATTCCCGATCAAAGCAGCGCAAGCGTTCCAGTGAGCGCTAAAGATCCGCAATGGGGCGACGCCAATGCGCCAGTGACGATCGTCACCATCAGCGATTTCCAATGTCCGTTCTGCACCCGCGTCGAGCCGACGCTGAAGCAAATTCGCGACACCTATGGGCCCAAGAAGGTGCGTATGGTTTGGAAGAACCAACCGCTCCCCTTCCACAACAACGCGCGCCCAGCGGCAGAAGCGGCCATGGCCGTGTTCGGCTTGAAGGGCAGTGAAGCGTTCTGGAAGTTCCACGACACCGCCTTTGCCAATCAGCAGGCGCTGACCGCGGAGAACTTCGAGAAGTGGGCCGGCGAAGCCGGCGTCGACAAAGCCAAGTTCAAGGAAGCGCTCGCCTCCAAGAAGTTCTCGGCGAAGATCGACGAAGACATCGCCGTCTCCAACAAGATCGGCGCCAACGGCACCCCCGCGTTCCGCATCAACGGCGTGACCGTCAGCGGCGCCCAGCCATTCGACAAGTTCAAAGAGGTGATCGACGCGCAGCTCGCGGAGGCGCAAAAGCTGATCGCCAGCGGAACGCGTGCCTCGGACGTGTACGTCACCCTGACCAACAAGAACCAGGCTGCCGGCACGGACAAGCCTGCTGCCGCTGCCGCCAAACCGGACGCGGAAGAAGAAGACAAAGCCGTTTGGAAGGTCAATGTGCTGGAAGACGACCCAGTACGCGGTCCCAAGGACGCGTTGGTCACGTTGGTCGTGTTCTCGGACTTCCAGTGCCCCTTCTGCAAGCGCGTCGAAGACACCCTGAAGCAGGTCTCGGATACGTACGGCAACGACGTGCGCATGGTTTGGAAAGACAACCCGCTACCGTTCCACCCCCGCGCCAAGCCTGCGGCGGCGGTCGCGCGTTATGCTTACAAGCAAAAAGGCGACAAGGGCTTCTGGGACGCGCACAATGCTTTGTTCGCCAGCACCCCGAAGCTGGAAGACGAAGACCTCAAGGCTGTCTCCGAGAAGCTCGGTCTGAACTGGGACGACGTGAAGAAGGCGATCGACTCGAACAAGTTCGGTGACCGCTTCGACGCCAGCGTCGACCTGGCCTCGGACCTACAAGCGCGCGGCACGCCGCACTTCTTCGTCAATGGCGTGCGCCTCAGCGGCGCGCAGCCGTTCGACGCATTCAAGAAGGCGATCGACGAGCAACTCGTCAAAGCCAAGGCCATCGTGGCCAAGGGGACTCCGCGCGCCAAGGTGTACGAAGAGATCATGAAAGAGGGCAAAGGCACGCCGCCCCCCGAGAAGAAAGACGTCGCGGCTCCCGACAACAGCAGCCCGTTCAAGGGCGGTGCCAATGCCAAGGTCGTGATCCAGGAGTTCTCGGACTTCCAGTGCCCGTTCTGCAAGCGCGTGGAGCCTACGGTCCAGGCGATTGAAAAAGAGTACGGCAACAAGATCAAGATCGTGTGGCGTCACATGCCGTTGCCGTTCCACAAGAATGCCCCGCAAGCCTCGCAAGCAGCCCAAGAAGCCTTCGCGCAGAAGGGTTCCGCTGCGTTCTGGACATTCCACGGCAAGATCTTCAACGCCGAGGGCGGCGACGAGGCCCGCACCGAACGTGCGACGCTCGAGAAAATCGCGCAGGAAATGGGCTTGGACATGGAGAAATTCAAGTCTGCGCTCGACACCAACAAGCACAAGGCCAAGATCGACGCAGACACGGAGGCCGGCAACAAGGCCGGCATCAACGGCACGCCAGCGTTCGTGATCAACGGCTACTACATCAGCGGCGCTCAACCGGAAGCAGCGTTCAAGAAGCTGATCAACCGCGCTCTGAAAGAGGCGGAAGGTAAGTGAGCTTCCGTGTAGCAATCAGGGCGGCGCTCTGTGCCGCCCTGTTGCTCACGGATAGTTGCGGGGGAGGTTCGAAAAAGCCTCCCCGCGCGACGCTTGGTCCGGAGGTCGACTCCGGCAACGCGATTCGGTTCGAAGACCTACCGGTGACGCGCTTGGCGCGCAGCCGAGTGCCGATCCCGAACGCTGCCAATCCGAGTTTGGGCGCAGCCAACGCAACGGTCGTGATCCAAATGTGGAGCGACTTCGAATGCCCTTTCTGCGCCGATGCCCATCCGGTACTGATTGAAGTGCTCCGCATTTACGCGGGCAAAGTGCGGCTGGTCTGGCGCGACTACCCGCTGCCGTTTCACGCGCACTCCCGACTCGCTGCCAATGCAGGTCGCGCCGCGTACGCGCAAGGCGGAGCTGAAGCGTTTTGGAAATTTCACGACGCCGTGTACGGCGCGAGCAGTCCTCGCTTGGACGCCGAAGGGCTCGAACAGTTCGCGGTCGATACGGGCTTGGACCCGGTGCGCTTTCGCGAAGCACTCAGCACGCAGCGCTATGACACTGAAATAAAAAGAGATTTCGACTCGGGCCAGGCGCTGGGCGTGACCGGGACGCCCGCCTTCTTGGTCAACGACTACTTCTTCATCGGCGCTATCCCACTCGAGATCATGCGCGTCGTCGTGGACCGGGCGCTTTCCGACGCGGGCGCCTAGTCAGCGTTTTTTGCGCTGCTTGATGGCGTCGATCGCGTCGCTCAAACGCGAGTCGGCGCGCAGGCAGCTGTTGCAATCGTCTCGCTGACGACGACCGCAACCGGTCGTCACGCGGTACAAATTGAGGTAGCCGAGCGCGCGCTCGTCACCGATTTCCTTGGCGCGAGGCAAGAGCGCGTGGCGCTGCGCGCACGTGGTAGCAAAGCGCAATTCCACCGCGACCCGGAGCTCGGGCGTCGTGAGCCGGTCGAAGTCCGGCGAGCGGAGCCCCTGGTCCGCGCGCGTGCGGACCCACAGCTTGACGACTTCGGTCGCCGCCAAGTCGTACGCCACATCGGGACCATGGCTGCCCATCGGGCCAAACAGGAGCGCGAAGCTCGCGTCGGAGGCGGCCTTCACCTGCGCGGTCTGGAACAGAGTGCTGGCCACTTGCTTGCTATCCGCGAGCGTCGGATCGAGGCTCAGTGCGCGCCCCACGGCGCCCACGGCCTTCACGTAGTCTTTGCCCGCAAGCGCGGCGCGTCCCAGCTCGAGCGAGAGCCGGGCGTCCTTCGGGTACTTTTCGACCAGCGCCTCGAGCGCGGAGAGGCCCGCCTTTTGAGCAGTCTGCAAATCGCCCTCGGAAGCCGTCGTTACTGGCGGAGCAGCATTCGACCCCACAACGGCTGAAGCACTCGGGGCTGCGTTGGCCGTCGGTTGCGGGTCGCCGCGGAGGGCGCGAACTCCCTTCGCCAGGGCAGCTAGCAGCACTGCGACGACGAGCAATGACAGCACCAAACTGACGAGCAGTAAGGCCGGCGTCGGAACGGGGCGCAGCGCGTCTCGCAGGGCCGGAGGCAAACGGCGACGCGCGCGCTCGAAACTACGCACGAAGCCGACGAAGTTCGTTTTCAGGCTCGACGCGCCCGACGGGGTGGGCGTCGCGGCCATCGGCAGGCCCTCGCTCGCTGGCAAGGCCCGAATGGGCAGCGGGTTGGTCGGGGCATCCTGCCCTGGTTGACTCGCTTCGGCGCCGCTCAGCGACGGGCGGGAGCCGTCCGCCAACGTGTAGCGATACACGCCGTGGCCGGGGATCGGCGCCAGCAGCACGTCGATTGCGCGCGACAAATCAGCCGCCGATTCGTATCGCTCGGACGCGTCCCGGGACAAGAGCTTGCGCGCAATCTGCTCGACCGCGGGCGGCACGAGCACATCCGGCGCTCGCTCCGCGAAGGTGGGCGTGGGCTTGGACAGCTGCTGACCCAAGATCCCGACCGAACTCTGACTGCTGAAGGGACGCAGCCCCGACAGCATTTCGAACAACATCACACCGAGCGCGTACAGATCTGCCCGGCCATCCACGGTCTGCCCGAGCGCCTGCTCCGGCGCCATGTACTCCGGCGTGCCGAAGACCATGCCTGCCTTGGTGATCGGATTGCCCTTGGCTCCGGCGACCGCGGCATCTCCGAGGGGAACCTTGGCGATGCCGAAATCCAACACTTTGACGAAGTCCGGATCGCCGCCCTTTTCCACCAGCATCACGTTCTCCGGCTTGAGATCGCGATGCACGATGCCCTGCGCATGCGCGGCCGAGAGCGCGCTGGCGATCTGCCGCGCAATGTGCAGCGCGCGGTCCACGGCGAACGGCCCCCGCGCGACTTCGTCGCGCAAGCTGTGCCCCGAGACGAACTCCAGCACCAGGAATACCGCGCCGTCCGAGAGCTTGCCGAAATCCGTCGCGGCCGCCACGTTGGGATGCTCGATGTTGCCCGCGGCCATCGCCTCGCGTTCGAAGCGCGCGACCACCTCGGGCACGCTCGTGAGCTCTCGGCGCAAGACCTTCACGGCCAAGCGCTTGCGCATCAACACGTGCTCGGCGGAGTAGACCTTGCCCATGCCGCCTTCGCCCACCAACGCGTCGATGCGATAGCGCTCAGCAAGTAGGGTGCCGATGCGCGGGTCTACCTCGCCTCCTTTAGGATGGGAGGAGCCGCTCATGAATCGAGCGTCGGCTCAGTACGGGTTGTCACCGGCCGGCTCGGCAGGCTTCGGCTTGGGCGCCGGTTTGGGCGCTGGCGCTTCGGGAGCCACGGGGGGAGCCGCAGCGGCGGGCGGCGGAGTGGCCGGCTTTTCAGCAGGCTGACTGGGGGCAGCGGATTCGCTCGGCTGAGTAACGGCCGCCGGCTTGGGCTTGGCAACGGGCCGTGCTTGCGGCACTGGCGCGGGCTTCGGAACCGGGGCCGCTGGCACCTCCGGAACCGCCGGACGCACGGCAGCCTCGGGCGCAACCGACGCCGATGCTGCAGGTGCAGCTGCAGGTGCAGCCGAAGCCGCAGCCGAGGGCGCCAGCTTTTCGACGGGCGGCGCGTCGGCACTCGCCGAGGCCGCAACCGGCGCGTCAGTAGCGACGGGCGCGGCGGGCGCGACCGGTTCAGCGCTGACCACCGGTGCGGGCTCGGGCGGCTTGGTGCCGGTAGAGAACGCGTACACCAGGCCCCCAGTGGCGGCCAGCACGAGCGCGATCACTGCCACTCGACCACCGCCACCTGAACTGCTCGGGGCGGGTGCAGCAGCGGGTACCGACACGCGGCGACTCGCTGGCGCAGGAGACACCGCTCCGGCTTTGCGAGTCGAAGGGACGGACACGGGCGGCTTCGCCGACGCGGGTTTGACTGACGCGGGTTTGACCGACGCGGGTTTGACCGAAACCGGTGCTGCTTTTTCAGAAACCGGCTTCGCCTCGGCGCTGGCCACAGCGGGCGCGGCGGATGCAGCAGGCGCGCTGACGGGCGCGGCGCTCGGCTTCGATGCGGGTTCCTCAGGCGGCGGCGCCAAGGTCTTGGCCGCGGGATCGACCTGTCTCGGACTGCTACCCACCTCTGCCATCGAACCGCCTGCTTCGCGCAAGGCGTCTTGCAGGAGCTCGGCGGCCTGCTTCATCACCGTGCGATCTTCGGGAGCCGGCATCTCGGCTTCCGACTTGGTTTCCGGAAAGAACGAGGCGCTCGGCTTTTCCGGCGCACTCGCCACCGGCGGGCGAGGCGACGCATTCATCGAGCCCAGGCCAATCATCGTGGACTTTCGGAGATTGGGCGGCTTCGACGCTTCGCCTGCCGCTGCCGGCGTCTTCGTCGAGGCGGCTGCCGGCGCGTTTGCGGTGATGGTAGCGTTTGCCGGCAAATTGCCGCTGTCGCCACCACCCGCTTCGTAGGCACTCGTGGCATCGCCACGCGACTCGACGAGCGCATCGATCACTTTGCGAGAGGCGTCGTCGATCTTGATGAACTTCACGCCCATGCCGGCGGGACGAACGTCCCCCTGAGTTTCACTGTCACGTTTCCAAACCACGCGACCCACGCCCTGAATCACCTTCTGATCCGCGGCGATCTTCACCTCGAACTTGAGCAGAGTGCCCGGCGGGAAAGGTGACGGCGTCTTGATGAACATCCCGCCGCGGCTGACGTCGTAGGAGTGATGTTCGATGAACTCATCAAGGGTCGCGCTCTTGTAGCGGACCGTCATGGTGAGCACCTTTGCGCGGGGGTCTTTTCGCGTATCCTGGCTCATGAAAGCGTTGCTCCAAAGGACCCAAGACTTGGTAAACCCTCGGACTTCACCGGGGCTTCACTGAACCGAGTAGGGCAAGCTATCGTAGCCTCGCCGCATCAAGAACCCCAACTAGTTAGACTACGACGGCAAAAAGGCCGCCGAGTTTCCACCAACAATGGAATCCATGGAACCTGCCGATTCGTCCGCCCAGCCGCCCACCGCGCATTTTCGCGCTTTGTCCCGACAATCGGTCAGCCTGCCCGGCGCGCTGCACGCCTCGGATGCGAACGTGACCTGGAACCGCGACGTGCGCATCGTCGACTTGGGCCTGGGCGGCGCTTGCGTCGAGGCTTCGGATTCGGCCGCCACTGGCACCAGCGTCGAGCTGGTCATCGACACGCCGCATCTCTGGGATCCGCTCACCCTGAGTGGCGCGGTGGTGTGGTCCCGCCACTTGCCTGATCCAGAAGGTGGCGGCGCGATGATCGGAGTGCGCTTCGAACACACTGCGGGGAGTGTCGTGCGCACGCTCACTGAGTTGTTGGAGGCAGAGGCTTTCGGTTGAAGCTCCCGCGCGCACAGCGTCGCACTCGGCGTCGCGCCGTCTCCCAGCGGAGCTAGAACTCAGCCTGGTTACGAAGAACGCGATCGTGGAACATGAGCATCTCGTATCCGCCAGGGCCACGGTTGAACTCGTAGTCGTGTGGGCCGGGGATGGTCAAAAGCTCGCTGCGAATGCCTGCTGCGCTGAGGTCTGCAGCCAACAGCTGGTTAGCTTTGAGGAAGTAGTCGTCGCTGCTGGTCAGTAGGCGCACGAAGAGCTCTGGCTTCTGGGCTTTCGCTTCG
This sequence comes from Polyangiaceae bacterium, assembly GCA_035273265.1. GTDB lineage: Bacteria > Myxococcota_A > Polyangia > Polyangiales > Polyangiaceae > PMG-095. The sequence goes on from DATEPG010000322.1 coordinate 19,538, forward strand.
CGGGCACGTCTCAAGATATCCGCGGAGTTGTCGCTGCGTAGCGCTGCTTGCAGGGAAGCGACGACCGCGAACGCTTTCGGCCGCAGCAGGCCAATGCCGAGGGCGGCGCGACCGCCGAGGCTCACACCGTCGATGCCGGTGGTCTCGGGCGTGCCGATCGCCGGTGTTTCTCGATAGGTGCGCGGCAACACGGTGTCGACCACGAAGCGCGCGAGCGGCAACGCTTTGTCGATCGATTCGTCTGCGGGGAGCGTATCCGGCGTGTAGGGGCAGACCACGATCAGGCCTTGATACGGACGCTGAGCGAGACTCGCGTTGAGGCGCGCGAGCCGCGCGTCGTCGGCGAAGCCGTGCAGATCGTCGAGCGTGATCGGAGGACGATGCAAGCGTTCGACGGTCGCAGGCAGCGTGTAGTCGTCGACCCAGCCTCGTGCGCCCAACTCGGGCCCCTTCAGCGCCTCACCACGCCCATGCAGCGCCACCAAGACGGGCCAGCGCGCGTCCGCTTCGCGCTCGGGCAGCAGCACCACGACGCGCATCCGGCCGAGCTCGGTCTCTGGATAGTCCCAGGTGATTTCTTGCGCGGGCAGCATGGGCTTGACTCGCTCGACGTGCGCAGGCCTGCCTAGCGATTGCGCGCCGCGCGCTTGCTGCGAGCCGGGTGGCGCGTTGCGCTTGCACGAGGCAGACGTGCACAGGAGCATCAGCGCCAGCGCGAAAGCGCGCCTAAAAGCGATCTTTGGCGGCACGTACGGCACCTAGGATGGCAGCGGGAGTTTGATCGCCCGAGAGGCTACTCGAGACGCGTTCGATGATCGCGGGGCTATCGACGCGCATGAAGGGATTGGTGGCTTTCTCTTCGGCGAGTGTCGAGGGCACGGTCGCTTCCGCGCGTGCGCGTTGTTCGGCAACACGCACGGCCTTGGCCGCGACAGCCGCGTTGTCAGGCTCCAAGTGCGCCGCGAAGCGCAGGTTGGACGCGGTGTATTCGTGACCGCAATAGACGAGCGTGGCGTCTGGTAAGGCCGCCAAGGTGACGTTCAAGGATTCGTACATTTGCGCGGGCGTGCCTTCGAACAAGCGGCCACAGCCCGCTGCAAACAGCGTATCCCCGGTGAAGACCGCGCCTTCGCCGAAATAAGCGATCGCTCCCAACGTGTGACCGGGGATGTGCAGCACACGGAAGGACAAGCCTTCCACGTTTACCGTCGCGCCATGCTCGATGAACTCAGTCTGGGCGGGGATGCGGCCGCGATCGGAGGAGTAGCCGAACACTTTGCTGCCCGGGAAGCGCTGCACGAGTGCAGCGTTGCCACCCACGTGGTCGAGGTGGTGATGGGTGGCGAGAATCGCACCCAGCGTGACCCCCAATTGAGCGAGCACGCGCTCGATCGGCTCGGCCTCGCTGGGGTCGACCACTACCGCGCGCTTCGAGCCCGGCGCCAGCAGCACGTAGGCGTAGTTGTCGGTGAGACAAGGGACGATCGTGACCTGCATTCGGGCAACGTAGTGCCCGGGCCTCACGGTCGCAATCGTTCGCCCCCGTCCCCACCCGTCGATTGTCGACGGATGCCCACAAAAAAAGGCTCAGGTCGTGGGCAAACGCGGGGGGCCGGCGAAGAGCGGCCGCCGTGAGTGCACGGCCGTCGGCGCCTCGCTATCCCAGACGTCACTGACCGGCGTGCCGGATTCCGTTACTAGCCCGGACACAGGCACGGTTTGGACGGCGTCAGGATTGCTGCAGGGTTCTGAGCTGGGCTTCATCTCGAGGCGCTAGAACGGACAGTCACAGCAGGAGTTTAGCGGGTGATCCGAGAAGGCTCGAAGTCGCGTCATCAGCAACCGCCGGTTGCGATAACAACTGGCGATTCTCGACGCATACTCGAAACGAGCCGGGCACGTAGCTCACAGAGACGCGCCGCACGGGATCGAATCGCGACGGATGGCGTGCAGGTTCGTGTTGCTGTCATCGGAGTAGAACACCGACTTGAAGCCAGCGACGCAAGTGGCTTCAGGCGTGATCGCGAAGCCCTCGTTGTCGATGTTCGGATTGCCGCTAGCGATGGTCGCGACGCGCGTATGACCACCGCCGACGTGATCGAGCGTCTAGCCGTAAATAATGCCATCTCCTTCGATGCCGACGAAGAAGATGCCGCCCCAATCGCGCAAGGCATTGATCGTCGGCGCGGTCGTGCTGCCCTCGAACATCGCCACGACCAAACGGCTGACGCCATTGTTCTCGTTGTCGCGTTCGGAGGCGATGTACAGCGCAGCAGCGCCGGCCGCTGCTTTGGTGACGGCTTCGGTATCGGGGCTACCGAGAGCATTCGCGTAGTGCAACGCCTTGCCCACTTCCCAACCATTGCTCGTGTCCGGAATCCAATCGCGCCATCGTTGAGCAAGCGGTAGAGTTCCGAAGGACCGTTCAATGCGCCACAGCACAGCTGGTGCCGACCCCGAGTGCAGGCTCGTAGTACAGCCCACTCAGATTGCTGCGTAAGCTGTTGACGAGATCGACAATCACTACGGCATTTTGTCCCGGCCAAAGTTCGAATGCGGAGGCCGAGCCGCCGATTCCGCCGGGTCCAGCCCCGCCAGCCCCTGCACCTCCGCCGGCCCCACCCGCACCGCCGGAGCCGCCGCCACAGTCGTTGGCTGCGCCCTTGGTGATTGTATTTCACCGCGGACAGCGGCACCGCAGTGGCGGTGCCGAAAGGTCGCGCGGTGCGACCGAGCCCTAACCCATTGGTTTGGATCAGGGCTCGACGCGCATTCTGCTAGCTGCTCGACAGATCAGGGGGCCGTGCCACCACCGCCACTCGTGCCAGCCGTACCGGCAGTGCCAGCCGTACCGGCAGTGCCAGCCGTACCGGCAGTGCCAGCCGTACCGGCAGTACCGGCGCCGCCGCCAGCCGAACCGCTCGTGCCAGCAGTGCCACCGCCGCCGGCCTTGCCGCCGCCGCCGGCCGAACCGCTCGTGCCGCCGCCGCCGGCCTTACCGCC
>DATEPG010000323.1:0-2235 GCA_035273265.1 Polyangiaceae bacterium
CAATTGAACTTCGTGCAATAGCCACCGGGCTGCGTGATGTCGCACAGGCGATCGCCGGTCGTGGAACAATTGGTCGAGACCGAGCAGTCATCGCCAATCTTGGGGGTACAGCCAAGGGCCAGCCCGCCGGTGAGGGCAGCAAACGCCATGGCTAGCCTGGCCAGCCGGGTCAACGGCCAAGCACTCGAAAACGCGCTATCATCGCTACGAAGCATCGGGCGGCCGCGACTCTACTCGAAGTTGACACGCCCGCCAGGCCATTCGTACCTTCGGCCAACCGGTGCCCCTGATCGGCCCTCCTTCCTCCAATTCAGCGTAAAATTTGGGCAATGTCGACCTTCATCACCGACGACTGTATCAACTGCGGAGCGTGCGAGCCTGAATGCCCGAACGATGCCATCTCCGAGGGCGATGAAATTTACATCATCGATCCGGATCTGTGCACCGAATGCGTGGGGTTCGACGACCACGAGGCCTGCCAAGCGGTCTGTCCGGTCGAGTGTTGCCTGCCGGATCCGAAGCATGTCGAGACCGAGCAAGTGCTGATCGACCGCGCCGTTTCACTTCACGACGACGACGAGGAGCTGAAGCAGCGCGCAGCCAGCAACACCTTCCCTTCGCGGTTCCGCAAATAGCTGGGATTACCGTGTGGGCTCGCGCACAGTCAAAAACTCGCTCGCTGCACTAACTTGGGTCGGTGCGGGCACCGGGCTCGCTTGCCTGAGCGGCTGCGCGGGCGGCGTGCCGCTCCTGCACCCGGTGCATGCCTTGGCTCCCGGGCGCACGGCCTTCGCCGTCGGTGCCAGCAATCGCTTCGTGCTGGGCGACGCGCAGCACGCCCTCAATGATACAGAACAGCTCACGCCCGGTACGCCCCCGGAGAAAGCCGCGCGCGGCGCGTTGGTCAGACTGGCCGAGGGCCCAGCGGTCGCTGCATTTGCCGCGGCGCGCATCGGCATTCCGGGCACCAACGAGGCGGGCCTGAGTTACAGCGGACACGCATTGCGCGGCGATCTGCGGCACGCCTTCGAATGGGGCCACAGCGCATTGTCCGCCGGACTCGGGCTCACCGGTCACTTTGGGCAAAGTACGGCCCATTTGCCGCCCGGCGCCGATTTGAGCGGGACTCGTGGGGTTGGGGTCGATTTGCCCCTCTTGCTCGGCTACCGCTCGGACGCCGATCTGATTTCGGTTTGGGGAGGCTTGCGGGGCAGCTTTGACCGATGGTCGGGGACGGTTTCGCTCGACTCGACCCCAGCGTACGAGCTCGAAGCCAGCCGCATGGCGCTCGGACCGATCGTCGGCCTATCGTTGGGCCTGCCGCCCTTCTGGGTGTCAGCCGAGCTCGAGCTCGACTACGCGCACGTCGCCGGGTCGCTGGATCGACCGGGCTTGCGCCACGACGCCCAGCTGAGTGGCTGGTCGGCGCGACCGGCCGGCGCGCTGGTCGCCAAATTTTAGTAGGTTATTGCAGGGCTTAGCGAAGGACGCCGACAAGATGGACGGCGCGCTGTTGAATTGCCCTGAGCGATGCTAGCCTTGGCGAGTGGTGCAGTTTCTCTGGCAGTTGCCGTCCTGGCTGGCCAACACGCGTTTGGTGCCAAGTCTCGCGTTCAGCGTCGTCGGTGCGCTTGGCGCAGCCTGCTCCGTCGCACCAGTCGACTACGGTACGGAGGCGGACGCGGGTAGCAGCACCCACGCATTGATCACCATCGAGCGCAGCTCGGTGCTCAATTCGATCGAGGCGCCGCGAGCAGCAGCCTTCGCCGGCTTCGTGCGGACCCCGCCCGAGGTAGATGCCAACGCCATGCTGCGATTGGCGGGCTTCGGCCTCGACCTGCCGGCAGTCGGCCAGTGTGCTGAACCAAATCGTGAGCGCCCCAGCAACATGCCGCTCAGGCCGCTGGGTCGGGTCGAGTTTCTCGACGCGGGTGACGTCACGCTGCGCACGAGCTCGAGCAACGCGCCGCTGGCTACGCGCGCGCTCCCCGCAGTCACGGACTTGATTGCCGGCGTCGTGTATACCACCCGCGATCGCGCGGCCGATCCGCTGCCCGCCGCGACGACCTACACGCTCAGCGCCTCGGGAGGCCTGCTTCGCGCCTTCAACGTGAACGCGAACGCACCGGCCCAACTCAGCTCGGTGAGTGTCGGCAGCACCCCACTCGCAGAGCTGACCAGCGTGCCCGTAGGCAGCGCCCTCACCCTCAATTGGAACCCCGGTTCCAGCCACGA
>DATEPG010000324.1:0-29627 GCA_035273265.1 Polyangiaceae bacterium
GAACCAGCAGGGCCAGAACCAGCAGGGCCAGAACCAGCAGGGCCAGAACCAGCAGGGCCAGAACCAGCAGGGCCAGAACCAGAATCAGCCGCCTCCACCTCAAAATCCGTCAACGCCGCCACCACAGAACGCTCCGGGGCACCACGCTCCGCCAGCGAATAATCACAACAAGCAAGAAGTGGTGGACTACATCAATCGCGCGACCACCGAGGCAAACGAGCGGTTGCAAGCGGACTATGAGCGCAAGCTGGACGCGCTCAAACGTCGGAACACGACTCGAGAGCAATGGAACGCAAAGCAGGACGCGCTGATCGAGCAGGCGCGACGTAAGAGTGGCGATTTCGAAGACGATAGCGACGCGGAAATCGAGAAGCAGATTGAGGCGTATGAGGGAAGGAAGGTTCCGGCTCAAATGCCCCAGATGACTCCGATCCTGACGCTCGACGCTGCCGTTACTGCGTCGACCAAGAGCTGCAAAGAGGTCAAGTGCACCGACTTCGGCGGGGACTTGCTGAAGTACGCTGGGCCTGGCGATCGCCCGCACGAGGGTCCCATCCTGCCCAACCAGCTCGTGAACGTGTATCTGAATGATCGCGGCAATAGCGACAACAGCCACGTGCACACCGTCTATTTCGACTCGAACGGCAAAGCCTATATCATCCAGTCATTTGTCGGACACGAAATCCCCATCGTAACGAAGATGGATCAGGATGAATATAAACGGCTCTTCGCTAAGGCGACGTCCAACGACGACGGTTGGGAGAAGGCCTACCAAGATCTCTTCCACGTACAGCCGGGGGCTCGCAAATCCGGGGAGGATGCCCGTCCGGTCGTCACGCTCACCGATCCGGTGCTGCCCTAATCCGGCTCGTAGTTCGAAACGGGTGCCACTCGTCGCCGACCGTGTCGCTTGCAGGGGATTCGAACCTTGCCAGCGATGTGGGCAAAGCTAGGCCAGGAGCGGAGGCGCTGGCTGGCTTGCAGCGCTCGTCGAGCGCCGCTTGGGGCTGGCTTATCAGCTCCCGCGCGCGGCGATGCGCTTTGCGTCGCTGAGCGGCGGAAGCCCAAAGAAGCGCGCGTACTCGCGGCTGAATTGCGAGGGGCTCTCATAGCCGACCTGAAAGCCGATTTCGGCGGCGCTGCCTGCGTCACCGAGTAGCAGGCGGCGGGCCTCTTGAAGACGTAATTGCTTTTGGTATTGCAGGGGGCTGAGTGTCGTTACCCGCTTGAAGTGGTCGTGGAAGGAAGAGAGGCTCATTCCGGCGGTACGCGCGAGCTGTTCGATGCGCAGGGCCTTGGCATACTCGCGTTTGAGGCGTTCGATGGCTTTCGCGATGCGCTGCGTTTGCCCGCCGACCAGTCCCGCCGCGCGCACGGAACCGCCGTAAGGGCCAAGCAGCAAGCGATAGGTGATCTCGCGGATCACTCCGGGAGCGAGTACTTCGGCATCCAGTGGGCTGGTCGAGCACTGCAGTAGTCGAAAGAAGGCATCCGCAAGCTGCTCGTCGCGCTTGCCGACGAAGATCGCCTGCTCCGTGCGTACAGGATACTCGGGCGCCAGGGCCGCGGAGGCAGTCGTGAGCTCGAATACCAGGCTGGGATCGATTTCCAGTACTAGGCACAGGTACGGTTTGGCTGGTGCAGCTTCGATCACCTGTCCGGTCATCGGCAGATCGACGGAAGTGAATAGGAACTCCATACTGCGGTATCGGAATACCGTGCGGCCGACGGTGACTTGCTTGGCGCCTTGGACGATGAAGCAAAGTGAAGGGCGGTGTACGGCATGCACCCGTGGCAGCACGCGATCGGCGCGCACGATTTGCAACGCAGAAATAACGGTTTTCGAGAGCCCGGGGTGCGGCGCGGAGCGAAGGCTCAACGTAACTAGATCAGTGCGCATGCTTACGGCTTAGCAACGCCTGGAGGATTGGGCAAGACTCGTGGCCGATCGCTCTACCTCGATCGAGCCCGGCAGCCTTACGTTCAGGGCATGAAAAAGAACGATGTTTGGTTCGTTACTGGGGCTTCCAAAGGGATCGGTCTAATTTTGGTGAAGCAGCTGCTGGCCAGGGGGTACCGAGTCGCGGCAACGTCTCGCTCGCTCGGCGAACTGACGCGGGCGCTCGAAGCAAAGAGTGAACGCTTTCTACCGCTGGAGCTCGAGCTCGGCGACGAAACGGCAACCCTGCGCTCGATTCAGGCCACGCAGGCACACTTTGGCTCGTTGCAAGTCGTGGTGAACAACGCGGGCTATGGGCAATTCGGCACGGTGGAGGAAACCAGTGACGAGGAGGCGCGCCGCAATTTCGACGTGAATGTGTTCGGGACGCTCAACGTGTTGCGTGCGGCGTTGCCCGTGCTGCGCGAGCAACGCTCGGGTCACGTCTTCAATGTGTCCTCGATTGCCGGGTACGTCGGCGGCTTTTCCGGCTGGGGCATCTACTGCGCGACGAAATTCGCGCTTTCTGGTCTCACCGAGGCGCTGCACGCGGACCTGTTGCCGTTGGGCGTGAAGGTGACGTTGGTCTACCCGGGCTACTTTCGTACCAGCTTTCTCAGCGAGGCATCGTTGATGGAGCCGAAGAAACCGATCGCCGCGTACGAGGCGGCCCGTGCCTCACGCAAGCAGCACGGACAAGTCATCGACGGCAACCAGCCCGGCGATCCGCAGAAGCTGGCCGACGCATTGATCGACGTCTACGAGCGAGACAACCCCCCGCTGCATCTGTTCCTGGGTGCGGATGCGGTGTCCCTCGCCGAGGCCAAGCAGGCTCGAATCGAGCAGGCGATCGCCGAGCAGCGCACGATCAGCGTAGCGACGGATTTTTGAGCACGGGCACCGCTCGTCGTCGGCAAGACCCGCAAGTCGAGGCAGGGTATACGGCCATCAGTTGTAGTAATTGAGGCCTTCGCGAAACTCCCAATCGTCTCCCTGCCCGCTGAGAAAGCCGTTGTCCTCGGCGCGTTCGTGGCAATAGAGGTCGAGATAACCGTTATCGCGTACCGAAGCGCTCGCTGCGCTGCGGTGATGGCAATACTCGTCATACTGATTGACCCCCTTGACGGCGACCGTCTGCAGGCCCGGGCCGGTCTCTCCCCAAATGACCTTGGAAAGTCGATACCAACCCTTGCCGTCGAGGGCGTCGTCGCCAGCAATGTGCACGGTGTAGAGCTGCCCCGTGCCGCACTCGGTGATCATTGAGATATTTTCTGATTGGCCGGCGCCCGCCGGCCCCGTGTAGGCCGCCGTGCCGAGCCATTGCAAGCGGTTGGGCGCAGTGAGCGGCCCATCTGTAAAGTAGAAGTAGGTCTCCTGCGAGGGGTTACTGATGCCGCCTTGGCCCACGATCACTAGGTATCCACCATGAAATAGCTTGGCCATGGCGATCCCTCCGTTGCCATCCTTTACGCCCGGTCCACCAGCGACCGCAGCGCTCATGGTGTACGAAATTGCGTGCGACTCCAGCGCGCGTCGCACGTCGAAGAAGTGCACCACATCCGTGCCGTCCACCATCCCCACGTATTTGCCCAATGTGAAGACGCCACTCGGATGGGCAGTAAACGTCTCGTGCATCGCGTAGATGTTGTAGCTGCTGCTGATGAAGGTCAGTGAGCCATGGCGATCGTCGCTGTGGCTCATGGCGTATTTGACGGCCGCATCGTTGGTGCGAACGAAGCCTTGAGCATGATAGGACCATTCCGCGAACAAGTTGGGCAGCGGGATGATTCCGGGAATGCTGGCAGGATTCCAGGCAGTCGTCGGCGTGAGTCCGGAGGGTGCCACGCTGCGATCCCAGCCAAAGTGCCAGCTTCGGGCGCGCCAGGAGAGCGCGCCCGCGCCCATGTCGGCCCACTGTTGCTCGACCGTCGGGGCGCAGCGGTTGCAGTCCTCCCAGCCGTGCACGCAGGCATCATCGCCATAGAGCCAATTGTTCTTCGCTTGCGGCCCGCGCGCCGCGTACCAACTCAGGACCGTTCCCGGGTCGGATCGCGCGCTCGGAGCGGCCGTCAATATGCCCAAAATGGCGCAGATTGTGCCCGCCATCACCCGGATCGTGCCACGTACGCTGCGCATGGGTCTGCCTTGGCCCTTCGACTAATGAAGCAGGAGTGTGTCCATGTTTTCGGCCACGATTCCGGCCGTGGCGCTGCTAGAGCAGCTGTTGGTGCCGGCCATGTCGATACGCGCGCCAGAGAGGTACGCGGCGGAAGCCAACGACATCAGCGATTTCCCCTTCGCGCTGTTTGGATCGAAAACCATCCAGTTGGGGTTCGCGCACGGTCCAGCCATGTTCAACGACGTCGTGACGATCACATAGCCAGTGCTCGTCGAACCGATGCGTGTAATTTTGCAGTTGCCGCATGCACCCGCCGCCGCGTAAGCGCGGTAGGTGAGCAATAAGCCTGCGCTGAGCAGACCAACTCCCAGAATCCCGAAGGGCCAACACTTTCGCGCAGAACGCATGATGTACCTACCTTGAGAGATAAACGAGGTCGCCCGGCAATCCGAAGCGGATAGCGAGACGGCACAGCAATCTGGCCGTACCCAATGTAAATACGCCGCCCCTTCAACTCCGTATTGTACGCCCGTGCGGAAAGAGCCCGGCTGTTAGCCGTTCGTGTGTAAGCCCAGCTTGTCCATCAGTCGACCGAGATAGCTGCGCTCGAGCCCGGAAAGGCGTGCGGCTTCGGATTGATTGCCGCGAGTTCGCGCGAGCAATCGTTGTAGATAGGCTCGCGCAAATTGCTCGAGGATCTCGTGCTTCTGCTCGGCGTAGGTCTTGCTGGGATCGACGAAGGCGTCCAGCGCGAGGTCGAGCTCGCTGTCCTCACGAGAATTGCCGGCGGGCAGAACTCCCAGCGTCGCATAGGCTTCGACCGCGTTGCGGAGCTCTCGAACATTGCCGGGCCACGGTTGTCTCTCGAAGATCTCGAGCGCGTCGTCGGGCAATGTGTGAACCGCCAGCCGTCGTGCAAAGTCTTGCGCGAGTACCGCGATGTCTTCCGGCCGCTGGCGGAGGGGCAGCACAGTGATGTGCACGACCACGATCCGATAGTACAGGTCCTCTCGGAAGGTACCGGCGCGCACTCCGGCCGCCAAATCTCGGTTGGTAGCGGCGATCAAGCGTACGTCGACGGGACGTTCGTCGCTGCAACCCACGGCCGTGATCCTCCTCCGCTCCAGCGCGCGGAGTAGCATGGGCTGAATGTCGATCGGCAATTCGCCAAGCTCGTCCAAAAACAACGTACCGCCCTGGGCTGCCTCGAACGCACCCATCTGCGAACGGACGGCGCCGGTGAAGGCCCCGCGCTGATGTCCGAAAAGCTCGCTACGCGCCAACTGGCGATCGAGCGCGCCGCAGTTGACGGCCACGAAGGGACCCTTGCTGACGGGCGAATGGTCGTGCACGGCGCGCGCGATCAGCTCCTTGCCGGTGCCCGATTCACCGGACACGAGCAGAGTCACCTTCGAGCCTTCCAGGAGCTTCAATTGCGAGAAAAGCGCTCGCATGCCCGGCGAAGCACCGAGTAAATCGCCGTAGCGGCCCGGCTCGCCGCTCTCCCCGACGACGCCGAGTGCGTCCCGCCGCGCCACCTCTGGCAATCGCTTCATCCTCGAGATCAGGCATAGGGCCCTGTCCCTCGCGTGTCTGGTATGAAACTGCGCAATTGATCGCGCGATCGAAGATAGCCCGCGCGCCGATCACGTTCGCAGCATGAACGCAGGAATGGCGGAATTCGTCAGGCGTTCCCTGCAGGTGTTGGCCCGCGCTCGCCGCAGCACCATACTCGCGAGCCATGAAGGACCGGGGGCTGGCATCGTCTTCCAGCGTCAGGCGTGGCTGCTTGGTTGCTCGAACGATCCTTCAACGAAGGCTCATGCCGCAAATGTGACCGGCAAGTGGTACGGAAAGAAAGTGTCAGCTGTAGCCGATTGTTCGGGCGACGAGGCCGAGTACCTGGAGCTGACGCAAGCCGCGAGCGGAGTCGTCTTTGGAGTGAACCGCGAAGGATCGATCACGTTCTTCCGCATTCCGCGCGAGCAGCGATGAACGGCCGCAGCGAGAGACTCGACGGGCGCCGTCGCCCCCCATGAATTGCTGGAAAGGCGCCCATTGTGCCAAGGTTTGGGCGAGATAGTCCCTTAGCTTGGTATCTCCCGTGAACACCTTCGAATTCGCTCCGCGAAACCGCTCCGTTTTGGTTGCACTTTTGCTCATCGGCTGTGGGGGCTCCGATGGCCAAGCTGGTCCGGGGACGGGAGGCGCGCTTGGGGGCGGCGGAACCGTGGCGGCCGGCGGTGCTTCTGCCGGCTCGGGCGGGCCGGCGGCCGGCAACTCTGGCGCGATGAAGGGCGGCGCGGCTGGTGCTGCCAGCACGGGAGGATCGAACGGGGGCAGTTTCTCGTCCGCCGGCAGCGCCACGGGTGGGGCGAACAGCGCGAGTGGTGGCGCAGCGACGGGCGGGACTGGCGGCAAGTCGGGTGCGAGCAATGGAGGCAGCGCGCAAGCCGGAGCGAACAGCGGTGGTCTGGCTGGTACCTCCGCGGGCGGCGGCTCGGGCGGGTCGACGGGCAGCTATGCCTGCAACGGCTCTACGGCTGGGTACAACGCGTTGATGATCAAATCGGGCTCGACCTGGACGGTCACGAAGGCGGGCCAACCGGTTCACTCCGGTAGTGAGATGGAGGCGGCACTGCGCGCTGCGTACGGGAGCCTCTCCTCTGGGCGTACCTCCAAAGAGAGCATTCTCGTGCAAGGCTCGGGGGATATCTCGGCGTCCTCTCAAGTGGGGATCCCGAGTTACACGGTGCTCAACGTGTGCGGCACGCTGAACGTGAGCGGCACACCCTCGGGCTCCGATAGGTCGCCTTTGTACGCGCGCAACGCGCGCGACATCGAGATCCCGAACCTCAAGATGACCGGCTCACCGCAATACGGCATCTTCTTCCGCGGCACGAATAACATGCATTTGGGCCAGATCGATCTTCGCTTGACCCGCTCGGCCGGGATTGGAATTCGCGTCGATACCAGTGGCAACGCGGGCTCAGACACGAACTTCAATCAGAATCTGCGCATCGACTACGTGTACGGGTCGGGCATGGGCAGCCACATCGTGGAGACCTACGGCATCAGCAACATCACGATCGGCAAGGTAGAAGGGGACGACGTAGGTGAATGCGGATTACTGCTCAATCGCAGCATCAACGCGACGATCGAGCTCGTGACCTGCACGGACTGCGCGGTCGGCACCGGCTACGCTGCCTTCCGCATGGCAAACGACAATGGACTCATCAACAGCGGTTACGACACCGTCAACATCGTCGCCAAGAGCGTCGTCGCCCGCGGGGGTGGCCGCGGTATCTTCTCGGTCTCCGGAAGCGGCGCTGCACGCATCGAGCAGGTCGACATCGAAGGCACGGTCAACAACAGCATCTTGCTCGAGAACGCCCACAACGTAACCGTCGGAAACACGACTCAAGCGAGCCGCGTCGCGAATTCCGGGCAGCTGCGGATCGCGGGCACTTCGAGCGAGATCAAGATTCAGAACATCGCCGTGAGCGGCACGACCATCTCCGAGAGCCCGTGCGCCACCAACAGCACTTGGACGGACGTCAACGGGGCGCCGACCAACTGCAACTGAGCGGGCGACGCGGACTCGATGAAAGATCTAAGCAAGCTGGCGAGACTGGACGCCATGGCCCAGGCCGAGCTGTGTGCGAGCGGTGAGGTCTCGCCCGCCGACTTGTGGTCGGAGTGCATGGAGCGCATAGCGATCCTCAATCCGCTGCTGCGCGCGGTAACGACGTCGGCTTCGGCACCCGGCGTCGCTAGCCCCGCGGGTCCGCTGTTCGGAGTGCCTTTCTTGATGAAGGATTCGAGCCCTTGGCCGGGGCTACGCTGGTCGCTCGGCGCGCGCCTATTCGGCACTCGAGTGACGCAGCAACAGACCGAGTACGGTCGGCGGCTGGAGCAAGCCGGACTCGTGTGTGCGGGCAAAACGGCGCTCTCCGAGTTCGGACTCTTGGCGAGCACGGAGACGCTACTCGAGGGGGCGACGCTCAATCCCTGGAACCTCGCGTGCTCGCCGCTCGGCTCGTCTGGCGGGAGTGCGGTGGCGGTCGCCGCTGGCCTGGTGCCGTTGGCTCACGCCAATGACGGGGGTGGCTCGATCCGCGTGCCGGCCTCTGCCTGCGGTCTGTTTGGGTTCAAGCCGAGCCGCGGGCGAACCGTGGTCGCGAACCGCAGCGGTTCCGAGTTTGCCAACATGACGAGTGACCATTGTTTGAGCCGCTCGGTTCGCGATAGCGCCTTGTTCCTTTCGCTGACCGAGGACCACTCGGCGTCCGCGCCCGTGGGCTTCGTGCGAGGGCCCTCGACTCGACGGCTCCGCATCGCCGCGTGGACGACCTCGATGGTGGGAGATGAACCCGATGCGGCAGTGCTGCGTGCTCACGAGCGAACGATCCTGCTGCTACGCGAGCTCGGTCACCAGGTCGAGCCCGTCTCAGCGCCTTGCTATGAAGTGCCGGGGCTCGGGGAGGCTTATCACCTGATAGCTGGAGCTGCCGTCGCGGGCGTCGTCGAAAGCATCGATCGTACGCGCGGTGAGCCCGTGCAAAGCGCAGAGCTCGAGCCCTTTACTTGGTCGCTGGTAGATGCGCTCGGGGATTGCCTGGGCGATCCCGTCGCGCATTCCCTGGCGGCGTTTGCGCGAGCCGTCAGCTGCTACAACGAAGTCGCGCGGCACTTCGACCTGGTGCTGACGCCCACGGTTGGAATGGAGTCTGTTCCGCTCGGCTACCTATCACCGATCCTTGCCCGAGAAACGTTGCTGGAGCGCACTCGGCGAATCTTGGCATACACTCCAATTCACAACATCGCCGGCTGCCCGGCAATGTCCGTCCCACTCCAGTGGTCGGACGCCGGTCTGCCAATCGGAGCCCATTTCGCCGCCGCTCCCGGAGAAGACGCGCGGCTGCTCGCGCTCGCCTATGAATTGGAGCGCGCGGCGCCGTGGCAGCAGCGCTGGCCTGCCTATTCGATTCCGATGCTCGGCGGGTCGGTGCTCGATGACGCGGCGACCGGAACCTAGCGTCGCCCGCCGAAGTCGCTCACGGCGTGCGGCTGCGCGCTCGATGCGGTCGGTGTACTCGGTGTGCGGGGCGTTTCCGCAGCCTTGGAGCGTGCGGCCTTGGGGCGCGCAGCCGCTACGGCCGAGGCAGCCGGTGGGGCTGCTGCCAGCGGCAGGCCGCTGGGCGTGACATCCGGCTGCGCTTTCGGAAGGGCTACCAACGGTGACGAACTCGGCTGCCGCTGCTGACCCTGACTACTGGCGACAGGGGCTCGTGAGGGGCGCGTTTTCGCGAAGGTGGCTCCAAGGAGCGCACTCACGGCGGCTGCAGCAGCAAGCCATAGCCATCGGCGCTTTGGCGCCTTTTGCTGGACAGGCGCGGCCGCCCCTTTTGGCGCCGGAGCGCCCGGCGCCGCGAGCATTGGATGGCTGTCGCTCAGCTCCGCTCGAATCCAGCCGAGTCGATCGGCCACCTGTGCCGCGCTCGGCGGTCGATCCTGGGGAGAGGTCGCCAGACACTCGAGAACGAGTTGGTCGAGCGACGCCGGCAGATCCGTGCGGACGGTGCTCGGGGCGGCTGGCACGAGATATTGCCGCTGTGCGGCTTCCGAAAACGAACGCACGTGGCTGAAGGGGAGGTCACCGACGAGCACCTCGTAGAGCACCAGTCCGAGCGCGTACAGGTCGGATGCGTGACTCGCGACCTTGCCCTGCAATAGCTCTGGCGCAGCGTAGTCGGGGGTGCCTGCGAGCACTCCCAGCGAGGCGCTCTCGCGTAGGTCGACCCGTGCCACTCCGAAGTCGAGCCACAAGGGCACGAGCGCGCCGTTCTCGAGCCCGGAAGTGAGCATGATATTGTCGGGTTTGATGTCGCGATGAACGATGTTCTGCTCGTGAATGGCCCGCAGCCCGAGCGCCAAGTCGCGCACCATGCCGAGCGCGACGCTCAGCTCCAAAGCGCCACCTTCGAGTAGGCGGCGACGCAACGTCACGCCCTCGATGAACTGCATGGTGAAGAAGCATTGGGAAGTGCCAGCCTCGAGGTCGTGCCGGCCGAATTCCAGCGTTCTACAAACGTTTGGATGCGACACCTTGCGCGCCAGACGCAGCTCTCGCTTGAAATGTTCGACGAGCAACGGATCGGAGGCGAGCGCCGGCGCAATCGTCTTCAGCGCGATTCGTTCGCCAAGCTCTTCATCAGTGGCTGAAAAGACCTCACCCATGCCGCCGCGGCCGACGCGAGCTTGAATGCGATAGCGGCAAGCAATCAGCTCCCCCGGCGCAAAGAGTCCCCGTGCATCGCTCGCTTGCTTCAGGCCGACCTCGTCGCCCGCTTCGGCCGAAATCGCTAGGCCCGCTTCTGCCACCACCAGCGCGCAATTTTCACAAGCGTCGGTGTGGAGGAGCAAGCCATCGACGGCGTCGGCAGCAAGCTCGCCGCGCACCAGCTGCAACAGGGCGTGCTCGTTGGGGCAGGGCTCGCTCACCTGCGGCTCAGGAGAGCCGAGGCTCTGCCTTCCTCGAGGTGCACGGAAGAATGCTCGGCGGTCCGGAACATCTGCGAAAATCGAATATCCAGCTGACTTCGCATATGGCCCATCAAATACGTGATTTCCCGTTCGTCCAAGCCCAAATGCTGGACGAGCTGCTGCCGGACGTCCTGCTCCAACTGTTCGCGAGCCGACACCAGCCAGCGCGCCGCCGTTGCGCGATGAGTCGATAGCGCTCGTCCGATCTGGTCGATGCTCCAGCCTCCCACGAGCTGCATCTTCAGCGCAAACCGATGTTTTGCGGGCAAGCGTTGGATGGCTTCGCGGAGCGTCTTTCGAAACGCGGCCCGGACCTCCTGACACAAGTACTCAGTTTCGGGGCTCGTTGCGAGCGCCATCAGCTTTTCGTCGAGCTCCACGAGCTGGCCGCTCTGCAGGTGTGTCCGGCGAGTCACGTCCAGCGCGGTCCGGACTGCAATGATCGTCAGCCAAGCGCTCAGGTACCCGCGATTTTCGTATGACGAGAGGCCAGGCGCGGGCGGTGACAGCACTTTCTCGCGCACCATCTGCAGCACGTCGTCGACCGTAGCGGGTTGGGGGCAAATGCGTCGCACTCGCGCCTTCAGCGGAACGATATATTCGTCGTCGAGCGTCTCGATGGCTCCCGGTCGTAGCCCGAGGCAAGCCAAGATCAGGTACTCTTCCGCGAGTCCGCGACCCACGGCCAGACGGTTCTCCAGGTCTTTCGCGGGCTGCCCCGCCCAGCGACGTAAACACTCTTCACGAAACTCCGGCCCGCTCCACGCGACCCGCGGAAACAGCGCCAGCCCACTCACGTAGCAGGCATCGCTCAGCTCGGCATGGGCAGTACAGGTCACGGGTGAAGCGAAGGCTTGCTGAATGGTGAGCGCCGGATCCGGCCCGCTTCCCTAACATAACTTTTGCTGAACGCGAGTCCAGCCAGGCAGGAAAAAATGCGATCGCTGCGACTTCGGCCTGCGGCCTGCGTTGTTCGAGTGATGCCCCGCGATCTCAAGCTGCGACGCCGCGACCCGCTGCTGGCCCTGACCCACATCGCCTTGGGCAGCTGGATGATTGCCGCCCTCGGCCAGCACGGCTTCAGCGCCGCGGGGCTTCTGCGGTTTGCTCGCGCCAATCTTGGCTTATCCGCAGAAGCGGCGCTCAAACTCACGCGCGCCGAAAGCGACGGCTACTTTCAGGCAAAAGACTGCTTCGCGCTGTGGGAAGCGGCCCTCGCAACCTGGGAGCGGCAAGCCGCACCCGGGTCGGTGGAGCTATTGCCGGCGATACTCCGAGAGGTGCGCTGCGCGAGCCTCGGGGTGCTGGGCTTTCAGATGGCGACCGCGCCGACGCTTGGTGTGGCCTGCGAGGCATTCTGCAGGGGCTTTCCGCTGCTCTCGACCAGCGGTACTTGGACCTCTCTGCAGTGCGAAGACGAAGTGACGTTCGTTTTCGACCATCTGGCAAGCGATCGAAGCACCTGCCTTTTCAACGAGGCGATGCTGTCGATCTTCGTGCGCGTCATCGAGGAGATCGCAGACACGCCCTTGCTGCCATTGCGCGTGAACCTTTCCCACCCGCGCGCCGCCACGAGCTCGGGCCTCGAACGCGCCATTCCCTCGCCTGTCAGCTACTCAGCTCGAGGCAACGGCTTGACGTTCGCGGTCTCGCAGCTCGAGCGACCCTTGCGCTTGGCACATTCCGGCATGCATCAGCACTTCGAAGGCGAGGTGAGTCGCACCTTGAAAGCGCTGCCGGCGGGAGACGACATCGCAGAGGCCTTGCGTCGGCACCTGCGTCGCGAAGCCATTTTGACCCAAGAATGCCTGATCGAGGCCAGCTCGCGCCTCGAGCTATCGCCACGCACGTTGCAACGCCGGTTGGCGATGGCCGGCACGAGCTTCTCCGATGAGTTGGCCACGGTGCGTCGTGAACGCGCGCACCAGCTGGTGGCGTTCAGTCGTCGCCCGCTCGCGGTGGTGGCGCACGATCTCGGGTTCGCCGATTGTACTGCGTTCTCCCGGGCCTTTCGGCGTTGGTTCGACGCATCCCCTGGCGTCGTGCGTTCCAGCAATCGTGATCCGAGCCAGAGCTCGTGGCCGCAGGCCAAGAGCTGCGCGTTGGAGGGCGCTGTCGATCTGAGTGTTGGCGCGTAGTGCATCGAGATTGGCACGGTCGACCCTTGGCGCCTAGACTGCCGAGGTCCATCTTGCTTCACATGGTCAATCGCAACTATCGTCCACTCGATTCGAGTATCTCAGTCAACCTCGGTTCGTTCATCAAGCGCGTGCTTCTGCCCGGGCTGGGACTCGGGCTTTCGATGCTCACGCTCTCCGGACGGGCTCAAGCGCAGATCCAGATGGTGAGCCCCAACGGTCTGGCTTACACGGAGCCACGGTCGGTAGCGCAATTCGGCGGCTTTACCGCCTTCGGCGGATCGCAAGACGGCAACGACACGAACGCAGACGGCGTTGGCGACGACTACCGCGGCGGAGTGTACTTGTACGAATGGGGCAACCTCCGGATCAACTACGTGCCACGGGGTCCGGAGTTCATGTACGCCTTCTTGGGCACGGAAGTGCGCCTTTCCAACACCTGGCTTGCGGCGACCGCCCCCGGGTACAACGTCACCGCCGGCACCGGCGAATCGGGCGCGGTATTGTTGGCGAAGAAGGTCAATGGCTCGTACGGAGCTCTCAGCTACGTGGTCAGGGACAATCGGATTCCCGCGCACTCGACCCTGGCGATCGCCGTGAGCGATACCTACTTGGTGATTGGCGCGCCCAATGGACTACTCAGTCGCGGGAACCCCGGTGGAGCCGTGGTCTTCACCTACGATGCCGTCCGCAACGCTTGGGGCTCCCCGGTCGTCATCACCCCGAGTGATGGTCACGCGGCCGATTCGTTTGGCAACTCGGTTTCAATCGACGGCAACCGGATCGCCATCGGAGCTCCGAATCACGACGCTGACCTGAGCGACTCGGTCGCGGGCTCGGGCCGAGCCTACGTGTTCGAGCGCAGCGGCAGCCAGTGGCTGCAGACGCTCGGCTACACATCGAACGATGCCACGCCCGAGGGGCGCTACGGGGAAAAGGTCGACATTTCCGGCAATCGCCTGATTGTCAGCGCACCCTTTGCCGCGGGCATCGGGCTGGTCCAGATCCTCGAGCGGGACGCGAGCTCATGGCGTTCACGCTTCATCGACCATCGTAGCGCGCTATCGGTTGCGATCCAAAACGACAAGGCGATTGTCGGGCTCTCGCAGTATCCCAGCGGAGCACACTCGGGCAACCGGATCCGCACCTACCGCTTGATGGGGAGCACCTGGAGCGCCTATGGCGGCATGGTCGGTAAAGACATTGGCGACTCGTTCGGCGAGGCTGTGGACATCCACAGCGACCAGGTGGCGGTAACCGCCCGCGGCTTCGATTACAAAGGTCGTATGAGCGTCGGCGCGGTGTACTTGGAGAACTTCTGGGCTACCGCGTCCGGTTTGTGAGGCGAGAAGACGAATAAATGCCTACGCTGAATGCGCTCGCCGACATCATGCTTCCATTGCGGATGGAAGCGCGATGTTTGCGGGCGCATGGCGTGACTCGTTCTCTGCTGGTTCAGTGCAACAACGTCCTATCGTCGCGATTGGGCGGGCGATAAAAGGGTGTCGGGTAATCACTGCTCCTCTTTCGTGAGGAGCAACGGGAGGACGGACATCCATGCTAAAAAAAGCAATCGGTTCAATTGGCATTCTGGCGCTGACTGCGGGCGTCGTCGGTTCGGGGTGTGTGGTCGAGAACCGCTCGGGAGGCGACGCTGAGGGGCCAGCCGCTCCGGCAGCCCCGGCGGCCGGCGAGGCCAAGGCCGCTACCGCAGAGGACCTGCCGCTGCTCGAGGCGGTGCCCGAGAACGAGCTTCCGCCTGGGTTCGACGAGAGCCGAGGCTTCGCCGAGTATCGGCTGCGCGACGGCCATCGGGTCGCGATCATTTCGGCAGTCAACTCGCCCGCTGAAGCGCCGGCCGCGCAGGATGCGGTCGGAAGCCAAGCGCAAGCGTTGACCACCACGGTGCCTGCGATTCGGGACACCTGGGTGCGCCGCACCGCGGCCGGAACGACCGACTTCGGCCGGTCCTGCGAGCTGCGCGTCAACAACATCCTGAACTCGACCGCCAGCGAGTTCAATCTTGCGCTGCTCCAGTTTCCGATCCCCACGGTCGTGACTTGCGCCACGATCATCTCCGCGAGACTGTTTTTGAAGACCGCCCAGAATCCATCGACGGGCGCCACGCTCGTCGTGTTCCCCCATCGCATCACGCAGCCTTGGGCTCCGGGGCAGACCGGAGCGGCGGTCTGCTCGTCGTGCTACGTAACCAGTGGCGCTCCCGCTGCTTTCGGCTTGCCCCCGTTCACCCCCCTCAACGTGCCCGTTCCGGTGAATCGGCCCTGCACCACCTACAGCTGGGACATCACGCCCATGGTGGCGGGCGGTGCGGGTTGGTGTGCCGCGCCAGTTTCCAATCGCGGTGTGTTGATGGCTGGTCGCAATGGCGTCGTCACCGTCAACTTCCATTCCAACGAGGCACTCGCTGCAGGCGATCGGCCGCGCCTCGTGATCACGTACTAGATCACGATTGGCGATTGTGGGGGTAGGCCTCGGAGGAACGGGCGCGCCGAACGCAAAGCATCTGCTGCGAGCTCCGCAGTTCGGCGCGCGACATCACAGCGGCCGCGCCTGCCCCCGCTGAAGCGAACCTTCGCGGAACGCGCAACCTCGTGCGGTGATGTGCCCTGTTCGTCGTCTCGACGGACTGGCACTCACCCGCGAGCCGCGCGCGGTGATGGCTGCTTCCAAGGTTCTCGCGTGTGCCAGATTGCCTCCCGAGCTGCGCCGCGAGCACCGGGGGGCGCGAAGCGCCGGATTGGTACCGGCAAATCTCCAGCGATTTCCGGCTCCCGCCAGGCATTTGAAAGCAAATTCCAGGCAGCTCTTTGCTGCGGCGGAGTTTGGCCGTTTACCCGGGCCGTGTACCAAGTGATCTACTCGAGCGCCGCCACCACACCGTTCAGCGACGCAGAGCTTGCCTCGCTTCTGCTCCGCGCGCGCACCAACAACCTACGCCTCGGCGTCAGCGGGCTCCTGCTACATCACGCGGGCTCGTTCCTGCAGGTGCTCGAAGGCGATCGCGCGGTGCTCGAAAGGCTGTTCGCTACCATTCGTCTCGATAGGCGGCACAACCGGGTCGTGAAGTTGCTCGAGCGCGAGGTGGCAGAACGTCACTTCGCGGACTGGAAGATGGGCTTCGTGTCGATGGGGAACCTAGTGCAAGCATTGCCGGGCTTCAGCGATTATCTGCGTCACCGCGGAGACGCCAGCAAAGCGGCGGATGCTGCCGACCGAGTGCTGTCGGCGTTCAGAAGCGGCAGATTCCGCAGCCACGTCACTTAGAGCCCTCGAATAGCCGAGTCGATCGCCTTCGCGAGGCCCGTCCGCCGCCACCGCGGGACGGGCTCCACGAAGCAGTTCCCACCCTCCGGGCACGGGCAACGTCGGCGACTTTGCCAACGCCGACGGTAGCGGCAAATGGGGCAGCAACGAAGCTTGGTACGGCACCATTCGCTTGGTCGATATCAACCACGACGGGCGCGCCGACATCTGCGCTCGCTCCAGCGAGGGCATTGGGATCGCCTACAGCACCGGCACTGGATTTGGCAAAAAGCGGCTTGCTTTCAGCCAGAATTTCAAAGACGCCGCGGATGACGGCTGGAACTGGGGCACGGTCGATCGCGTTACTACCATTCAGTTTGCAGATGTGAACGGTGACAGTTGGGCGGACATCGCTGCCAGAGGGATCTGGGGCGTCGCGGTGGCCTTGAACACTCGCAGCGCCGGGCACGAGTTCGATAACGTGCAGGCAACTTGGTGGACCGTCGACTATCGGAACGCCTCGAATTGGAACTTGCCGGAGTACTACGAGTCGGTGCACTTCGCGGACGTCAACGGCGACGGGATGGCCGACGTCATCGGCCGTGGCTCCGAAGGCCTGTGGGCCGCACTGTCCAATGGTGCTCGCTTTACGGAGGCTCGCTTGTGGTCGTCGGATTTCTCGGATGCCAACGGCTTTAGTGCCGCCAATTCTCGAAGCTCTCTGCAATATGGAGACATCGACGGAGATGGTCGCGCAGACGCCGCTGGCCGTGGCGCTGAAGGCGTTTGGGTAGGCCTAGGCGCCCTAAAAGGAGCCTGGGCCCTGGCGCAGGCGTTTCAACAGTTCGCTCGGGCTCCCGCCGCGATCGAGGCGGGCGTTCTTCACCACGCCCGCGCGGTCGACGTCGATCACGAACGTGAGGGTGGGCGAGCCATTCAGATGATAGCGCAAGTCGGCGATGCTCACGCGCGTAGCGCCGTCGTCGAGCGGAGCGCTGCGGACGACTGGGAAGCGCGCCCAGCTCAAGGCTTCGCGCACCGTCGGCGCTCGCACGATGAAGTCGGCAAGGGCCGTGTCGTTGACGGCATGGCGCGCGGCCTCCCGCGGCTTCTGGCCGAGCGCGACTGAGCCGGCTGCGTATTCCGAGCCGAGCCGGACGACGTAGCGCCAACGCGTGACGCCGAGCAATGCCGGAAATACCTGCACGCTCAGCGCGCTCGGGTACGCGCGACTCACTTCGCGAGTGAGCTGCGCGGACGAGGCCACCCGCAGCACGACATAGAGTGTCGCCGCTCCCGCACCGATCGCCATGGCCGGTCGCAGTCGGGCCAACTTGAAGGCGGCTGCCAGCGCGGCGAGCGCCAGCGGCGCTGTGAACAGCGGATCGATCACCATCGTCCAATCCAGTGCCAAGCGCCGCTCGGAAAATGGCAGAAACAAGCGCGTGCCCCAACCGGTCCACAGATCGGGCAACAGGTGTGCGAGCGGCACGCACAGCAGTGCCCGCGCGAACAAGGCGGCGAAGGCCGCGCGTCGAAAGAACGCTCGAGTGAGCAGCGTCGCTGCCAGCGCCACGAGCGGTATCGCAAGCAGACAATGACTGTAGCCGCGATGCGCCGACAAGGTGTGCAGCACGGTGTCTTCGGCCGGCAGCAAGTAGTCCAAATCGGGCAGCTCGGCGGCCAGGACGCTGACCAGCAAGCTGGCCCGGAACGGCGTGGTGGCCGAGGCCTCGAGCCGACGGGGCAGCGGCAACGCGGCCAGCGCCGCGCCCAGCAAGCCGTGTGTCAGCGTATCCATTCGGCCAGCTGGTTACCACGTTTGGTCGATAGCCCGCGAGCCGCCGGCTGCGCTGAACGTCCACGGCAGGCGTACGCGACCGCGGGACCCGCGTGCGTCTCGGACGCATCGCCTGGGGCGGAGCGCGCGAGCCCCTTGAAATGCCGTGGATCTCCGCCGCCGCGCGAGCGGCCTGGGCCTTGCTTACCGTTACTCGAGATGCTGCCGCCAGAGACAACCGGAAAAAAGCTACTGGGCGTGCCAAGCTTTGCGGCTCCGCTCCGTCTAAAGCCAATGACCCATCGCGCGCTCGCTTCGTTCACGGCATTGCTGCTGTGCGCGGTGGTCGGCCATGCGGCGCCAACGCCAGCGCCAGCCCCAATGCTTGCGCCTGCGCCAACCCCGCTACCGATGCTGGCCGATCTCGATCCCGACAACGACACAGTGGTCGCGCCCCCGTCGCCGATTGACGACTGCGAAGCCAAGCTGCGTGCGGCAGGCGTCGAGTTCACGCTGGCACGGTTGCCGGTGAGGCCAGCCAACGCCGAGCACCCCACGTGTGGCGTCGAGCAAGCCGTGGTCTACCGCCGGGGGCCGGCAAAGATCCGCTACAACGGTCAGCCGCTCGTGAGCTGCGGGGTTGCGCTCGGTCTCGCGCGCTTCGAGCAAGCGTTGAACGAAGAAGGCCAGCGTTACCTCGGGCAGCGCGTCCGGCGCATTCAGCACGGAGGAACCTACAATTGCCGTAAGATGACGCGCTTCGCGCTGGCCAGCGAGCACTCCTACGCCAACGCCATCGACATCAAGAGCGTCACCCTGGAAAACGGCCGAGAGCTCACGGTTCAGCGCACGTTCGGCAAGCTCGACGCCGAACCCAAGCTCCCGGAGGCACGGTTTTGGCGAGCAGTCGCGCAGCGCATGTACGACGAAGGCGCGTTCTCGGTCGTGCTCACACCGTTCTTCGACCGCCTGCACAAAGATCATCTTCATCTGGATCAAGCACGCTACCGCGTCGACGGTTCCCGCCCTTCACCCTAAGCGACGTGCAAAGAGCGCGCGCTGGACCGTAGAGACAGCTCGAGGCCGGCCCGCTCCGCGGGCTCCGCTGCATCGATCTCGCCTTGGTCTTGGGTCAGCGAGCGGGTGAATTCTGTTCGCTCGGCGCGCGGACATTCAATGACCCTGAATCGCAAATTTTCATTTGCCGGGTCGGCACCCTGAGCGTACGTTGACTGAGTAGTCAGGGTTGTGACGCGCGGCGATGGCAGTCGCTGTGGGGAGCTGGTCAGCATTCTTCGTAAACCCGAAGAGTGAAGAACGTGTACGGCCTGCAATCTTCGAGGGAGCTGGGGCAATTTGCCTAGGGGGACCGGGGGCGTGGCGTCTCAACCCTGACTTCGTTTAATGGATAGAGGAATGGCACCTTGCAAATAGCGGAAATGAGCGCGTCAGCGCAAAATCGAGCTCGGATACTTCGTCTTCTCGTGCCCGAGGCAAGCAGTACTGAGCACACGGGCTTTCGCTGTCCACCTTCGTACGAGCGCGCTGCCCAGCGTGCGTCGCGTGCTCAGCTCGCGCTTTCGCAGCGGACCGCCGCTAGTGAGCCCTCGGCGCCGCATTGCCGACCGCCACCTTGGCTGCCATCAGCTTAGCGCGCACCAGGCCATTCACTTTGAACATCAGGATGATCGTGGTGAGCATCGCTCCAGCCACGACGTAGCCCAGTTCCTCGTAGTGCATGAGCGGTCCCGCCGCGGTTTGCACGACGATCAAGCCTGCGGTCCATGAGGCAACGCCACCGGCGAGTTGTTGCAGGGATGAATTGATGGCCATGAATGCGCCGCGATCGCCTGGATCCGGCACCGCGGACGACAGCGCCTGCGCCGACACCATGCGCGCCGTGATGGCGATGAACAGCACCATGTTGAGCGCGATCACGATGCCGAGCGGGGTGACACCCAGGCTGCAATAGTAGATGACGAGCGCCAAGCCCAGGCTCGAAGCGATGCAGAACATCGGGTATTTGCCGATCGAGTCGCTCAAGCGACCGAGCAGCGGACCTGCGATGAAAGAGGCCAACCCGGTGGCGATATAAACGGCGGGCAGCTTCGCCAGTGGGATACCGAGATTCTCCACGCAGAACGTGCTGCCAAAGGGCATCAGCATGAAGCCGCCCACTGCCAGCAGCGTGGTCGCGGCGAAGGCCCAAAAGTAGCGCGGCTCGGCTAGCGTTTTTGCCAGGTGGCGCAGCGCATTACGATTGGACGGGGTCTTCAAGTGCTCGTCGATCGGCTTGAGTCGAATGGCGATCAGCACGCCGACCGCCGCGCTGACTGAAACGATCATCAAGAACGGCGAGTGCCAGCCCCAGTGGTTCGATAGATACAGGCCGAGGGGAATGCCCAGCACTTGGCTGGCCGAAAAGGCGGTCATCACGAAACCCATCACGCGACCGCGCGACTCGAACGGAAATAGGTCGGCGATGATCGCAAAGCTGATCGAGCCAATGACTCCGCCGAACAGGCCTGTCACCATGCGCGCCACCAACAAAAACTCGTAGCTGGGGGCGATGCCGCACAGGAACGTACCGAGTACGAATCCCGAGTAGAAGAAGAGCAAGAGCCGCTTGCGGTCGAACTTGTCGGCGAAGCCCGCGGCGAGAATGCCCGCGACGCTCGCGCTGAACGCATATGCCGAGACGACTGCACCAAATTGCTTGGTCGTGATCTGCAACTCTTTCAAGAGAATGGCACCGAGCGGCGACAAGATCATGAAATCCAGAACGATCGTGAATTGCAGGAACGCGAGAACCGCGACGACGAACTTCTGATACGGCGTAAACTTCATGCTGCCCGCACTCCATTAGCACGCCCTCGAATGGCGGGAGCACGCTGCCCACGCGAAGAAGTGTGAAGCTCGAAATTGCCCCATGGCTGCGATTGCGCGTGTACCTCGAGCAAGCTGCGGAGGCCGGCACGGTTCCCTCACCGTGCCTCGTTCTGCCATCATAGAGCTTGCCGCGGACGCCCGCCTGTGAGCCGAACGCGAGCGCGGCAGTCAAACAAAAGCGAGCCTCGCCAGAGGTGATGCGGAGCAACGCGCCAAGCTCATTGACAAGTGGAGTGCTCGGCTCGGGAGTCGCGGCGGGACGCCGAAGGCTGAGCGTGGCCTGGCCGATGCTCGCGACCATCGACAACCCAAGCGGTATAGCGTTGGCGCGCGCGGCAATAGTTGGCGGTCAAGTTGCGTCCGCTGCGGCTGAACTCAGCAACGGCGAGCGATGCTGGGCCGGTCACTCGGACCGCGAGCCGCGAGAAAGTCAGAATGAAGCGAAGATCTTCGTCTATTGTGACTCCAATCAGCGTGCGGGGAATTACCACCGCACTCGTTCGAGGTTGATGGTCGAGCACTCGAGTTTGCTCGACGGCTGTCATCGCTCGCGGCATCAGAGAGCAGAGGAATGAGAACATGCGTCAAAAAATACGAATCGTTCGCTTGAGCGCGCTACTCGCGCTGGGCATCAGCGGGGGCATCGTTGCGTGTAGCGCAGGGGACCAGTCAACGAGTGGTGACCAAGTCACGGGCGGACCACTCGCGGTCGGATCGGCTGCGGTGCCGTCGACGGTGACCGCTCCAGCTCTGGCAAAGGTGGCAACGGCGGCCGCTCCCAAGACCATCCTCGGCTTTCAGCGCGGCGGGATTGGGCGCGTGCTCGGTGTGGCCGCCACCGGTCGAACTGCGGACGATGCCGCAGAGAACTTCCGTCAGAATGGCGTGCCTGCGCTGGGGTTCGATCGCGATGACCTGAAGCCCAGGCGGCTCAAGGGCGGCGCGGCTCCGCTTACCGCAGCCCCCGCCACCAACGCGGGCGCGAACGGCGTCGGTCTGATGTACGATCCGGCTACCGGCAAACCGAGGTTCCGCCTCTACAGCTACGATCAAGAGCGTGACGGCGTTCCGGTATTTCGCGCAGGGCTACGCACTTTGGTGCGCGAGGGCGGAGACAATCCGGTCGTGTGGGCCAACGCAGATCTGCGTCCGATGGGCAGTTTCAGGGCTCAGGCGTCCGCTCCGGCTCGAGCCGTCGACCTGAACCGCGCGCTCCTGGCACTTCGAACGAGCAGCGCTGCTTCGGGTCAGCCCATTCCGGGCGCCCTCAGCAACGCCAGTACTCCCACTCAGACGATCTTTGCGGGCGTCGACGGGCAAACGGCGGCTCCGCGGTTGGCACTGCAGTACACGGCACGAGCCGCCACGGGTGCAGGCAAATGGACGTTCGTAGCCGACGCCGAGACCGGTGACATCTTGCACGTCGAGAGCAACGTTCACTTCGATGTCAGCGGCACCGTCAAGGGCAAGGTCCTCACCAGCGGGGAATCCGCGGAATGCGGCGGCGTGCAGGGCACGGCTGCTCTTCCTTACGCCAACGTCACGTCAACCTCGGGTAACGCGGTGGCGGACAAGTTGGGGGCCTTCACGATCAGGCAGACGGGGACCACTGCCTTCAACATCGTGTCCAACGTAAGTGGTAAGTACTTCCAAGTGGTCGACGCGGGCAGCAGCAATTCGATTTCGCTGCGCGTTACTCCACCAGGTCCGGCGAACTTTCTGCACCAGGACAGCGCGGTTCCGCCAGAAAAGGTGCTGGCACAACTCACTGCCTACAAGGGCGTGAACGATCTCCGCGACATGCTGCTCGCGTCCGTGCCCGACTATCCGGAGATCTCCACCGAGACCAACTTTCGGATCAACCTCAACGTCACGGACACCCAGACCTGTGATCGTACGGGCGGCGCTTGGTACGATGGCGACAGCCAGCCGCGCTCGCTCACCTTCTGCCCGCGCAACTCGGAGCACGCCAACACCGCGTTCCGTAGCATCATCCACCACGAGTACGGCCACCACATCGTACAAGTCGCTGGCAGCGGGCAATCGGAGTACGGCGAGGGCATGGCGGACACCGTGGCCATGCTGTTCGCCAAGGATCCGAAGATCGGGCTCGGCTACTATGTGAACCAATGCAGCACGCCGCTCCGTAACGCGAACACGACCTGCCAATACGACGCAGCGAATTGCTCTTCGTGCGGTGGCATGTACGAGTGCGGCGGCATGCTCTCAGGCATCGTTTGGGACATCTGGAAGCAGCTGGACCTGAGCGAACCGTCCACCTCGGACGCCGTCATCCGCGAGTTGGTGTTCAGCTCGGTGCTGCTCCACTCGGGGACCAAGATCGACCCCTCGATCGCCGTCGACATGCTGACCTTGGACGATACCGATGGCTTGCTCGAAAATGGCACTCCGCACTACAGCCAGATTTGTGCCGGCTTTGCCGCGCACGGCATGAGCTGCCCCGCGATCGCCAATGGGCTGGTCGTCAAGGGCGTCGACCTGGCCGCGGAGGGGCTCAGCGCAGGGCCCTTCGCACCGACCAGCACCACCCTCACGCTGTACAACCTGGGTCCGCAGCAAAACCTCGCCTTCTCGGTCGCGGTCCCGGCTGCCAGCCGCTGGTTGACCACGAACAAGACCAGCGGAACGATCGCGCTGGGCCAGTCGACCACGGTGACTCTGACCGTCGATCAGGCGCAGGCAAAGCTGCTCGCAGACGGCAAATACATCGCGCCCGTTCAGTTCGTGAACACGACCTCGGGCGTTGGCACGGTGAGCCGCGACCAGAAGCTCCGGGTCGGCGCGCCAGTGCCGATCTTCACGGCTACATTCAACGATGGGCTCCAGGGCTTCACGGTCGACGGACAACCGGAAAACCTTTGGCACCGCTCGACCGCTTGTTCGGACAGTCTAGCCGGCCATTCGAGCCCCGGTAGCTTGTACTACGGCAAGGACGCCTCCTGCACGTACACCACGCCCATCCCCGTGTTCCACGCGATCAACTCGCCCGAAATCACGATCGCCAACCCGCAAACTGCTGAACTTGGCTTCAAGTACTTCCTAACGACCGAAAACAGTTCGTCCGCCGACAGCGCGCAGGTGCTGCTCTCGGTGAACGGCGGAGCATTCAAAGTGGTGGCCAGCAACAATGCCGGCGGCGATTACACCCTCAAGGAAGGCAAGAGCTGGCAGGACATCCGCGCTGACATTTCGAAGCTACTGCCCGCGACGGGACCAACGAAAATCCGGGTCCAATTCGCGTTCAACGCGGGTGGCATCTATGACAACTCGTTCACGGGCTTCGCTGTCGACGATCTGATCGTCTATGCACAAGCTCAAACCACCGGCCAGGGCCCGTGCGCGGGGTATTGCACGAACCCGATCTCGTTCAACGCAACGAACTACCAGGCCAATAACTTGGGCACGGCGGCGACTTGCCACCAGACCACCGCTCCGCTCCGGGGCGGGACGTGCGGCAACTTCGCCAGCCCGCGCAAGCTGTACGTCAATGGTGTTGCCATGACCTGCAACTGGACGAACTGGGCGACGATCCCGCCGGCAAAGAACGGTGGCTATTGCGTGTATACGACCAGCGGCAACTACTCCTACGCCGGGTTCTCGACCTGGTGAGTTGAAGCAATGCGATCGGGCGGGTGCAGCGCAGCCACGACGGCTGCGCTGCCCGCCCGGCAGCGTTTTCTCACGCCTTCCGGCAGGCGCTGCTCACTGAGGCACGAATGCAGGGCGCGTCATGATTGGACCTCCTCAATTGGGACTAGCGTGGCAGTTTTGAAACGCACTGCGCATCGCTGCTGCTACTGAGTACTTTCGCCTCGTTTTTGAGACTTCGAAACTGGCCGCGAGGCTCGACTCCCGCCAGGTTCGCAGTTATCTGATCAGCAGAGTCGCCTGTGCCACCGCAGACCTCGCTGAGCCGTCGCAATCGAAGCGCCCTTGGGTTTCGGACACTGTCGTTGTTCGTCGCCCTGGCTCTGTTTTATCCGCGACTGGCGCCGGCCGAAGTCGCAGCCGATCGTGAACGAGCGCGCGAGCTGGCTCGACAAGGCTTTGATGCGCTACAGCGCAAAGACTACGCGGCGGCAGAAGACCTGTTCCGCCGGGCGGACGAGCTCGTGCATGCTCCCACACTCATGCTCGATCATGCTCGGGCGCTGGTCGGACTGGGCAAGCTCGTCGAAGGTCACGAGCGCTACGAACAGTTGATCCGCGAGGGCGTGGCTCCGAACGCTCCGTGGCAGTGGAAAATGGCCGTCGTCGAGGCGCAGTCAGAGCTCGCGGCGGTCGACCGGCGCATGGCCTGGCTCACGATCACCGTTCGGGGTACCGCCCAGGCTCCTGTCGTCGAGGTCGATGGCAAGGTTGTGCCAAGCGCGGCGCAAGGCGTGCCACGGGCGACGAATCCCGGTCTGCGCACGGTTTCCGCGCGAGCCGCCGGGTTCTTACCCGTACAGCGCTCCATCACGCTCAAAGAAGGCCAGTCGACCGAGCTCGAGTTGACGCTCGAGGCCGACCCCAGCGCCGCAGCCGCACCCGTAGCGCCGCAAAAGCCACGCCGCGTCGAGGTGCTCGCTCCGCCTCCGCCGCCAGCGCGCCCCGATCGCACGCTGCCGATCGTCTTGCTGAGCGCGGGGGGTGCGGCGCTGGTGGCCGGTTCGATCACCGGCTTCATGGCGATTGGCGCGCATTCGGATCTCGAAAGTGCATGCCACGCTGGCGTGTGCGTGCCCAACAATGAGAGCGAGTATGCAGACTACAGCCAGCAGCGCGACAAGTACCGCACTTTAGGCACGGCTTCCGGGGTGCTGCTGGCGATGGGCGCCGGCGCCACGCTCGCTGGCGGCGCCCTGTGGCTCTTCAGCGGCAAGCCATCGGCATCCGATAGCGGCAAGCAGCAGGCTCGCTCGCCACGCGCATCGCTGCATTTCGGGCTCGGATCCTTGTTGGTTTCTGGGACTTATTGATGCTTTCAATTTCGAATTCTGCCCAGCGCTTTCAGCGCAAAGCTTGCTCGACCCTGGGCGTTGCCCTGATTTTGTTGCTCGCTCATGCGCGGCCCGCATCCGCCGAAGCCAGCGCCTCGGATCGCGCCACCGCGCGCGGGTTGGCGGGCGAGGGCTATGCGGCCCTCAAGAAGAAAGACTACCTCACCGCAGAGGATCGCTTCCGGCGAGCTGACGAGTTGGTCCACGCGCCGACGCTCGTGCTCGATCACGCGCGCGCGTTGGTTGGCCTCGGTCGCTTTGGAGAAGCATATGCAGCTTACGACTCCGTCACTCGAGAAGCGCTGCCGCCCAACGCGCCTGCGGTTTGGAAGCGCGCCGTGAAGGAGGCCTCGGTCGAGATCGAAACGGTCCGGCCCAAGGTGGCGTGGCTCACTCTGCGAGTCAAAGGCACGAGCCAGCCCCAGGTCGAGATTGACGGCCGCGCGTTGCCTTCGGAACGCTTGGGCGAACGGTTGCCGGAAACGCCCGGTGAACTTCGGATCGTCGTGAGCGCGCCCGGGTTCTCGACTCAGAGCATCCAGCAGCCATTGAGCGCTGGCGAGGAAAAGCTGCTCGAGATCAGCTTGCTGCCTATCCCCGAGCCGCCGCCCGAGGTCGTGGTCGTTCCGCCTGCTCGAGCCAAGCCCTCGGAGCCCGCACGGGAAGAGCGGCCAAAGGCACGTCGCACGCTGACTTACGTGTCGTTCGGCGTGGCCGGCTTGGGCGTCGCGGTCGGCACTGCAACCGGCATCCTGTGGCTCAACGCCCGCAACGACATCGACTCGGCGTGCGGTGGTCTGACTTGTCAGCCACAGAATGCCACCGAGCAAGCCCGCTACGAGGAGGACAAACGCCGCTACGACACGTTCGGCACGCTCTCGGCCATCGGCTTTGGGGTGGGGCTTGCGGGAGCTGCAACCGGAGTTGCACTGCTGCTCACTCAGCCCAAAGAACCGGCTGAAGCACAGACCAAGCAAGCTTCCATCCATCCCTACGTCGGGCCCGGTGTGCTCGGGGTCTATGGAGCGTTTCAATGACTGCGTCCACCTCGCGCGACCGCGTGCGCCGCGCGCCGCGTTGGCTGCTGTTCGGCATTCTGCTCGCTTGGCTGCTGCTCGGCTGTCAGGTGTTGTTCGGCGGCGTCACGGTCAACCCAGTGAGCGTCGCGGACGCCGAGTGCACGTTGGGCGAGACCCGCTGTAACGGCGAGTATTTGTTGTCTTGCGGCTCAGCCGATACGGGCTGGACCCTGAAATCCACGTGCGCCTCCAGCGACCGCTGCGACGCCAAGAACAAGCGCTGTTCTGTTTGTAAAGATGGAGACTTTCGCTGTTCAGGCGCGGCGCGCCAACAGTGTGACAGCGACGGCAACGGCTGGCACACCGTCGAAACCTGTGACGCTCAGAACCTGTGCAGCGAGTCGAGCTGCAATGGCTGCGTGAACAACGGTCAGCTCGACTGCAGCCTGGGCTCGCAGCTTCGTCAGTGCAAATCCGGGGTTTGGGTCGTCCTGGATGAATGCGCGTCCCAAACGCTGTGCGCCGCCACGACCGCCTACGCGACCACGGTGTCCGACTGGGACCAAAAGTGTTTGGCTCCGAGCTGTCCAGAAGCCGGCAAATACCGCTGTGCCGAGACCCTTCTCCAGCGTTGCCCGCCAGAACGGGACGCTTGGCTGAACGTCGATACGTGCAACAATACAGCACTCTGCGAAGGCGCGGCGGAACGTCTGAACAACTCGCTCGATCCGAACGGCGTCGCGACCTTCGACATGTGCGTGCCCGCCTGTCCCATCCCCAGCGGATTCATGTGTGAGGGCACGAGCTTGCGCCAATGCCGCGCGGACCAAACCGCGTGGGATATCGTGAAGGATTGCCCCGCGAACACGGAATGCGATCCAATCGCCGGGGACTGCGGCCAGCTTTGCAAAGAGGGGCAGTACCAATGCAACGGCGCGATTTTGCGCAAGTGCGCCAAGAATGGCCATTGGTCGGACGAAGCCGAGTGTCAAACGGCTGCCTTGTGCTCGGTGAGCGCCGACAGCAACACGGGCGCTTGCCTGCCTTCGCCGTGCGGGAAGAACGACTATGCGTGCGCCGGCGCAGTTCTGCAAAAGTGCAAAGCAGACCGCACCGGCTACGAAGACGACATGACCTGCGCGTCGGCCACCTTGTGCGACGCGCCCAGCGCGCGCTGCATCACGCCCACGTGCATGACGGCCAACGCTTACCAATGCTTCGGCCAAGAGCTCAAGCAGTGCTCGGCGGATCTCTCCAAGTGGAACGCGATCACGACCTGTCCAGCGGGCCAATACTGCGACAGCGGCCAGAATCCTGGCTGCTTGACCGCATGCCCGGCGAACCCACTGCGTTGCAACGGCAAGGTACTGGAGCGCTGCTCGGCGGCCACCGGCTGGACCACTCAGGCGACATGCGCCACGAACGATCTGTGTAGCTGCGCGCTCAGCGATCCGGACGGCGCGGGCCCGCGCAGCAACTCTTGCCTAAATGGCCTATATAAAGACGGCTGCGGCAACGTGGTCTGCGGAGCGCCGTTACCCAACTACCAATGTAACGGTGCCGAGCTGCAGAAGTGTCAAGCCGGCCGCAACGGTTGGGACAAGGCTTCGACCTGCGTGGCCGAAAACCTGTGCTACCCAGGAGAGTCCCCGAGCTACACTAGCGGCTACTGCTTGGCCTGCCCGGCGGCGGGCGAGCTTTCGTGTGCGGGAAGCACGCTGCAGGTGTGCGCCGGCGATCGTCGCTCGTGGAACACGACCCAGACCTGTGGCCTGGGCTGCATGACGGTGAGCAACGCGCAAGACTACTGCGCGGCCTGCAAGGCAGGCACGGTTCAATGCGCGGGCCAAACCCTGCAGAGTTGCCCTGCCGACCAGAAAGGCTTCCAAAGCCAGACTTGCGCCAACCTATGCGACGCAGCCAACGCCCAATGCGATCAATGCGCGGCCAATTCCTATTGGTGCGAAGGGGCTGCGCTCAAAAAGTGCAGCTCGGACGGCCAGTCGCAAAGCGCGACGACTTGCCTGTCCGCTGCTTTGTGCAACTCCGGCGCGAAGAAGTGCGATGCCTGCGCCACTGGTCAACGCCAATGCAAGGACCGCAATTCTCAGATCTGTAACGCGGACAAATCTGGGTTCGTCAATGGAACGGACTGCGGGGCGCCGGGCTGCAACACGACCACTAACGATTGCTATGCCTGCTCGGCGGGGCAGCGGCAATGTAAGGGCAGCAACTCTCAGATCTGCAATGCGGACAGGTCCGGGTTCGTCAATGGAACGGACTGCGGGGCGCCCGGCTGCAACACGACCAGCAACAGCTGCAATGCCTGCGTCGCCGGACAGCACAAATGCGACGGTAATGATTCTCAGGTCTGTCGCGCAGACAAATCCGGATTCGTCGACGAAACCGCGTGCGGTGCTCCAGGATGCAATACGGGTACCGGTATTTGCAATGCTTGCGTCGCGGGAGAACACAAGTGCAAGGGGAGCAACTCCCAGATCTGCAATGCGGACAAGTCAGGCTTCGTGGACGACGCCGAGTGCGGCAGTGCGGGCTGCAACACCACCACGAATCAGTGCAATCCCCCGAAGATCTGCACGCCCATGAGCTACCAGTGCGCGGGCAGCGGGGGCTCGAGCTTGCAGCAGTGCAATGCCAGCGGCACGGCATGGACGCCGGTGCAAACCTGCTCGGCGATCTGCGACGCGGTCAATGGTGAGTGTGACGAGTGCGCCGCTCCGGCCTACCAATGCGCGGCCAACGTGCTTCGCTCATGCTCCGCGGCTGGCCATTGGCAGAGCGTGCAAGATTGCATGAGCGCGACATGCAATCCCGCCGGCAGCTGCGACGGCGGCAGTGGCGGCGCAGGAGGCGGCGGTTCGGGTGGAGCTGGCGCTCCCAGCGCTGGGGCGCCGAGCGGCGGCGCGCCG
>DATEPG010000325.1:0-12442 GCA_035273265.1 Polyangiaceae bacterium
GGGTCGACGACCAACTGCGCCGCGCCTTCCCCGATTGGGCGATCGAAGCCGGCCGCAGCGGCCACGTGATCTTCGAACTGGCCGTCCTAGCCGACGGCCGCCTCGAGCGGGTGCGCATGGTCCGCCCCAGCGGCATCGCCGAATACGACGGCAATGTCCTGACCGGAGTCCGGCGCATCCCTTCATTTGGCCCCCTGCCCAAAGCCCTCGGCCAAAGGGCCCTGATCACCATGAGCTACACCTCCCTGAACCACGTGATCGGCCGCGACGGCCCAGGGCCCGGCGGCTACGGCGCGATCCCCCAAGCCTCACGCTGAGACGCGCTTCTCGGCTTGACAGCCCCGGGCCGGCCCGACCATATTCCCGCCCCCAAAAGCCGAAGTAGCTCAGTTGGTTAGAGCACGCGCTTCATAAGCGCGTTGTCCCCGGTTCAAGTCCGGGCTTCGGCACTCAGTGAAACCCGGCAGATCGTGAAGAGTCTGTCCGGGTTTTGGTGCATTTGGGGGGGCCTCCCTCGCGAGCACCTTCCCGGGCGTGGCCAAGGAGTGGCATCGAGCACGCAATGAAACCTGGCGCCCAAGGATGTTACGTGCGGCTCACCTATCAAGGTTTGGTAGCTGCGATGATCAGCACCTTTCCACCGGAAGGGAAGCAAGGCTGCCCGATTCGCGATTCGCGTCCCATCCGCGGTTGGCCTGGCTCGCGGTTCAAGGGTGCGCGCAGCAGCGGGTTTCGGGTAGCGTTTCGAACATGAAGGTGCTCGTGGTCGAAGACGACATTCAGCTGTCCGAGCTGCTCGATCGGCTACTTCGCGACGAAGGCCATGAGCCGGTGGTATGCGGGACATTACAGGCTGCAAAGGCCGAACTCGCGGCCAGCACCTTCGATATCGTCATCCTCGATCGGATGCTTCCAGACGGAGACGGACTCGAGCTGTGTGGCTCCCTGACGCAAAAACGCGCCGCACCGCCTCTGTTGATGCTGACCGCTCGCGGCGAGGTCCACGACCGCGTGACTGGCCTCCGCGTGGGGGCCGATGACTATTTGACGAAGCCGTTCGAGGTGGAAGAGCTGTTTGCCCGGTTGGAAGCGGTGCACCGCCGCGCAGCCACCGCCTGGCTCACGCACATCGGTGCATTGGTGCTGGACTACCGAGGCCAGGATGCGCGATCGGGGAGCAAACGAATTGGGCTCACGGCACGTGAATTTGCGCTCCTGGCTCGCCTTGCCGACCAGCCCGACGAACCCGTTTCGCGAGCGGACCTATTGGCGGACGTTTGGCAAATGGGATTCGATCCCGGTTCGGGGATCGTTGACGTTCAAGTAAGCCGGCTGCGAGACAAGCTTGGAAGTTTGGCATGGATGATCGAAACGGTGCGTGGCGTCGGCTTGCGCCTAAAGACGCAGCAATAAGCCCTGAGGGCAACCCCGGAGCATGTTGACGTCGCATCGCAAATTGCGACATTTCAGCCCAAAGCAGCGTCCAAATCGGTGAACCTTACAGAGACGTAAGGAACGAAGCCGTCCAGGCACGGCTAGGTTCGCCGCAACGTGCTTTCGAATCTCGTCGTTGCTTGCATTCGCTTTCGGTTCGTGGTCGTGGGCTTGCTCGTGGTCGTCTTGGGTGTGGGCGCCTGGGCGTTGAAGACGCTGCCCATTGATGCTCTGCCCGACGTTTCCAACGTGCAGGTCGACATCATCACGGAGGCAGCCGGTTTGTCGCCGGTGGAGGTCGAGCGAACCGTCACGTTTCCGATTGAAAATGCACTCAACGGTGTGCCGGGCAACGTCGAGCTGCGTAGCGTCTCTCGTTTTGGCTTGTCGGCGGTTACTGTCGTATTCCGTGACGGAACTGACATCTGGTTTGCTCGACAACTCATCCTCGAGCGCATTCGCAGCGTGCAGGGCTCGCTTCCGCCGCAAGCGGGATTGCCAGAGCTAGGCCCGGTGTCCAGCGGGCTCGGCACGATCTACCGGTTCGTGGTGTCGAGTAAGCAACACTCAGCGATGCAACTTCGCACGCTGCTCGACTGGGAGATCGTGCCGAAATTGCGCAGCGTTCGCGGCGTGATTGAAGTCAACACCATGGGCGGGGAACTGAAGCAATTCCAGGTCGTGGTGGATCACAGCAAATTACGCGCCGTGGGTCTGTCCATCCAAAACGTGGTTGAAAGCTTGCGTGCTGCGAACATGAACGTCGGAGCCGGCTACATTCAGCGAGATGACGAAGCGTTTGCGATTCGCGGTCGCGGTATGCTGCGTGACGAAAGCGAAATCGCGCAGGTCGTCCTGCGAACAGAGCCGAACGGGACACCGGTGCTCGTCAGGCAGGTCGCAGACGTGAAGGTCGCACCGGCTCCGCGTTACGGCGTAGTTACGCACAACGGCGAGGGCGAAGCAGTCACGGGCATCGTGATGATGCTGATCGGCTCCAATAGTCGCGACGTGATTCACGCCGTTCATGCCCAGATGGAGGCTGTGGTCAAGCCGACCCTCCCTCCCGGCGTCGAGATCAAAAGTGTCTACGACCGAGCTGACTTCGTAGGACGCACACTATCGACGGTTGCGACGAACTTGGTGGAAGGCGTGGTCGTCGTGACGTTCGTGTTGGCGCTCATGTTGGGGACACTGCGCGGCGCATTGGTGGCCGCCCTCGGCATCCCCGTCGCAATGGCAATAGCCCTGCTAGGCATGCGCATTTTTGGCATCACGGGGGACCTGATGTCGCTCGGGGCGATCGACTTTGGCTTCTTGGTAGACGGTCCCATCGTCCTCTTGGAAGCCGTAATCGCTGCGATGGCAGGCAAGAAAATTACGAAGCAAGCTCGCGCAGGCGAGTACGCCGAAGTCGCGAAGAGTGTCGCTTCGCCAGTGGCGTTTTCGGTCGCGATCATCATGCTGGTGTACATCCCGCTACTTACACTCGAAGGGGTGGAGGGCAAGATGTTCAGGCCGATGGCGATCACCATGGCTTGCGCGCTGTTCGGAGCGTTGGTCTACGCCGTCGTGTTCTTTCCACCACTCATGGTGCTGCTCGTGCCACCGAGCGACCACCACAAGGAGACCTGGATCGACAAGGTAACTCGCCGGTATGCACCACTGCTCGAGCGAGCGCTCGTCTGGAACTGGCCACTGCTGGGGGCTATGGTTGTTTTGCTCGTGGGGTCGGGGTGGTGGTTCGCGTCAACGGGCGCTGAATTCGTGCCTCGTATCTTCGAAGGAGATGCCGTGGTCGCCATTCGCCGCGCACCCTCTATCTCCCTCGATCGAGCGCGAGAACTCGACCTGCAAACCGAAAAGCTCCTGCTCGAATTTCCCGAGATTAAACAGGTCCTGGGACAGACCGGGCGTGCTGAGCTCGCGTTGGACTCGGTCGGCAATGACAACACTGACATGTTGATCCCACTCAAGCCAATGAAAGAGTGGACTACTACCGACGACTTTGACGACCTCTCGGTATTGTTGAAGGACAAGATAGAAACCCACGTCGCCGGCACCTTCGTCTCGGTCTCCCAACCAATCGAAGATTTGACGAACCAGTTGATCAGTGGCTCGCGTGCGGACGTGTCGATCAAGGTCTTCGGTCCGGACCTGGACGAGCTGGTGAAGCTGTCCAACTTGGTGGGAGGTCAGGCGCGCAAGATCAGCGGCACGGGCGATCTTCGTATCGAACGGATCATGGGCCAGCCGATGATCGTCGCCACGGCGGATCGCGCGCGCATGGCGCGTTACGGTGTGCGTGTGGCTCACGCCTTCGACGTGCTTGCAGCAGCCAGAGAAGGCCTTGCGGTCGGCCAGGTCTATGAAGAGGAGCGGCGTTTCGATCTCAAAGTGTTCGGCCCGCCAGCTCGTCCCACGGCGGCAGCGCTAGGAGACCTATTCGTAGCCACTGGCGGCGCGGGAACCGGCAATATTCCTCTCCACGAAGTGGTCAAGCTGGAAGAGAGTGAAGGCCCCTCCGTTGTCAAACGACAGAATCGCGAGCGCCTCATCCGGGTGGACGTGAATCTCCGCGGGCGAGACTTGGTGTCGTGGGTCGCCGAGGCGCGCGAAGTAATCTCCAAGAGCGTACCGCTCGGCACAGGCTACCGCATCGAATGGGGCGGACAGTTCGAGAACTTCGAGCGAGCTTCCAAGCGGCTGGCAATCGTGGTGCCGGTCGTGATCCTAATCATCGTCGGCATGTTATTCTGGATGTTCAGCAACGCGCGCTTTGCGCTCGCGGTATTCGCGCTGGTGCCATTAGCGACGATCGGAGGCATGCTCGGCTTGATAGCGCGCGGGATGCCCTTTAGCTTGCCGGCGGCAGTCGGCTTCATCGCGCTCGGCGGGATTTCGGTGCTGAACGGAGTCGTGATTGCCACGGAAGTGCGCCGCGAGTTGCTCGCCGGTATAGTCCTCCATGAGGCGCTGATGGTGGGCTCGGTTAGATCGGTGCGAGCAGTGCTGACCACGGCAGCAGTCGCGGCTTTCGGGTTCCTGCCGATGGCGATGTCAAATAGTGCAGGATCCGAGGTGCAGCGCCCTTTGGCTACAGTCGTCATCGCTGGCATTTTGCTGAGCGCGGTCCTCACGCTGCTGGTCTTTCCCGGCATTTTGAAGATTGCCCTCCGCGGGTGGGTCGCACCACGCCAGAGCGAACCCCTCCCGCCTTCTGCGTAAGTCAAGCGTCCCGCGCTGGAGTAGATTGCGTCCGTGCCCGTCGAATGCTCGCCTCGCTGCACCCCCCTTGGCGGTGGGCAATGACCGCATACGCTCGAATGACTTGGGGCCTGTCGCTGTTGACGTTGTTGACGCTGAGTCTGTCGTTCGCCGCAATCTCGGCCATCCTCGACCGCTACCAGGAACGACAGCTCGATAGCGCCCTGCTGGATGTCGCGCGCGCGGAGGCGAAGGAGGCCGCGGGGAACCATTTTTCGTTCACAGACGGACCTGGCCCCGCAGCGAACGATGTGGGGCCGCTCGACAAGTATGGGATCATCTTCGACGAGCAGGGCCGGGTACTAGCCGCAACGCAGCCGTTCAATCTCGGGACGCCTAGGCGGGAAGAGCTGAAGGCCGTTACCGATGTTCCTTTCGATTTCTCCTTCGCAGGTGGCCGGTACCGGGGCGTCGAAACCCGAGTTCCCGGATTTCCTCAGCATCGGCTGCTCCTCGCGGCTTCCCGCGAAGACCTGGACGGAGATAGTCGTTTCGTTCGGAAGGCGATGGCGATCGCTCTTGCGGTGTCTGCGCTGTGTCTCCTGGCTGCGATCGGTTGGCTGGTTCGCCGCACGATGCGTGAACACA
Source organism: Polyangiaceae bacterium (assembly GCA_035273265.1). GTDB lineage: Bacteria > Myxococcota_A > Polyangia > Polyangiales > Polyangiaceae > PMG-095. Next base: position 5,290 of record DATEPG010000325.1, read on the forward strand.
ACCGCATCGCGGAGACACTGCACCGCATCGCTCGCGGCGAGACTGGCGCGCGTGTTCCTGTCGAGGTTTCCGACGCCGAGCTCCGGCGCGTTGGTAGCGACATCGACGAGATCGCCGGGCGGCTCGCGTCCCTCGTCGGAAATCAACGGCGATTCATTGCACATGCCGCCCACGAGCTTCGTTCGCCGCTCGCTGCGTTGCACGGCGAGATCCAGCACGCGATGCGTAAGGACCGTTCCGCCGAAGAATACAAAAGGTCGTACGAATTCTTGCTCAAGGCGAGCGGCAGGCTCAAGCACCTTGCCGACCAGCTATTGGACCTTGCCCGCGCAGAAGAAAGGTCAACCCCGGCAGGACCCGCGCCGCTCGATGTCGCGATTCGTGAAGCAATCGAGTCTCTTCAGCCGCTGGCCAGAGAGAAAGGCGTCGATATTCAGTGCGCATCGCTAGCCTGCGACGTGCTTGCTGCACCCAGTGACTTGGAGCGGATCGTACGTAATCTACTGGACAACGCGATCCGCCACTCGCCGCCTCACGGCGTGATCCGCGTCGACGCAAAAATAGCGGAAACCATTTGCCTTCGAGTTCGCGACGAGGGTCCGGGAGTCCAGTCGCCTGAGCGAGAGAGCGTTTTCGAACCCTTCAACCGATCCTCGCTTGCCCGTTCGCAGGCACAGGGCGCAGGGCTCGGGCTGTCCATCGCGCGTGAACTCGCGCGCAAGCACGGCGGTGACGTGACCATTGCGCCGACCGTAGAAAGCTGTTTCGTGTTGACCATGCGAGCTGAACTGACGAGCGGCGGTAGCTCATGCTGACAGAAATCCTAGTTCTTCTAGCGCTGGTGCTCGTCAATGGGCTATTTTCCGGCGCGGAAATAGCGATCGTGACCGTGCGCAAGACGCGCATCGAGCAATTGGTGGGCGAAGGCAACAGAAGCGCGAGGGCCATTGGCCAGCTCCGTGCGAATCCGGAGCGATTTCTGGCAACCGTTCAGGTTGGCATTACCGTGGTCGGCGCGGCTGCCGCTGCATACGGCGGCGATACGCTGGCGAATCGACTGACGCCGCTACTCGCCCCTGTGCTCGGCACTTACGCACATCAGTTCGCATTCGCTGTCGTAGTCGCTGGAATTTCGTATCTCTCCCTCGTGCTTGGAGAATTGGTTCCAAAGTCGCTCGCGCTACGAGCAGGCGAATCGTACGCGCTACGCGTCGCGCGCCCTTTGCTCGGCCTGGCATCGCTCGCGAGGCCGCTCATCTGGCTTCTCACGAAGAGCTCGAACGTTGTCCTGAAGGTGTTCGGTGACAGCACTTCGTTCACCGAAGCGCGGATGTCGACCGACGAGCTGAAGGCAATGCTGGAGGAAGCAGGCGAGGTTGGTGAGCTGCACCCTCGGATTGGAGAAATCGCAGCACGCGCTGTGGATTTCAACGATCTGAGGGCCAAGGACGTGATGGTGCCCCGCACCCAAATCCAATCCATCCGCAAGGAGGCGACCATCGACGAGCTCCGACGGTTCGCGATCGACGTGCCGCATTCCAAGATCCCACTTTTCGAGGGCGAACCGGACAACATCGTCGCCTATGTGCGCGTGCGCGACGCCTTCACCAATTCTGACGCGCACGCGGTCTTATCGACGCTGAGTCGCCCAGTTCGCTTCGTGCCCGAGTCGATGCGGGCAATCGACACACTGCAATCTTTTCAAGGTCAAGGAACAGAGCTGGCTATCGTCGTGGACGAACACGGGGGCACCGCCGGGCTCCTCACGCGTGAAGACCTCGCAGAGGAATTGTTTGGCGAACTCGGTGTGCCTGCGACAGCAGCCAGCCAGGAGATCCAAATGCAGTCCGATGGGTCGGCCATCATTGCTGGTGCGACCGAGATCAGGGAAGTGAATCGAGTTCTCGATCTGCGCCTTCCAGAAATGGCTGACTGGCGCACGATGGGCGGGATGACCGTGTCCGTCGCGGGCCGAATCCCATCGAAGGGCGAGGTGATACAAGTCCCGAATGGCCCATCGATTGAGATCCTCGATGCATCGCCGCGCCGTGTGCGCGCCGTACGCATGCTTAGTTCGAAAGGTCGCACCCAAAGCTGAAGCCGGGTTCGGACTCAGCGGAGTGAGTCGCGGCAAGCGTCGGGTCCGATTCACGCATCGCCTTCGGGGCTGCGTTCCGCAAGCATCCGTCTATGTCTCCAGGCCTTTATCGAAGCCAGGCATCGTGACGCCTCCGCGTGGTAGGCGGTGAATGTGTACGCGAAGCGGGTCCGTTTGCGAGTAGTGGCTCACAGCTGTTCGAACCAGGGAAGCGTGAGACTGGCGGACACGTATTTGTTCCTCCCGGCCGTGGTCACTGACGGGGATCGTCGCGACAGTAAGGGCATGAACGCACAGGTCAATGCTCCGATGGATTTCTATACTTTTGGCTCGACGAATGGTCACAAGGTGGCAATCGCGCTGGAAGAGCTGGGATTTAGCTATCAGGTCCATACCGTGAACGTATTTGCAGGGGAAGGGCGTACGCGGGAATTCTTAGCAATCAATCCGGCCGGAAAGATCCCCGTGCTGCGAGACAACGAAGCCGACCTGGTGCTCACCGAGTCGGATGCAATCCTGCTCTACCTGGCAGACAAGGCCGGACGCCTTGTGCCGTCCGCGGGCACGGAGCGCATGCGAGCAGTCGAATTGTTATTCTTACAGGCTTCGTTGCAGGGGCCCATGTTCGGACAGCGCATGCATTTCTCGCTGTTTTCAGCCGAAGCGGTGCCCTACGGGATCCGCCGCTACGAGGAGCAAGGCGAGCACATCGACGCCTTGGTCGATCTGCTCTTGTCGGGTCGTAGCTACTTCCTGGGCTCCGAGTACTCTATCGTCGACGTCGCTTTCTTCTCTTGGTACTTCGCGTCAATGGCAGCAGGTTTCGCGATCGGTCGGCATGCAAACCTCGACGCCTGGTTCAAGCGTGTCAGTGCGCGCCCGGCCGTCGCTCGCGGGGTGGCGATTCCGAGCCCGCTCCCCGAGCTCCCTCCGAGAAGGGTGGTGTGAGCAAAGTGCAGGCGCTTGCTATCGCGAGCCTACCTCGGCGTCGCGCGCTTACGCTCAGCTCGAGAGCGGGGCTTCGAACCACTGGCTGGGGTCGGCCGCTTGACGAAAGCGTGCTGAACGCGTTCCAAGACTTGCTGCCGGAGCCAGATGTGCGCCGGATCGCGCTGAAAGCGCGCGTGCCAGACGAGGGAAAAGCGCAGTGTTGGCAGCGGTAGGGGCGCTTCCCGCACCCGTAGTCCGAGTTGCTTGGCCGCATCGTCGACGAGCGGAATGTGCCGAGACTTGGGAGACTAGGGACGCGGCGAAGGCTGCGAGCAAGTCCGGCATGATGATCGATGCCCTGCAGCTCGTCCGCACCGGGTCGAAAGCTGGCGGCGTTGCCAATGCGGCATCGAGCGCGCGCAGGGCATCGGCGAGGGGCTCTGCGATCGCCAAAGCGCGTGGCGTCGGCGTCAAAGTTGCACCGACCCGAACGAAGAGTGGATCGCCGAGCTCGTCGCGCAGCCGGGCCAGGCGATGACTCATGGAGGACTGCGTGATGCCCAGCCGACGCGCGGCGCGGGTCACGCTGCGTTCTTCGAGCAGCACATTCAGCGCGACGAGCGATCCAGGGTCGACCTGCATATCGCCGTTCTATCATCGATGCAGACCATGTAGTGCATGGCCTGCATCGATTCGACACATGGGCGAGCGACAGCCAAATGTATCGGATGGCCGTCTCGAAACGTCGCTCACCAGGCGAGCAACTTCCCGCGCTTCAATTCACCAGCATACAAGGAGACCGGGTGGATTTGCCCGGATCAGACCTGATACACCTTCAATTCCGTCGGTTCGCAGGGTGCCCGGTCTGCAATCTGCACCTTCGAAGCTTTGCGCGCGCAGATAGTCGCCTGAGAGACGCGGGCGTGCTCACAGTGGCGTTCTTTCACTCCGCGACCGAGCAAATGAGGCCTTACCAGGGCCAGCTACCCTTCCCCTGCGTAGCCGACCCAGAGAGGCGCTGGTACGGATTCTTTGGCGTCGAACGATCGCCCTTTGCCGTTCTGCACCCGCGGGTGGTTGGGGCGGCGCTGAAAGGTCTGGTTGCTGCGCCCTCCAATCCCTTCGTGGGTGGTGCGGATCAGACCGGCCTTCCCGCTGACTTCCTCGTCGATCGAAGCAACGCAATCGTCGCAGCTCGATACGGCTCGCATGCCAACGACCAGTGGAGCGTCGACGAGGTCCTAGCGCTGGCTCGACCGACGCTCGTCTGAGGTTTGGGTGAGCAGTGGTACGGAGCCAGCAGCTCCCGCGCTGGACCACGTGGACGTGCTCTTCGGCGAGCTGGGCGAGACAGGCGAGGGGGCGTCACCGCCCAGGTTCTGGACGACTGCGGGCATTGAGGGGCGCAAGTCTCGAATTCGGACGTCCACTGGCCAGAAGCGAGCGAAGGGGGCACCCGTGGCTTGCGATCTGGGTCGCTGCATCAGCGCTCGGCCGGTGAGCTCGCTTTCAGCTGGGCTCCGACGCTTTCTGCAAGATGGTCACTCAGCGCGCGCACGGTCGTGCTGGAGAACCTGCCGGGTGGTCTCAAGGCGTAGACCGGCGCAGGTGGTGCTGCGTATTCAGCGAGGAGACGGACGAGATGCCCGCGCCGCACGTCCTCCGCGACAAGCCAGTCGGCGACGAGGGCTAGTCCGAGTCCCTTGCGTGCCATCACAGCCACGGCTTCGCTATTATTGGCGGCGAATCGACCCCGGACCCGAATCGGCGTGCCTTTCTCGGGCACTTTGCCGAAGCGCCACGTCACCGGGGTGCCCGCATCCCCGTGGACTAGGCACTCGTGATTGCGCAAATCGTCAGGCGTTCGTGGCTTGCCGTGGGTCTTCAGATAGGCGGGGGCGCCAACGAGGACACGATGGCTCTCGGCGATCTTTCGTCCGCGGGCGCTGGTGTCCGCAGGGAGACCGACACGAATAGCTAGATCGAAACCTTCCTCCACGAGGTTGACATAGCGGTCGATGATGACCACCTCGGCGCTGACTTGCGGATGGCGTTTCAGAAAGTCAGCAATGGCGGGGACGACGAACAGTCTGCCAAAGACGACCGGGATGCTGACGCGGATGTGCCCGCCGGGCGCGGTCGCGCGTTGTTCGAAGTCAGCGCTGAGCTCGTCGAAGGCCAGAAGGATGTCACGGGCCCGAACCAGTAGACGTTGGCCACTCTCGGTAATGCGCACTGAACGCGTCGTCCGCTCGACGAGGGTCGTACCGAGCGCGGACTCGAGCTCCGCCACCCACTTACTTGCGGTCGACTGCTTCACCTTGAGCTCGCGAGCCGCGGACGAGAAGCTCCCCAACTCAGCGATGCGGGAAAACAAGCGCAGGGCATCGATGCGGTCCATCGACCCGACTATGCCCGATTTGGAATAAGTCATTGCCAAAATAGAGCGTTCACTTCCCATGTGGAATGAGTCACTCCTAGCTGGCGCCGCTCCCTGCGACGCAAGGAGAAGAATTGAATGACGAGCTTGAATTGCCAACTCGACCTGCAGTTTCAACGAGAGGCGCGACGCGGATGAACAAGCATCGAACCAAAGTCGGCTTTTTGGGACTCGGCGCGATGGGCGCGCGCATGGCCGCCCGATTGATGAATGACGACACCGAACTCAAGGTTTGGAGTCGTTCCGGCGTGCCGCAAGGGTTCCCGTCATTGAGTCACCATCTGGCGCCAACGGCGGCCGTCGCCGTGGCAGACGCCGAGATCGTGATCGCGATGGTCACCGACGACGACGCTTCGCGCGCGGTATGGCTCGAGACAGGAGCGTTGCAAGGCATGCGGCCTGGCTCCGTCGCGGTTGAGTGCAGCACCTTGACCCCGGAATGGGTAGGGAAGCTCGCGCAGCAGGCACAAAGCAAGGGAGTGACGTTGATCGACGCGCCCGTGATCGGATCGCGTCCTCAGGCCGACGCCGGTAGCCTAATGTTCCTTGCTGGTGGCGACGCCTCGGCGCTGGAAAGGGCGAGGCCGACCCTGCTGCGCATGGGGAGTGCGATTCATCTGCTTGGCGCCTCGCCAGCCGGCGCGCACGCAAAATTGCTTGCGAACGCTCTATTTGCAGCTCAAGTGGCGACCCTCGCGGAGATCGTCACCCTCGCCCGGCGCGTACAACTCGATCTCCCGGCACTGGCGCGAGCTTTCGACGGCCTCCCCGTCATGAGCCTCTCGACGAAGAGTGCCCTGACGGGGATGCTCGCTGGTGCCTTTGCGCCCTTGTTTCCGCTGCGACTTGCCGCCAAGGACTTGCGATACGCGGTAGCTCAAGCCCGCGCCGCTCACAGCGACGTGCCGATGACACAGGCGGCGAGCAACCTGTTCGAGCGGGGCATCGGTTGCGGGTTCGCCGAGGAGAACTTGACGGCCGTGCTCAAGCTTTATGCGCCGGAGCGCTAGGCGGCGCCAGTCTGTTATGCCGCCGCGACGAGCGCACCCATTCCAGCAATCGCGCCGCGAAGGATGCCTAGCAAGCCGTCGCGCACCGCCATGTCTGCTTCCTCGGACAGCAGATTGTAGGTGGCGAACCAGAGTACTTCGCAGCCGGCGTTGCCCAAGTCAGTGACGTGGACGGAGCCCTCGTAACTTTCGAGGGGCATCATGCTCTGCTCGTCGATGCGGTAGCGAAACAACCGCGCGTCATCATCCACGCAGAGAATGGTTTCGGCGATAGGTCCGTGCTTGGTCGTGCAATAGCGCCGTGCACCCGCTCCGCTGCCCTCGACGCGGCAGGTTTCAATCACGGCAGGCATCATGCGGTGGATGTCACGACCTGAGCGGATCAGTTCCCAGACTGCCCCCGCCGGGCGCGCTAGCCGTTCTACAACCGCGATCGTTTTTGTCGATGTTTTCATGTGGGTCTTTGTTTCGGTGGCTCCAGCGGAAGTGCCGGTCCCCACAGCAATAGGCCCAAGCTCGGCTCACGAGAATCGACAATATATGGAATAATTGTCACCGAATGCGTGATAATCCAGGGATGCCGATCGATTCTTTGCCGGATCTCGCAACTCTCGTGGCCGTGGTGGAGGGCAAGTCGCTCACCGCGGCAGCGCGCCAGCAGGGCGTCACCGTCAA
>DATEPG010000326.1:0-8550 GCA_035273265.1 Polyangiaceae bacterium
GTCTCCTCCGTTGTCTCGCAACTCGGAGACGAGCCCCCTTGGAACGACTTGGGAAAGTTTTCTGAGGGGGTTTCGCTATTGGCCCTCAGAATCCGTGCTCAGAACGGAGGCCCGAACCATCAACTTACGTGGCGAGGCTCAGCTCGCCAGCCACCGCCTGCCAAACGGCGATCTCGCGGGTTTGATGAAGCTGGCGCTGGCAAGCTTCGTACGGCAGGGAGAGAAGCGACGCTTCGTATTGGTTCGAGGCCGCGCCGAGCCAGGTCGGAGGCGAAGCCGGTGCGCACCGCTGAACGGGCAGCTCCGCCAGGTGGAGTTTCATCCGCAGCCGCAATCGCGCCTCCGAGCGGAGAGAGCCGCTCAGTGCCGATCGGTAAACGTACGCGCTACGTGGCCGTGGCAGTGCGGCGAGAAGCTAACCATCGCGACCAGGGACGATGCGCGTTCGTTTCGGCGGAGCGTCGGCGCTGCGATGTCCGAGCATTTCTCGAGTTCGATCACGTCGAGCCCTTTGCACGGTTCGGCGCGGCCGACGCTCGGAACATTCGCTTGCTTTGCCGAGCGCATAATTGGTTGCATGCTCGAAACTCCTTCGGCGCGCTGCACGTTGCCGCGAAAATAGCCGCCAGCAAGCGTCGTTCTTGGGCGGTCGAGACCAAGCGAGGCCCCGAGGCGTTCTCGGTGCACCTCGTCAGTGCGCTCCGACAGCGGAGCCGGCTCGCCGTTAGGACCGAAATGTGCCCGCCAGGAACGTACTAACGACCGCTCAGATCGGCGTCCTTCGCACTACCAGCCAGAAAAGATCGCCGCCCGAGGTGTGAGGATGTCCTCTACGCAGTGGCGGGGCTCGGCAGACACATCAAATCAGGCCTAAGCCCTAGTGCGCGGCTCGCGGGGCGGCGCCCGAGCGCCGGCAGTCCTTACAGCGTCCCCTCATCTCGTGCACGTGATCATCGAGTTCGAAATCGTAGCGTTTGGCAATTTCGCGCTGCAGAGCCTCCAGCGTCTCGGACTGGTATTCGACCACGCGTCCGCAACCGGTACAGACGAGGTGATCGTGGTGCTCGCGCTCGAAGGCCGTCTCATAGCGTTGGCCATCGCTCTTCCCGACCAGCGCGAGCTGGACCAGCCCGGCGTCGATCAAGAGCGGCATGGCTCGATACACGGTAGCCAGGTGGGCGTCGCGCACGCCACGTTGATGCAGGACGCCGATCAGGTCGTCCACGCTGAAGTGGCCCTGGTAGCTGAGCGCGGTGCGCGCAATCGATTCCCGGACCTTGGACATCTTCAGTGAACGCTCGCGAAGCACCGCACGAAAGCGCTCCATCGCGCGGTCCATGGCCTCCTCCGTGATCGCCGGCGTTTTGCGCGCTGTCCGCATTCGACGATAGTTGCCTCGCCCGGCCAGGTGGGTCAAGCAGCGGCCCCCGTGTCCGATGGGGCGGCTGCTCGAGTTTCGACTGGGCGTGCCTGCCCACCTGCCCTGGCAGAAATCAGGCGCCGTACGCGGGGTAGTCGATGTAGCCCTGAGGCCCCGGCGAGTACGCCTTCGACATGTCGGCGGCCGCGAGTTCCCAGCCGTTCTCCAAGCGTGTCACGAGATCCGGATTCGCCAAAAATGGCCGGCCAAACCCGACCAGATCGGCAGCTTTGCTTTCGAGCACCTTCTCGGCAGCTGCGCGGTCGAAGCCACCAGCAGCGATGTAGGTGCCCTCGAAGTGTTCGCGGATCGTCTGTTTGATCGAAGCCGGGACCGACGGCGCGCCCATCGCGGAATGATCGACGACATGCAGGTAGGCGATGCCCAGCTTGCTGAATTCCTGCGCCAAGAGCAGATACGTGGCATCCACCTCGGGATACGGGCTCATGCCACTGGCCGCGCCGTACGGCGACAGGCGGATACCGACTCGTTCTCTGCCGATGGCGTCAGCCATGCCGCGGACTGCCTCCAGAGCAAAGCGTGTGCGTGCGGCCACGCTACCACCGTAGCCGTCCGAGCGTTGGTTGGTGTGTGGATTGAGGAATTGCTCGGTGAGGTAGCCGTTTGCGCCATGCAACTCGACGCCGTCGAAGCCAGCCTTGATCGCGTTACGTGCCGCGCTCACGTGTTCTTCGAGTGCAATTCGAATCTCGGCTTCGGTCATCGCACGGGGCGTGGGATAATCCTGAGCCTGCTTTTGATCGGTCCACATTTGACCGTCGAGACGAACCGCCGATGGTGCGAGCACGGCTGCACCCTCGGGCATGTTGAGCGGATGAGACACCCGGCCCGTGTGCATCAGTTGAGCAAATATTTTGGCGCCTCTGGCGTGCACCCGCTTGGTCACCTCCGCCCATCCGGCGACTTGCGCATCGTTCCAAAGACCCGGAATTCGGGCGTAGCCATGGCCGTTCGGTGAAGGTGACGTACCCTCGGTAATGATCAGCCCCGCACTCGCCCGCTGCTCGTAGTACGTCGCAGCAAGTTCGGTCGGCGCCGAGTGCGCGCCCGCGCGCGAACGCGTCATGGGCGACATCACGATGTGATTTTGGAGAGCCAGCGAAGCGAGCTTCGTCGGCTGAAAAAGAATGGATGCCATGGCGCATCAGAGACTTCGGAACCCAGGTTGTCGAGCGACTTGGCGGTGTGCGCGCGTTTCCCGGACGAATGCCCCAGACGTAACGCATCAGGAACCGAGTCGAAGCTCGGGTTGCGATGCGGGAGTGCGAGCGCCCCTCCCCCACGGCAGCTGCCGGATCGCTGGAATGCCGTAGCGCCTCTGGCGCAAAAGCTGCGCGCACCGATTGACAGCGCGCAATTCTTGCGTCGCCTCGGCGCGCGGCCGTATCACAATGAGCAAATTTGCCGCTCGCTCGAGCGGCATGGTCGTTGCTGTCCTTGGAGTTGCGTCGCCTCGAACGAGGCACTGAACATTCAATTACCTGAGGTCGGGAGCAAAGACGATGGACGTACGGAGGGAACTTTTGCGTGATCACGAAGATCACGAGGTCCTACTGGCGCAGGTCGCTTCTTCGGTCGAGGCGAAGCAGTCAGCGGCGCAACTTCGCCGATGCTGGCTGGCTTTCGAGGAGAATCTGATCGAGCACCTGGATGCCGAAGAGCGTTTTCTTTTCACCGTTACGGCGCAAGCTCATCGGCTCGAAATCGGACAGCTGCGACTCGAGCATCGTGGGATCCGTCAGGCCGTGCTGACACTGCGTATGCAGCTCGAGCACAATCGCCTAGAGCAGGAGGCAATCGACGAGCTCCGCGCACTCATGCTGGCACACGGCGCGCATGAAGAGCGAACGCTGCACCGTTGGCTGGCGATCGACGAAGGCATCATGGCGCATCGCGGTCTACTCGCGATGCGCACTCGTCGCGAACGCTCCTCGCCACGCATGCGAGTGGCCGCCAAAGTCGAGTCAACCCCACCCGCCTTGAGCGTTCGCCGGGGCTGAAAGTGCCCGTACCCAGCTCATGGCGTGACAATGAACCCGAGCACCTGTCGCGGGAGGGTGCGGCACTCTGCGGGCTTGCCATACCGTGGCTGAGGACGGCGGGGACGTGAACGTTCTGGTCGCATACGCCGGCGCGCATGACTCTGCTGCTGGGGTCGCGGAACAGATCGCCGATCGATTGCTGAAGTCCGGTTTCGCTGCCACGGCGCGCCCCGTCGGCCGAGTCGATAGCCTCCAGTCATACCGAGCGGTCGTGCTGGGCAGCCCCATTCATCATCGAGCCTGGCTGGCCGAAGCGACTGACTTTCTGGATGGGTTTGCCGGCGAGCTGACCAAGCTCCCGGTGTGGCTATTCAGCACCGGCTCCGTCGGCGACGCCAGCTTCGTTGGTCCGCAACCGACAAAGCTGATTCGCAGCGCGCGTCAGGGGCATGGAGACGTCACGAGCGCACGCGACAGCATTCACTTTCGGGACCATCGCTCCTTCGCGAGCAGGCTCGAACGAGCCGCATGGAGCGTGCTGGGAGACCTGTTCTTGAAGGTGTGCGGTGCGGTTCCCGGTGACTACCGCGACTGGCACGAGATCAACGAGTGGGCAGCGGGGATCGCCCGGGAGCTGCAAGTCATCGATCACGTCAAGGAGCGCCGCCGACTTCACGTGTCGGTCCGAGGCAAGCCGTAACCATGACCCGGCACAGGATCTGCATAGTCGTTTTGCCCGTAATACGATGGCCGACACTCGAACACATGCTCGGCCCCGGTGCTCCCGAGTCGGAGCATCCAAATGAATGAGCTAGCGAGCAGCAACGCAGCGGGGGGTGACCTGAACCTCTGGCAGCATCGCTACCGAGCGAAGGTCAGCACGACGGCCGCCGCGATCCGCGCGATTCAGCCGGGCCGGCGGATCTTGATTGGTTCGGGCGCAGCGGAACCCACTTGCCTGGTCTCTGCGTTGGTCGAGCACGGCGACCACCTGTCCGACAATGAGCTGGTGCACTTGCTCACGCTGGGGCCCGCGCCTTACGTGCGTCCGGAGTTCGCGGCGCGCTTCCGTCATCTCGCGTTCTTCATTGGGGCCAATGTTCGAGAGGCGGTCCAGGAGGGTCGCGCGGACTTCATGCCCGTCTTCCTTTCGGAGTTACCGCGGCTGATCCAATCCAGACGGGTACCGATCGATGTTGCGTTGATACAGGTTTCTCCTCCAGATGCGCGCGGCTACGTGAGTCTCGGGGTTTCCGTCGATATCGTTCGCGCCGCGGTCGCTTCGGCTAGTCTGGTCATCGCGGAGGTGAACCCGCGGATGCCTCGCACGCACGGGGATTCTTTCTTGTCCGTGAACGACATCGGGTTGCTCGTCCCGGTCGACCTACCAGTACTCGAATTGCCGTTGGTCGCGCCCAATCCGGTGGCACTGGCGATCGGTCAACATGTCGCGGGGCTGGTTCCGAACGGAGCCACGCTACAGACCGGCATCGGGCAGATCCCGTCGGCGGTCCTGGCTGCGCTCAGCAATCACCATGATCTCGGAATTCACACCGAAATGCTATCCGACGCGGTGATCGACCTGGTAGAGCGCGGCGTAATCAACGGCAAGAAGAAGACGCTCCTGCCTGGGAAAGTCGTGACCTCATTCGTCATGGGCACGCGCCGACTCTACGAGTGGGTCAACGATAACCCGGTGCTCGAACTGAGGCCGAGCGACTTCACCAATGACCCCTTGGTGATTGCCCGCAACGAGCGAATGGTAGCCATCAATTCAGCCCTGGCCGTGGATCTAACCGGGCAAGTAGCGGCCGATACCATCGGGGGGCGATTCTTCTCGGGCATCGGCGGGCAGGTGGATTTCATTCGGGGTGCCGCAAGGAGCGTCGGCGGCAAGCCGGTGATTGCCTTCCCCTCGACCGCACGCAACGGTCAAGTGAGCCGCATCCAAACCAGCTTCGAGGCCGGCGCAGGTGTCGTCACTAGCCGGGGCGACGTTCACTACGTGGTCACCGAATATGGAGTCGCCGATCTGTGGGGCAAGAGCGTCCGTGAGCGTGCCATGTCTTTGATCGACATCGCCCACCCCGAGCATCGCGGGGCGCTCTTGGAGGAAGCCAAGGCCAAGAAGTACGTCTTTCAAGACCAACGTGAGCCGAAGCACTTTTCGCGCGCCAGCTCTCAGACCGTGACCTTGCCCAAAGGAGACGTCGTTCATATTCGGCCGCTGCGCGTGACTGACGAACGGCTGCTCCAGGACCTATTCTACCGGCTCTCCAAAGACAGCGTTTACGAGCGCTTCCTGGGTCACAAGAGCTGCCATCCGCGCGAAGAGATCGCCATGCTCGCGGACTTCGACGACACGCGAAACGCGGCTCTGGTGGCGACCAGTAATCAGGACGTCGAACAGCTGCTGGCGATGGCCCGCTATGATGCCGAGCCCGCGACCGGCCTCGCCGAAGTCGCGTTGATCGTTCGGGACGAATGGCAAGGCCGCGGCATCGGGACTGCCTTGTTCAGCCGCCTGATCGGCTTGGCTCGCGCGCAAGGGGTCCGCGGCTTTACGGCACAGGTCCTGGCGAGCAACGGGCGGATGCTCAAGCTATTCAGGGCCAGTGGACTACCGATCAAAGATCGCTTCGAGTGCGGGGTACACGAGCTTACGATGAACTTGCAGGAGTAGCCGCGGGCAGATCGCCGCGGTTCGTGCGCCTGGCAACGCTCGCCGCTAGCTCGCCCGTACCCCAAGTGACAAGCAGCAGTCCGCAGACGAACAGCAGCTCGCGCGCCGAAAGCGGCACCAGGCCGAGCACATCGCGCACGGGGACGAACCAAATACACACCAGGCCCAGCAGCACACCGACCAGCACCGAGCCGTGCAACCACGCGTTTTGGGCAGGTCGCGCCCCGAGCTTGCGCGCGGGATACGCGCTCAGCAGCTTGGCAACCGCCTCATACAGGAACACGCTGGTGGCAGTTGCCGCGATGCTGCTGCCCAGCTGCGGCATGGCCAGCAAAAGGCCGAGACCGAGCGCGCCCTTCACGAAGCCATCGAGCAATACGAAGCGCATCGTCTTGCGGTCGAGCAAGGAGCGATCGCGAGCGCGTGGTGGGTTCTGCATCGTGCCACGGCAGCGATCCGTGGAGAGCGCGAGGGCGGTGGGACCATCGCCCAAAAAGTTGATCCACAAGATTTGCAGCGCGGTGAGCGGGAGCAGCAACGAGCCCTGCGCGCCGCGCAAGCCCAAGACGAGTGAGCCAATGGCGCCGCCCAACACGAGCACGGCCAACGCGACGTTACTCGAGAACGTGAAGCGCACGAAGCTCAGCAGATTTTCGTAGATCATGCGGCCTTCTTCGACCGCCGCCACGATGGTCGCAAAATCGTCGTCCAGCAGCACCAGATCGGAGACCTCGCGAGCCACCTCGCTGCCCCGTTCACCCATCGCAACCGCGACGTCTGCCTGCTTCAGAGCCAATGCGTCGTTCAGTCCGTCGCCCGTCATCGCCACGACCTCGCCGCGTGCCTGCAGTGCCGCGACGATGCGCAGCTTGTGCTCCGGCAGCAAACGCGAGAAGACCCGTACCTCTCGCAACGACGACGCAAGCTCGGCGTCCGTCATTTGCTGGATCTCGGCACCGGTCAGTGCGCGCGGCGAAGTGATGCCGACGCTCGCCGCAATCGCCAGCGCGGTCGCGGGGTGGTCACCCGTGAGCATCATCACCGAGATACCGGCGGCCTGCGCGTCGCGCACGGCCCCGAGCGCCGCCGGACGCGGCGGGTCCCAGAGAGTGACGAAGCCCAGGAATTGCAGCTCGGTCTCTCGATCGCCCTCGGCACAGCCGAGACCGATCACTTTGAACCCCCGCTCCGCGGCCTCTCGACCAACCGCTAGCCAGTACGTTCGCTCCTTTTCCGGCAGCGCCGCCCGCTCGAGCACGACCTCGAGCGCGCCTTTCAGGTAGCTCTTGAGTTGGCCGGAAGGCATCACGACCGTCACGCGCATGTACTTCCAACGCGTGTCGAATGGTCGGCTGGAAATTCTGGGATGAGCGCCGCGCATGGCAGCGATGTCCGTGCCGCGCGCCTGCACGAATTCGAACAGGCCTCGCTCCAATGGGTCGCCAGCGGCACTGGCGTGATCGGCATCGTTCGCGAGCGTGAGCGCACGCAATGCCTCGTCTTCATCCGTCGCGTTCAGGTCCCCGACAGCCATCCGATTGAGGGTGAGCGTCCCGGTTTTGTCCGACGCGATCACCGTCACTGCGCCCAGGGCCTCCACCGCCGAGAGCCGGCGAACTACGGCATTTCTGCGAACCATTCGCTGGACGCCGAACGACAGCACCAGGGTAACGACTGCCGGCATACCCTCGGGCACGATCGCGACCGCGAACGCCACTGCGAACATCAGCACTTGGTCGAAGCGCTGCAGGCCGTCGATCAACATTCCGCCGACCACGATCAATACGCTCAGGGCACCCACGTAGCGTGCGATGCGCGTGCCGAACTCGTCCATGCTGCGTTCGAGCGGTGTTTTGCCCGTTTCAATCCCCGACAAGGCTCCCGCGAGCCGGCCCATCGCGCTGGCTGGTCCGGTACGAGTGACGAGCAACTCGCAGCTGCCCTGCACCAGCAACGTGCCGCTCAAGAGCTCGTCGCCCTCGGCCTTTTCAACCGGCACCGATTCACCGGTCAAGAGTGACTCGTCCACGCGAATGAAGGTCGCGTTCTCCGCGCGACCGTCCGCTGGCACGCGGTCCCCCGCGTCCAAACGAACGACATCACCGTGGACCAGATTCGACACATCCAAGTGCAGGAGCACCCCGTCCCGCAGCACCCAAGCCTTGGGCGCGCCGAGCTTGGCCAATTCTTCCAGCGCGCGTTCGGAGCGGTACTCTTGCAGCAGACCCAGGCCGGCGTTGAGAAGCAAGATCCCCGCAACTGCCAAGGCCTCGACAGGAAGCCGGTTGGCCCCGGCGCGTGCCCAGGTGAGCAAATCCACGATCAGCGCAAAGAGCAGCAGATAGATTAGCGCGCTTTTGAACTGATTGATTAGCCGCGTCCACCAAGGCGCGCGTTTGGCTGGCGGCAAAGCGTTCGGGCCGAACTCCAGCAAACGTTGCGCG
>DATEPG010000327.1:0-5005 GCA_035273265.1 Polyangiaceae bacterium
CCGCCAGCACCGCCGCTCCAGTCGCGGTCCCCGCCCGCGCCAGTGTCCGCGTGGTCACCGGCGCTGCCCGCAGCGTCACCGTTGCCGTTCGTAATCGGCCCTTTACCGTCCGAGTTGCTGGCACCGGCGGTGCTTTGGCGATCGGTCGGGATCACGCATTCGTCCCCCTCGCGGGTGGTGCCGGGACCGCATTTCAGTGGCTCGTCACTGCACGAGGCGATCGCCGCTACCACCCCTAGCCCTAGCCCCGCCCAGTACCGACTCTTCATTGGTTTTTTCGTAACCGAGTTGGCGCGGGATCGCAACCGCCTCAGGCGACAATGTGGGCGTGTTACCGCAGCGGCACTTCGGCTACTGGCGGTGCTACCGTGCTGCTAGATTGGGGGGGCAAGCGTGCCGGACGACATCACGAATTCGCGCGACCGTTCTTCGTCTCATCCCGACGACCCCTCGCAGTCCGCTTCGTCGGGTCGCCAGACGCCAGCGACGGCGCCGAAGTCGGGGGAGCGCCGCTCGCTACCCGCACCCGGAGCGAGTGAGCTCTGGGCGGGGAAGTTCCGGGTGCTCGGTGAGCTGGGCAGCGGGGCAATGGCCAAAGTCTTGCGCGGCTATGACACCAAGCTTCGCCGTGAAGTCGCGCTCAAGGTCACCAGGCTGCCGCGTGGCGAGCTGCCGCGCGATGAGCTGGCTCGCTTCGCCGAAGAAGCGCAGATCACGGCGCAGCTCGAGCACCCGAACGTGGTTCCGGTGCACGATCTCGGCACCGCGCCTGACGGGCACGCTTACTTTTCGATGAAGCTGATCCGGGGTCGGTCACTCGAGACCATCCTCGAGCGGCGCCGCGCCAACGATCCGGCAACGCTCGCTCAATTCGGCTTGCGTCGTCTACTCGACGTTTTCCTGCACGTCTGCCAGGCCATCGACTATGCCCACTCGCGCGACGTCGTCCATCGCGATCTCAAGCCCGCCAACATCATGGTGGGGGATTTCGGCGAAGTGCAGGTGATGGATTGGGGCATCGCCAAGCTGCTCGGACCGAACGCGACGCAATCGGCAAAGGTTACCACCAGCGTCGAAGAAACCAGCATTCCCGACGCCGAGAGCAGTGAAGGCAGTGCAGGCTCGCTGCGGCCTGGAGTCACGTCCGTGCGCACGGCCAAGGCTTGGCAGACGCAATACGGCGCCGTGATCGGCACGCCCGAATACATGTCGCCCGAGCAGGCCCAGGGTCTGCCTATCGACGGGCGTGCCGACATCTATGCACTAGGCGTGATTCTGTACGAAATCTTGTGCGGGCAGGTTCCGTTCGAGCATGACGATCCGCGCGAAACGGTCAAATGCGTGATCGCCGAGCCGCCCACGCCACCGAGCTGGATTCAGCCGTCGACGCCGGCCGCGCTCGAAGCGCTGACACTTCGCATTTTGGTCAAAGATCCTGCCGAGCGAACGCTGACGATTCCGCAAATCCGCGTCTACGTTCAGAACTACATCGAGGGCATCGCTCGCCAATACGAGCGCAATTCGCTCTTCGGCAGCATCGTCTCGAGCGCCGGTGCGCTAGTGCTGTTCGCGTTCCTCGTCTGGTATCTGACTGGCCAATCGATTGCGAAGGTGCTCACGCTCGGCCCGCCCGCGGTCGTGAACGCCGTGGGCTGGTTCTTGCTGGTGCTGTCGGTTGGATATCCGCTCTGGGCCAGCTCGATGCTGTTCCGCCTGGCTCGACGACCTTCGGATCCCTTTCGCCCGCCTTCGACTCAAGAGCTGTTCGTCTCGGGCTTCCTCGCGCATCGCACTTTTTCTGCGGCGTTGGCTCCGCTCTTTCAGCTCGTTTTCATCGTCGAGCTGGTCGCTCTCGCGAGTCTGCGCGCGAGCAGAGGCGCGCTCGGATCAGCCGAACTCGTGCGCCACGTCTCGAGTCAAATGCGCGCTGAATGGTCCGAAGCACTGATCGTGGTTCTGGTCTTTCAGTTTGCGTATCTGTTCCTCTTGACGACGGAAGTTCGCTTCGCGCGTCGCATCGATCGTTACGATCTGCTCGTGGCGCGGCCGCGCTGGGAGTCGGTGTGGCCGGTCTTTCTGGTCGTGGTCTTGCTCTCCACCGTAATCACGACGGAGGTGCTCGACTGGGCGCTCGGCAGGCCGAACGTCGCCCTCGCGACCTGGCTGCGAACAGAGCTTGCGCCACCCTCGCTGGATTTGGTCGAAATCGCCAAGACCCTGGTGTTTCAAGGCACCTTTTTGCTCGCGCTGTCGGTCGCAACGATGCTTCTGGCCTTCTCGTTTCCGGAGATTTTGGCGGCGCTGCGCGCGCCGAATCAGCCCGCGGACGAAGCTTCGGTCGCGAGCCGGGGACAATATTTTCTACGCTCGATCGCCACCTTCCGTGCGGCGCGTGCGATCTGGCTGTACGGCGGCGCCATGATCGGCAGTCTCACCGCGATTCGCATGCTCTCGGAATCCACCGAGCATCCGCTGCTCGTGAGGATCTTGTACATCCTCGGACCGTCCCTGCTCGGCTTCGTCGGCTATTCGATGCTGCGGCGCCGCACCCAGCGCTACCTAGCGCAGGAACCCGCGCTCGAACGCATGGTCCTGCTGCGCGTGCAGCAGGCGCGTGATGCACAGCGGCACGCGAACCTCGCCGAGCTGGAGCAGGTCTCGTGGCGTGCGCGCTGGACACAACTCGCGGCGCCCATCCTCGGCCTCACCGGCTACGTCGCCTGGATCTGGGGCGATCTGCGTTACGGCTCGATGCGCGACCTGCCCGTGCCGCTCACGACCAAGGACTGGCTGTTGATCTTGCCCTATGTCTTGTTGTTCCCAGTGCTGCTCTCGCGCGACGCCGTCCAGCGCCGGTTCCTGCGCCGACAGATGATCAAATCAGCCGATTTTTAGGCTCGATTCAGTCGCTGTCAGCCGCCAAAGAGGGGGCGATCGCGCTCCCGCATCGCACCCCACTGGCGCGCGTGCTTCCCGGCATTCGACGCCGAAGGCTAGGATGCCCCTGGGTCCGTGCGCGTGCCGGAAAGGAGCAACAAGAGAGGCGGATAGCCAAAAGACTGACGGCGCTTCATCACGAGCGGTTGGGGATTGTTTGCAGGAAAAGCCTGACCGGAAGGAAGCCGATCGCAGCCCGAGATTTCGGAGAGCGACCCGCGGGTGAAAGTCCCCAGCGCCCAAGTTGCAGGTCGCCAAACGCGCAAGCGAGTTCTGCACGGATGTGCGCGAGTCAGTCGTGAAGCGCAAACAGCGAGCGGGCGCGCCGAGCGATAGAGTTCCGAAAAAATCACATTCGTCAAAGCGTCCTGTGCGCAGGAAACGAAACGCCTTCGGACGTCGAGAACAGCTCCCAAGCGGCACCCAGGATACAGCCTGCGTGCCGCGAGGAGGTGCCGCGAGGAGGTGCCGCGAGGACGCCACAGGGCTTCACTCGACCTGGACAGCTGCCAGAGCGGGCCGCTTGCTGGTGGCGATTTTCGCGGCCACATGCAGCGCGCCGAAGCAGCTTCGAGCATGCAATAGGTTGTGCGCCCTACAAAGCAAGCGAACGTTCCGAGCGTCGGCCGCACCGAACCGTGCAAAAGGCTCGACGTGATCGAACTCGAGTAATGCCCGGGCATTGCAGCGCCGCCCCTCCGCCGAAACGAACGCACACTGACCCTGGTCGCGAGAGTGAGTTTCTCGCCGAACAGCCACCGCGAGGTAGCGTCCACGTTTGCCAACCGGCACTGCGCGGCTCTCGCGCGTATCGAGCGTCAGGGCTTCGATCGTGGCTGCGGATGAGACTCCACCTGTTGGAGCGACCCGTTCAGCGGAGCGCACCGGCTCCGTCTCCAGCTTGGCCCGACGCGGCCTCGAACCAATACCGAAGCGTCGCTTCTCTTCCTGTCGCACGAAGCTCGCCAGCGCCAGCTTCATCAAACCCGCGAGCTCGCCCTTCGGCAGCCGATGGCTGGCGAGCGCACGCGCGCGCTCGATCAACTCGCGCAACTCCGCGTCGGCCGTGAATTGCACCCCAAGCGCTCGGCCGAAAGCGGCTCGAGTTCACGAGCACGCCGACGCGCGTCGGCACGCGCCGGCGCCGGCATTGGCGCAGAATTCGGCTCCATTGTCGGCATTTCTGAATTCATCACGGGCAAAACCGAAGCGCTCGATTGCGACGACGGCGAAGCTTGCTCGACCGCTGCCACGGGTACCACCGGTACTACGCGCGCTGGCAAGCGCCGGATCTGCTCCCGCACATCCGGCCGCGGGAACCGTGCAGCGAGCAATTCCTCAATCTGCCGCCGAGTCTTGCCCCGACACGCCACAAAGAGCTCACCCGCCTTTTCCGCGCTCAAGTGCGGCGCGAGGGCGCACAACGCACACAAGTGCAATTCGCCGCGATTCACCCGCTCGAACACGTCCGGAAATCGCCGGCACACCCGCGCCGCCGCAACGCGGCGCGCAGCCGTGCCCTCACTCATTCCCAAGGCTTCCACGCAGTAGGCAAACAGCGAAGAAAATCCCAGCTCCAGGTGCAGCAGACGCTCTTCCAGCTCCACTAAGTGCGCGAGCAACTGCGCGGTCAGCGCGTTGCTCTGCCGAACCAGCTCCGACAATCCCGCCAAGAGCTGCGAATTCCCCCATCCGACCAATCGATATCGGCTGCCCATCCCTTCTCTCTATCATGCGTTATTTCGAGCTTCACATTGCCCAGCCAAGGCCTATTTCATCGACGAAACGAGTTCAAAGTCGTCCAAGCCCGAGCAAGCTCCACCTCGCGAAACGTAGCCCCAGCAACAACCACAAACCCAACTGACTCCCAACGATGACGACACCGAACGCCAAAAACCTGTCCACAAAAATCGTCACCCCAACCGCCGAGTCAGCTAAGGCGGGCGAGCAAGTGATACGCGCAGCAACGCCATCGCCATCGCCACGCCGCACCAAGTGTGCGCGAATCACTTGCGAGCACGCACGCAAGCTGCCGAGACGCTCCAGTCGAACCAACACTCCCTCAGCG
>DATEPG010000328.1:0-20457 GCA_035273265.1 Polyangiaceae bacterium
AGCTTCCCGCCCCAGCTCTGCCCGCAGCGGCGCTCGCGCCCGCCGTCGGACCGAGGTCGCCCGAATCAGAGGAGCAACTCGCGGCCAGCAACGCGACTACCAAGCTCATCGTCAATGTGCCTGCCGAACCCATCATTACAAGCGACGCGCGCATCGGCTTTGGATAGCACGCCGCGCGCAAAACGCAGCAGAGTCGCTCGCGCCTGGCGATAGATCGGGAGAGCGTGTCACTGAAATAGTCCACCCACCGTCGTCGAACGCACCCTGTCGGGCGGAGCTCCGCTCGCGTTCGTAGCGCCGGGCCCGCTGCCGACGCACACGCCGCCCTGCGCTTGGCAGTGCTTGGCTCGAGCGCAAACCGAGGCTTGCTGGCAGTCCCCCGAGGTGGCCGCGATGCACGCGCCGTCCTTGGGCGAACAGGCTCCCTCGAGCTTGCAGCGCGCGGACTTGCGGCACGCGGCGCTGCTCGATGCGACGCACGTTCCGCCGCTCGCGTCACATTTCCCCGAGTTCGAGCAGGCGCTGGATTTCGCGCAGTCCTGCGCCGTTGCCACGCACACGCCGTCCTTGGCGGCGCAACGCGCCTCGTCCTTGCAGGCAACCGACTGTGCGCAATCGTCGCTGGAGGCAGCCGTGCAACGACCGTTCTCGGCGTTGCATCGGCCTTGCGTCGCGCACGGGCTCGTCGGTTCCGGTTTCGCGTCCATCGTCCCGGCGCAGTGCAGGCGTGACAGCGCCGCGCACTTCCCTCCGGACATCACGCACAGGCCGTCCGTCTCACAGCGGGTGACACACTCGGCGTGCACGGACTTCGCGAAATCCGCGCAGCTCCCTCGGTACGCCTCGCAGGTCTGCTGCTTCTGGCAGTCCTGGGAACCTTTGCAGTCCGCGTCGCTGGCTGCGGCGCACGCGCCTTGCACGAAGCTGCACCGACCGTGGAGCTTGCACGAATCCGATGAAGTGCAGTCGTGCGCCGAGCCGACGATGCATTTCCCCGCGTCACCTACAGTGCACTTGCCGTGCTGGCTGCATGCCGGCGCGGACTTGCAAGAGTCTGCTTCGTCACAAGCGGTTAGCATGCCTCCGACCAACCACAGCAGCCAGCACCATCGGACCGTCATCATGTCAGCGTCGTAGCATCCTGAGCGCGCGGCAAGCAGTGGCTGTTCCCGGTCCGATCGAGGACTCGGGCCAGCTGCTCGTCACGACGCTTGGCCTCCGGTCGTTGCCATCGGTTCGAGGCTATCAGGCGAGGCGCAACAGGTCCGTCGTCCGGACTTCGGTTGTAATGTTTGGCGGGTCCGCGACCTTTATAGTGAGCGATTCCCGAAACGAGGAGAATAAGACGTATGTCATCTGAAATGTTGATCGCCTTGACCGTCGTCGACGACCGCGCCTACGCCAGGTACAGGCAGGAGATTGCGCCGATCTTAGCCAGTCACGGGGCGACCTTTCGCTATGATTTCCGGGTGTCGGAGGTGCTCGTTGGCGAGGGCGAACAGCACGTCAACCGCGCCTTCGTGCTTTCATTTCCCGATCCGACGAGCAAACAAGGGTTCTGGACCGATCCTCGGCTGTTGGCGCCGAGGGTGGAGCTTTTCGAACCGTCGGTGCGTACGTTCACGATCATCGCGGAGTACGAGCGATGAGCGCACGTCGCCTGCACGTTGCTCTGGCGGTCCGCGACCTAGAGGCTTCGATTCGAGATTACTCCCAGCGGTTCGGGACATCTCCCTGCTGCGTCGTACCGGGCAGGTACGCTCTATTTCGAACCGAGCATGTGAATTTTTCCATCAGCGTTAACGCCGACGCGGCCGGAATGCTGCGGCATTTGGGCTTCGAGGATCCGGCCGCCCCGACGATGAGCGTCGAACGCGACAGCAATGGCATCGAGTGGGAGCGTTTCACGGCGGAGCAACAGCAGGCCGAAATCTTCCAGCACTGGCCAGACGCCCAGCTCGAGCCACCAAGCCCAGCACCCGAAACGACGAGGCGCTCACCCCACGTAGTAACGGTTGCGGAAGTCGAGGGCACGACGTCGAGCACTGGGGCTACCTTCGGAAGCACCCGCAAGCACCTTGGTGTCGCAACGGGCGGTAGACAACTCGGTTGCAGTTGGTACGAGGTCCCTCCCGGCCGAAGCGCCTTTCCCCGCCACTTTCACTGCGCCAACGAGGAAGCCATCTACGTCCTCGAGGGTGAAGGCCGTTTGCGGCTGGGAGAGGAAACGCTGACGCTTTCCGCGGGCGCCTACGTCACGATCCCCGTCGGGCCGAACCACGCCCACCAGTTCGCGAACACTGGCGAAAGCCCGCTCCGCTACCTCTGCCTTTCGACCATGCATCCGACCGAGGTCGTCGGCTACCCCGATTCCAAGAAAGTGCTCGCGCTCGGGTCAGCTCCCTCCAGTCCCGGCTCGCCCGCCGAACCATGGATTCGCCTGCTCGCCTTCGAACCGTCCAGCGTCGGTTACTTCGACGGCGAAGATCTCGACAGGCGGGACGACCAGTAGCGGCGAGCGCGCCGTGCGCGTGAAAAACAAAAGGAGGAACTCGAGCGTCGGCGACGTACACTCAGCGGATCATGCGGCGCGCTGTGCATGTCGGCCCGCGGGGTGGGCTCCGCGTGGTGCTTCGGGTGACGCTCCCGCTGCTCCTAAGCGTGACCGTGACTGCCTGCATGGGGCGGCGAAGTGACGGCTCGCGACGAGAGCGTGACCTCGACGCGGCGTCGTCGAACGTCCGAAGTGCCGCCCCCGATCCGGAGGTCGGGTCATCGGCGGGCGTCCCGCGCATCGTCTCATTGGCGCTCGGGGAATTTCACACGTGTGTGCTGCTCGGCAGCGGTGAGGTTCGCTGCTGGGGGAACCGCGAAACGTCAACCGCGCCGCAGGACCCGCCCGTGGACCTCGGCAAAGACGAGACAGCCGCAGCTGCAGTGCCCGAAAAGCTTGGCGCGAAGGCGATTCGGATTTCGGCGGGGGGCGACGACTCGTGCGCCGTACTCGAGGACGGGAGAGTGCGTTGCTGGTACCAGCCCGCCCTTCCCAGTCATCTCGTCCGCGAAGCGGCATTTGGACAGCGGGTGAAAGAGATCTCTTCGGGCAAGCAGCACTCGTGCGCACTAACGGTGGCGGGCAAGGTGCACTGCTGGGGATTCGGTTCAGACAATCAACTCGGATACGGCAGTCGTGAGAGCACGGGCCTGCGGAAGGAGTTGGGGGACGTCCCGGCGGGTGGCAAGGTGATTCAGGTCGCAGCCGGCTATAGCCGCACGTGCGCGCTCTTCGAGAATCGCACAGTTCGTTGTTGGGGCGACGACGCCGGACCTACCGCGTACAGCGACCTGGCCGAGGCCATGAAGGCGCGACCCGCAAGCGAATACCCGATCGTGAACCTGGACAAGCCCGTCATGCAAATCGCGTCGGGCGGCCCCACTTGCGCACTGCTCGCTGGGGGGACGGTGCGTTGCTGGGGTGATAACGAAGAGGGGCAGCTCGGAGTCGGGCACAAGCGAGCGGTCGACGGCCTGAATATCGCCGAAGACATTCGCGTGGGCGCCCCCGTCGTGCAGCTTGCGATTGGACGCGCACACACCTGTGTGTTGCTCGAGCAAGGGCGCGTGCGTTGTTGGGGATTGGCTGGAAATGGCGCCCTCGGCTACGGAAACGGCATCGCCATCGGCGACGATGAAGCTCCAGAGAGCGCCGGTGACGTGCCGGTAGGCGGCAAGGTCGTGCAAATCGCGGCTGGAGGCTTTCACACCTGCGCGCTGCTCGACACGGGCAAGGTTCGCTGCTGGGGAGACGGCAGTCGGGGACAGCTCGGCTACGGCGACAGCCAACGCGTGGGTGACAACGAGACCCCTGCCGACGTCGGTGACGTACCGCTGTTTCCTGGCAGTCCAAGACCGACGCTGCCAGCTCCGAGCAAAGCTCCGAGCGCCAGCGGACGCGATGGCTCTCCGGGGAACGCTCGGCCGCGCGAAGCGCCCTTCACGTGGGAGGAGACAGTCGACGGCAATCCGCAGGTGGAGGCAAGGACCTGCGCGACGGCTTGCCGACAGTGCAAAGTCTTGTTCGACGGAACGGTCGCTACGCGGGCTTTTCTGGAACAGAAGCCACGGAGCTTGTCCCCGACGGAGCAAGAGCTGCTGCGGATTGCGTACACTCAGTACCTGAACGCACCCGGCTGCGCGCACCAGGATGGCAACCCGTGGATGGATCCGCGCGCCATCGGGACGGCGCAGGATCCCGGGAGAGTCGACGCCGTGCTCGACGGAGCCTTCACTCACCCGGGGCGCAAGCAAACGCTGATCGCCTTCTTTGCGGGGCACTGCGGATCGGACGGCAGTCGTAGCGTGGAGTCGGTCGAGCACCTCGCAATCCTGATCGAAGGTAAGAAGCTGCTCCGAACCCGGGTGGGCAGAGATTGGGTGCGCCTCAGGGCGGTCGATCTCGACAGTGATCGCATTTCGGAAGTCCTAACCTGGAGCAGCGAGACTCGGTTCATCGGAGTCGGCAGCTGGCTCGAGGTCGTCTCGTTCGCGGGCCGGTCGGAACGCTTCCTCGGCTGGTTCAACTCCAGCGACGACTCGTGCGGAGCGGACGTGTTGCACCTCTCTTACGGACGCGACCCCGCCGATCACGGCCTCTGCTTTCTCGCCCAATACCTTCAGGTCCCCTGCCCGCCGGCAGGTTGAAGCTCATCGGGGCTTTTCAGGTTGTTGCGCGGGGCCGCAACGCGGGCATTGGGGGTTGAACGTCGCCTGGTTGCATGAACGGTCGCCTGAACCTCGGTGCGAGCGGCTCTAGACGTTCAGGCGTGCCCGTCTGGCAAAGCCTGACCTCTCCGGATATTCTTGAGCAATGGCGATCATCGACTGGAACGGCAGCGACCTGCCCGACGCCCTGCGCCCACTGCCCGCCGGGCGGTACACCGTGGAAGCCTTGGATGAATCGGGCTCCCTGACGCCGGAAGAGGAAGACGGGCTGATTCAGGCTCTCGACACCCTTCGCGCCGGACGCGGTATCGATCACGGCGATGTGCGTGCGCGAGTGCTGAAGCGCATCGCACCTCGAACATCATTTGGTCTCCCGAAGCCGCTGACGACTTCGAAAGTGCGAGGAAGCAGGCTCGACGTTTGAGGAAAAAAAGCGACATAGGCCAGTCACGTGACCGCGTCGCGTGTTCGGAATACTCTGCTCGGGATGCTGCGCGCTAGCCTACAGTTCCTGGCGTTTGCCGTGTTTTCGTGGACATCGGCTTGCGGCTCCGAATCGGGGCACGCTCTCTCGGCACTTCGGGCGCCGACCGCACAGCCTGCCCCCCCTGGCGTGCCGAAGGGGAACACAATCGGATCAGAGCACGATAATGTTGAGCTCCTGAGAGACGCCTGTTCGAATGGCCTCGGCGCCGCTTGTGACGAACTCCGAGCCATGTGCGACCGCAACGACGTACACGCCTGCGCCTGGCTGGCCCAGCTGCTGACCGAGGGGAAGGCGGTGCCTCGCGATCTTGAAGCGGCCTTTGCCCTGTTTAGTCGCGCCTGTCACGCGAGGTTGATTTCCGCGTGCGTTCAAGTTGGCATAGCTTACGAGCGCGGTTTAGGTGTGCCGCTGAACCTCGCGAAGGCGATGGAGATGTTCCTGCGATCCTGCAGCGAGGGGCAAGAGGTCGGCTGCTTCGACGCCGCTATGGTCTATCGGGGTCAGATGAAGGACGCAAAGAGCTCGGTCCCGCTTTTCGACAAGGGTTGTCAGCTCGGCTACGCAGACTCCTGTGTTGGCCTCGGAATCGCGTATGAAGAAGGCCGCGGAGTCGTGGCCGACTTGCCGCGCGCCGCCAGTCTCTATGACCAAGGCTGTACGCGCGGAAGCGCCTTAGGTTGCGATAGGCTGGCTCGGCTCCTGGTCGACGCGCGCGGCGTCCCCGCTGACTACCCTCGCGCGCGAACCCTGAGTGAAGCGGGTTGCCGTGGCGGGTACGCGGACGGCTGCCAGATCCATGGGTATCTGCTCCGTGAGGGGCTGGGAGGCCAGAAAGATCCCGTCAAAGGAAAGGCGTTCATTGACGAGGCCTGTCGGCTCGGATCTGCCCGGGCTTGCGGCGACGCACGTCGTTTGCAGCACCCGCGCGGCAAAGACCAAAGACTGGACGGAGGTCGCCACCCAACTGCGGCAGAGTAACAAAGCAAGGTGCTTCGGTTTTCACCGGGGCTTTCCATGTGCGCCGGGGGCGCAACGCCCGCTGAATACCGCGAAACGTCAGCACAAAAGAGAACCGCGGAATCGAGCCATTCTCGATTCCGCGGTTCAGTCGTTGCGCGGGGGCGATTCTTCCGATGTACCACGAGGTTTTCTCGGGAATCCGGGTGCACCTTGCCGTTTAGCAGTCGCATTCGCGCGGTCGGGACTCGAAAACTCAGGGTGAGCAGCCTTCGAGCGTTGCACGAGAAGAATTCCCGGCCGACGTCGACACCTCGAGCGTAGCGCTCTTGATCTGGTCGCGTGCGGCGGCTCGGCTACGCCTCGTCTGGCAGTCGCAAGTAGCCAGCACAGGTCACGCCAGCGATCTGCTAAGAAAAAGGCCAGATTCGCGCATGCACGCCGCCGCGTTCGGGTGAAATGCGACGAACGCTAGGGGATTGTGCGGCATGTCGGCGGCCACGTAGAGCTCAGCGTCGACCCCTGCTAGGCGAGCCTTGTCGACCAGCTCTTTGCCTTCGTCGAACAGGCGCTCCGCGCCTCCAACGACGACCAGCAACGGCGCAAGCCCCGCGAGCTCAGCCTCGATCAAAGAAACGCGCGGATCGGCCGGCGCGAGCGCGCCAGCGAAGTCACGCGCGTGCTGGAGCAGAAACCAGGTCTGCCCGTAGTCGATCGGGTCGGCCTTTCGACACGACGTGCGACTCGCGGTCAAATCGAGCCACGGCGAGATCAACAGCGCCACGCGCGCTTGGGGCGTACCGCGCTCGCGCAGCGCTAGCTGCAGGGCGAGCGCGAGGTTGCCGCCGGCCGAGTCGCCTGCGACCGCGATGCGCGAGGGATCCATGCCGCCGGCGACGAGCGCCTCGAAGGCGGCTAGCCCATCCTCGAGCGCGGCCGGATAGGTATGCTCGGGCGCCAGCCGGTAGTCGATGCCCACGACCGGTACGCCGCTCGCCAGCGCCAGCCCTGCAGCCATTTCGGCGTGGGTGGTCTCGATCGATCCGAAGATGTACGATCCGCCGTGGAAAAAGAGCACGACGCCGGTCTTGGCGTCGGGCGGCGTGAACCGCATGGCAGTAAGCCCGGCGAGCTGCTCGCGCCGCCGGGTCACGCGCTTGCTCGCCTTCGCCGGATAGCGTCGTCCGTTCAGGTCGCGGCGCAGCTCCGCATACGGCCAGCGGGCGGACTCTTCAAAGTCGCGGCGCAAGAACGCGACGACCCATTCGAATTGAAAGCCCCAGCTCGGGCGCGCAGGGCCGCGTCGAAAACGCTCACGGATTGTCGTAAGAAGGCTCACACAGAGGATCCGCAGCAGGCGCAACATGCCGGTCACCCTATCGCACCAGCACCGCCGAACCCGAAGCCAGCGACGCCAGATCGCATGGCCACGAGCGACAAGTTTGGAGCTCGATGCCGCAGACTGAAACGATTTCGGCGGCAATGGTCCTGCGCCTGGTGCGCCTGGTCGAACACCGTGGCTTCGACGCCAACCGGCTGCTTGCACGCGCCCAGCTCTCGCGCGTCGGACTGGAAGCGGCCTCGGCACGCGTGAGCTACGCCGCCTCCGATCGCTTGCTGGAGCTTTGCGCGGCCGAGATCGGAGCGAACGGCTTGGGCATCGATCTGGCGCTCACCCAGAGCGACGAAGCTTATGGCGCCGCCGGCCTGCTGCTCGTGACAGGCGCGACGTTCCGTCAGGGCTTGTCGCGTTCGCTCGCCTATCAAAGACTGTGGGGTGACGGCGAACGCTTCGCATTGCTCGAGCTCCCACACGGATGTGCAGTTCGGTTTCGCCATCCGGGCCCAAGCCGGTTAGCGGCGGCGGTGGCGGCCGAGTGTGCGCTGTGCGAGGTCCTCGAGGGGCTGCGCGCGTTGGTCGAGCGCGACGCCGTGCCGCTCGCGGTGGAGTTCGCCCACGCGCCGCTCGGCGACGCGACGCCGCTGCTCGAACAGTTTGGCGTCCGGCCGCGCTTCGAGCAGGCTGAAAACCGCATCGTACTCGGCGCAGAGCTGGTCGATCGTCCGATGCACGCCGTCCGCGATCTGCTGGGCACCGCGCTCGAGCGTCAGGCAGCGCGCGCGCTCTCGCTGCTACCGAGCCGCGACGACTTTCGAGCGCGTGTGCAGCCGCTGCTCGCAGGCGAGGCTGGTCTTTCGCGCTCACTGGAAGAGGTTGCGGCGGCATTACATCAGAGCCCGCGCACGCTGCAACGCAAGCTGCGGCGCGAAGGCACCAGCTTTCAAGAGCTGCTGGATGAGGCGCGAAAGGGCACCGCCGCCGAGTTCGAGCAACAAGGAGTTCCGATCAAGGAAATCGCCTTCCGGCTCGGCTTTCAGGACCCCAGCGCCCTCTCCCGTGCTCGCCGCCGATGGCGAAAGTAGCGCCCGCTCCGCCGTAGAGAAACCAGCGCTGCTTACCCGTCCCCCCGAAACGCATGCCCACAAAATTTCAGGCGCCCCCCACAGACCGGTGGCGTCCCGCTGTGGGGACCGTTGCAACGCGAGTGGCCACAAAGAGAAAAAGCCTACCTCGAGATTGCTCTCGAAGCAGGCTTTTTCAGGTTGTTGCGCGGGGAGGATTTGAACCTCCGACCTTCGGGTTATGAGGCGAAAATCAGCCCTTCGTCGCGTGCGTCACAACGATCGGAAATCATTCACAACCACTGAACATGACGTGGGAATCGTCGGCATCGCAGCATCATGGGTCGTCACGCGATATCACGGGATTTCAGAACGGCATGGCAACGTCAGGGCAACGGCGGTTCCGACGATGACGCGGGGCGGTTCGCAGGACCCGCTAGTCGTTGCTCGGCCACCGCTTTCCGGTACAATGAGCGAAGACATCGTGAGCGTTTCGATGCCCAATACCGCGAAAATGATCGAACTACCGGCAGACCTTCAGGCTTTTGCGGAAGAACGCGTGCGCGCGGGCAAGAGCGGTAGCGTCGACGACGTGGTGCGTGATGCCCTCGAGCAGAAGAAGCTTTCGGTGCTACGCGAGGCTCTCGATCTCGGCATTGCTGAGCTGGATGCCGGGCTCGGGGTGGAGACCACGCCCGACGAGCTGATGGCGGAAGTTTCCGCTGAACTAGGTCTGGACGAATAGTAGCGCGGCCGATGGCGCGTCTGTACCGCTCTCCAAGAGCGAAGCGGGATATCGCAGATGTCCTCGAGTACACCCGGGATCGTTGGGGCCTGGCGCAAGCGCGTGCCTACCGTGATCTGATTCGTGAGGCTCTCAAGAGTGTCGCCGCCGATCCCAAGTGCGGCAAACTGCGCAGCGCGCGGCCTGGGATCCTTGGCCACCACATCAAACAGCCAGGTAGAAATGCCCGGCACGTCGTGTTCTATCGGATGAGCCGCGATGGTGCGGTTGAGATCGTCAGATTCCTGCACGACTCGATGGACTTCGATCGGCATCTCCCGTAACCGCAAATTCGGCCTTCACGCCAAACTACGCCTTGAACCAGTGTCGTCGCTCTTGTTCGGTCAAGTACGGCGCTTGCAGGCGTACGGGATCGCCGAAGTCCTTGTAGAGGAGATCGCCCGAGCCCGTGAGGCGTTCGGCGCCGGAACAGCCGAGGATCATGTTGGATTCAATTGGGCTGGTGAGTGCAAGGGCAACCCGGCAAGGGAGGTTCGATTGGATGGCACCGGTGATCGTGGCGCGGCTCGGTTGTTGGGTCGCGAGAACTAGGTGGATGCCGGCGGCACGAGCTTTCGCACCGAGAAGAGTGACAGCTTCCTCGATTTGCGCCTTCTCCTGCTTGTTTTGCGAGATCAGCGCGAAGTACTCGTCGCAGACGCAGACGATTCGCGGCAAAGGTTTGCCGGTTTTCTCGACGTGGGAGCGCAAATTGTCGGCGCCCGACTGGCGTGTGAGCTGATAGCGGTGATCCATCTCTTCGATGATGTCTTGGAAGAGCTCGCTGGCGGATCGGCCGTCGCCTGGGATCCAGCAAGCGCTCTTCTTCCAGAGAAACTTGCTGTGCTCGAGATCGGTGAATGCGGCGAGCTTGGGATCGAAGGTGACAATGCGCAGGGTGTCGGGGGTGTTGGTGGCGATGAGGCTTGCGAGCATCATGCGCAGCCACTCACTCTTGCCGCTGCTTGTTGCGCCCGCGGCAAGGATGTGGGAGCGCCCGGAGCTGGCTAGGTCCGCGAACCGAACCTTTCGAGCCGCGTCGACGCCGATCAAGACTTTCGCTGAACCGTAGGTCGGATCGATAGCCGGGAGCTCGGAGCCGATGGCGGAGAATAAGATGATCTCCGGGTCGGGCCGCTCGAGATCGATGTAGAGTCGCCCTGACTCCTGGACGATCATCGGCTCCGCGCCGAGCTCGAGGCGGTGTTGAATCTCGCGAGTGCGTTTTCGGACGCCGTCGAGTTTCATGCCGGGCGTGAGGCGCACGTCGAAGCGCAGGAACCGCGGCCCAACGCCGGGCTCGCTCCGCACGTCGAGCCCAATACCGTGCTCGCGGTAGGCACGCACGAGTCGCTTGCCCAGTTCGACGTACGGCGAGGGGGTCGGTTCTGGGTCACGCGCAGCGGTGGCAAGAGGAGTCGTCTTCGGAGGCGTGGGAGCGACGTTTACCGCGGATTTCGCGACGCCTAGAGTTGAGTTGGGAGCGGGAGGGGGGGAGCTTGGTCCTCGAGCACGCCCGCGAGGCGGCCGATCAGGTCGAGCAGGCGCTGGGTCGCAGAAGCGAGGGCTCCGAACTCGATGAGATGCTCTTCTAGGTCCGGGGAAAAGCGCATTAGGGCGAGCCGATCGCGGGTCAGCAGGCGCGGAGCGCGTGAGTATCAGATGGTAGAGCGCTGCCTGCCCGAGATCGACGACTGGCGATGCCCGCCCGAGCTTGAGTTCCACTGCGCAGAAGCTACCGCGACCGGGCACGCGCAGAACGGAGTCGGCGAACCCCGAGAGCTTGACCGACTCTGTCCAGCCGGCCTCAGTGAGCTCGCATGTCAAGGGCACCTCGGCCTGAAGTGCCTGCTCGAGCTGTTCCCATGCACCGCGCATCGCAGGTTGGTGCTCGAGTAGCTCATGCACCACGTCGGCCAGCCAGGTCGTTAGGTTTGGGTGGCCTTCCAAAGCATCAGGACCTGCGCACTGGAGCTTTGAAGGACCGCGGCGTTCCGTCGGAGGCGTGGCGCGAGCAAGCGTTGCCAGCAGTGATCGAGGAGCTGTTCGCTAGCGCGTTTGCGGTCTGCGCCGCTCTCGACGACGATCTTCAAACCACTGCGGAGCGGGTCCGCGCTCACGACGTCCGCGAAGACTTCGTGAAAAAGTCGCCCAAGCAACAAGGTCGAGGGCTCACCGGGACCACCCGTATTGGTTCCAGCGGCGCGCGAGAGTGCAGCACGCACATCGCTGACCGAGAGCTGGACGGTCACGGCGCCACCTCTGTTTCGGAGGCGATTCCGGCGACGTCCAGCAGGACCGCGGGCGGGCCCTCCAACACCACACAGCGGGCACTCGCTTTGCGAGCAATTGTGAGAATGCGATCGGGGGTCTGACTCAGGATTTGTGCGGCCATTTCGACGGCGATCACATGCTCGTGACTAAGCAGGTCGGCGAGGTCCTGCTCTCCGCTATCGGCCACCGTTGCCCGCTGACTGAACAGTGAGTCGATGAGCTCCTGAACCGGCTCAAGACTGGCAGGTTCCGCGTGGAAAGGAACCGGCATGGCAGTTAGAAAATTGCCGAAATCATGGTTTTTCGACTTCACGATTCCGGGCTTCGAACGACAGCGACAAGCAGGTTACAGAACCAAGGTCGAAGCTCTGATCGGGGAGAAACGCGCGCGGGAGGAGCTGCTCTCGGGCGCGCGGCGTGTCGTCTTTCGGGACGGCTACGCCGAGTACATGGCAGCGACGCGCATGAAGGACCGCGGCCGGGATGCCTACGAGCATGTCTGGAAGCGGATCGATCCGGAGCTCGGCCACCTCTATGTAGAGGTGGTCGACACTTCGGCGCTCGATACGTTCAAGCAAGCGCTGCCCAAGCACCTCGGGCCGAAGTCGATCAACCAGCACCTGATACTGATACGCGCAACGCTTCGCTTCCTGTGGAAGCGCGGCAAGCTTCGGAGCGTGCCGTACGTTCCGATGGAATCGGTGACCAAGGGACACGTGGACTGGTACACCCAGGAGGAGCGGGACCAACTGCTCGAGGGCATCCTTCGCCTCGAGCCTCAGTGGTACCTCTTCTACTACCTCACGACGCGGCTCGGGCTGCGGACGGGGGAAGTGTGCGCGATCGCGCATCGTCAGTTCCGGCGCGAGCGACCGCGGCTCGTGGTGGATCAGGCGGTGCAACGCGGGACGAAGACGAGAGACGCAAAGCTCGTCACGCGCAAAAACGACGAAGCGTACGTGCTCGATGACGGCGGACGTCCTGGCCGCCCTGGATTGGCACGTGAGCGCGGGATTTGGCGGCAAGGAGTTTCTCTTCTCCAAGACCGAGCAGTTCCCGCGCTACATCGACAGCCACGTGAGGCCCTTGCGGCTCGTGCAGCAGAAACTCGGTCTACGCTTGCTCAACCACAAGGTGGGGCGGCATTCGGTGGCCAGCCAAGCGGTCACGGGCGGCGAATCCGTGAAGGCAGTGCAAGCCCAGCTCGGCCATCGGTCCGAGCAAAGCACGCACCAGTATGCGCACCTCGGCTCCGGCGCTCAGCGTCGGCTCGTCGAGGCGCTCAGGCCGGCGCTAGCACCGCACGAAGCGGCATCGCCGAATGGTCACGGCAACCCGGCGGCAACGAGCGCTTCAAGCGCCTCGGAGGCCGCGAGTAACAAAAGTAAAAAGGCCCTGATTTCTCAGGGCCTTTTCGTCTTGTTGCGCGGGGGCGCAACCACACGTGGACAACTGGGTTCACGGTGCCGATCGAGGTGCGGGTGGCGTAGGCCGTGGGCAGGGGCGAGCCTTCGCGGTGGTCTTGCTGAAATCTTCCAATTTCCGCGCTTCGGAATTGGCGACGAGCCGTTCGACCTTCCCCCAGAGCACGAACACCGAGCGGGCTCGGACTTCCAGACGGCGACCAAAGCAACCGAGCCCCAAGGCCATCAACCGCGTTCGGCCCATCAAGCGACTAGCGGCCTTCTCGACTACGCCGGTCGGCTATGCCCCGCTCATTTTTAGAGTGCACGGCGACCGCAGGGAATAGTCATTTTGCGTTCCTGTCGCGGGCCGCCGACGGACTTCACGGCGTCGGACTCGATGATAGACGAGGGGATCGCCGGCGTGCCAATGTTGGAGGTCGCGGCCGTCGTGCGCACTAGACGTGGACAGAGAAACGCCATGAGCAAACGGGGAAGCTCGACACCCAAGGACAAGTCGAAGACGCTGACTCTGAAGCCGTGCTTTTCTGACGAGTTGGTCATCGACGGCAACTACGCACGCCAACTGCTTGTCGCTTCCGAAGAGGTGACTGTGAATGTCGCGGATGCGACACCCTCTTTCAAATTAAGGTCCGGTGAGACGGTTCACGTCGTGCGTCAGGATGCCTCGCCGCGGAAGGGACGTGCGCTCTACGTCCCAGATAGAGTATGGATCGAGCACTACGACAAGTTTTCAGACATAACGGGTTGCAAGTGGATTGGTGATCGGACACGCAGCGAGCCCGGCGAGGTGCTGCAGTCGATGGCTGGGTGCTTCGCGTTCAAGGAGGATCGTCCAAAGGCAGGCCAGTTCGGTTTGAGGGCTCCTCAATCTGGAGCGCTCCACGCCATCCTTAGCTACTGGACCACGGACCCACAGGAACCCGCCACAGTGGTCATGCCGACCGGCACCGGAAAGACCGAGACCATGCTTGCCGTCTATGCACACCAAGCAATAGAAAGGCTGCTCGTCTTGGTTCCCTCGGACGCCTTGCGCGAACAACTGGCGCAAAAATTTCTGTGCCTAGGTGTGCTGCAGAAATTTGGTGTCGTGAACGCCGCCGCGCTGCGCCCGATAGTCGGGCAGCTCGGGCATCGGTTCTCCACGGACGAGAACGCCATCACATTCGCTGCAGGAATAAATGTCGTCGTCGCGACGCCGCAGGCACTCCGCGTCTCCGACCCAGAAATCCGAAAAGAATTCTTGTCGCGATTTACCCACCTCTTCGTGGACGAAGCTCACCACCTTGGAGCCGCGTCATGGCAGGCTGTTCGCGACGAATTTGCTGACCGGGGTGTGGTGCAGTTTACGGCCACTCCATTTCGCGAGGACGGGAAGTACATCAAGGGCAAGATCATCTACTCCTTTCCTCTTCGCGAAGCGCAACGGCAAGGCTACTTTTCGAGTATCGACTACATCTCGGTGGCGGGCGCGGGCGATACCGATCTTGCGGTAGCTACCACCGCTGTGAAACGCCTCAGGGCGGACATCGCGAATGGGTTCGATCACTTAATCATGGCGCGCGTGAAGCGGGTAAGCCGCGCAGCGCACGTCTTGGAAATCTACGAGAAACTCGCCCCGGAATTCCTTCCGCTCAAGCTCGAGAACACGATGAAGCGCGCGGACCGAGACGCCGTCATGTTGGCAATTCGGCAGCGCGTTAGCCGGATTATTGTCTGCGTCGATATGCTCGGTGAGGGGTTTGATCTGCCGGAACTCAAGATCGCTGCCGTGCACGATATCCACAAAAGTTTGGGGGTCACGCTGCAATTCGTCGGTAGATTCGCGAGGGGGGTTGCGAGTCTCGGCCCGGCCGCGGTCGTTGTTGGGCATCCGGGCTCGTCGTTTGACAGCAGACTGCACGAACTCTACAGAGAGGACGCTGACTGGAACCTCGTCGTGCGCGACCTGTCCGAGACCGCGGTAGGGGCCGAAGAAGAGACTGGCGAGTTCGAGCGCGCATTTTCCAAACGAGCAGATGGTTTGACCCTGCAGATGCTGGAACCAAAGATGAGTGCGGTTATCTACCGCACTCAGATCAAGCAATGGCGCTTGGACGGCATTCCCACAGCCTTTAAGGAAGGGCAGCTTTGGGGTGGGGTGTCGGCAAATCTTCAACGCAACGTCGCTTGGTTCGTGACCCGCAATCTGGCTGCCGTTCGGTGGGGAACCGTACCGGAACTGACGGAAGTTACATACGATCTATACGTCCTTTACTGGGACCAGCAACGAGCGTTGCTCTACATAAATAGTTCGAACACCGATGGCCAACACGAGACATTGGCGGGGAAAGTTTGCGGCGAAAACATCACAAGGATCAAAGCAGACGTGGTCTATCGCTCCATGTCTGGCATCGCGCGACTGGTCCCGACTAACGTTGGGGTGCTCGATAGCCGCAGCCAGGCAAGGCGCTTCTCGATGCACGTGGGCGCCGATGTTAGCGCCGGCTTCCCTAGGGCCGAAGAAGTTACCAAGACTCAGACGAACATCTTTGCATCAGGATTTGAAGCCGGTAACCGCGTGAGTATCGGCGCGTCGCTAAAAGGACGGGTTTGGAGCTATCGCGTCGCAAAGTCGCTCGCCCAGTGGACTCGTTGGTGTGATGGCATCGGGACGAAAGTTCTGGATGAAACCCTAAACATCGACGCGATCCTGCGCGGCTTTATTCGCCCTCAGCCGTTGGAGGAACGCCCGACGCTAGTCTTTCTCGCGGCGGAATGGTCTTGGGAGCTGTTCCAATGCACGAGCGAAGAAACAAGACTAGAACTGCACGGCTCGGAGTGGCCGTTGCTGGATGCTGAGTTGAGGGTCACAACGTTTGGCACCACTGGTCCCGTGGGGTTTGAGGTCATCACGCCTGAATGGAGAGTCAGCTACGAAGCCGAGTTTACAAAGACCGGCGTCACCTACCGAGCGCTAACCGCCGACGCGAACTTGAAGAGAAGCGGTGACTCGATGTCGCTGAGTTCCTTCTTTAGAAAGCTCGGTGTTACATTCTTACTTGAAGAAGACGCGCAAATATTTCACCCCGGCACCTTGCTCAGGCCAGACAGGGAACTACCAGCGTTCGACCTCCAAAAGATAGTCGCTGCCGACTGGACCGGAATAAGTTTGCGAAAAGAGAGTCAAGGCAAAGAGAAGGCGCCCGACTCGATCCAGGCAAGGACGATTGAGCTACTCCTGGCCGACATCGAATGGCAGGTGGTGCTCGATGATGACGGCAGCGGCGAAGCGGCGGATATTGTGGCCCTCTGTGCAAATGAGACCGAATTGAAGGTCTTACTGGTTCACTGCAAGTATGCATCCGCTGGGACTCCGGGGGCGCGTGTCGAGGATCTTTACGAAGTTTGCGGACAAGCCCAGAAGTCCGTCCGCTGGGGTCGAAGCTTTCGCGAACTGATCGAGCACCTTGTCAGGCGCGAGCGGAACCGTGCACGACGCGGAACCAGCGGCTTTGCCCGCGGCGACATGAAAGCGTTGCTTGCCATGTACGATCGGACCAGGCGGCTTCGCCCAACGCTCAGGGTCGCGATCGCTCAGCCCGGTGTTTCGAAGGCGCGCGTTACGCCATCACAGTTACGTTTGCTGGCGTCGACTGAGCTTTATCTTCACGAAACACATCTTGCTGAGTTTCAGGTCTTCGCGTCAGCTTGATGCGCGTGGCCTGACTAGCTCCGCAGCAATCAGCGTGTCGTCCCGAGGTCACGTTGCCGCTCCTGGCGCCCTCGGTCGGAAATCGAGCGACAGTTTTTCGCGTAAGTAGTCCTTCAGTACGAAGACTTCAATTCGATGCGCCCGCTTCGGATGTGTCAGGAAGTACCGAGTGTAGTCGCCGTCTTCCTTTTGTGCGATTTCCATTTTCCTCTGCTCATCGTTGATGTCGATAACAATATCGTCCTGCTTGATGTCAGTATCCCAGCATACGACACTATGAAGGTGCTCGAACGAGTGATTGAACTGCTTCTGCAGTCGGTGCTTGAATTCTACGTAAAATAAGCGAGCGCTGTAAATTGGGGTCGTCGCATCGCCTTTTGCAATCACATCTATGCCAGAATGAGTATCGTACTCAACTACACAGAACGGGAACGCCCCTGGGCGCAGGGTAGAAACTTGGATGAAGAGCGAATAGACGCCTGATTCGCGAAGCGGCTCCACGAGCGTGACGTGATCCAGCACCGCGACGTTCGCGTTTGACACCTTCTTCTTTCGCCAGTCGAAGTCCTTCTTCTCTTTTTCGGTCGTTCGATACCCTGTGGCTTCCTCCTCGAGCCATTCGAGTTCTCGCCAGTCATCACTCTCGATGATCTGTTCATAATGCGCATTCACTGCTGCGCGAAGGTCGTCGAGAATCTCGGCGGGAGTGTTCTCGATCGACCCCCTGTTCGCAGTGAGTCTTAAGTCCTGGCAGTTAACGAACGCATGAAGCCTCGTGTACTCCGAACCTCGCGTGGTGATCCAGTCATTCTTTCGCTGCACGGGAATAAAGTCCTTACACACCCAGACACCGTATCTGTCCTGAACCCGATACGCGCCGACCGGCGCCTGGTAGCCCTGGCGTCGCAGCATACTGTTGTAGCCGTACTTAACGTGCTTGCCTTCAACTGAGAACACGACCTGGTAGGAGATCTCAGGGAAGTTCTTCAATGAACCTTCTCGAACCACTCGCTTGCAGAAATGATCGGGCGCCGCGACCAAATGTTCATCAAACAAGCGCTTCATCTCTACACTCTGCGGCGGAAAGTAGTGACCGAACTTGAGAGATTCCGGGGTTGGGCGATCGAGACCCTTTAGACGCAGTAACGGCGACGACACTGGAGTTCGCTCAAGCCCGAGCTCGATGCTCCCAAACTTCGAGAACCACATGGCGTGATCCTTTAAAATCTCGTGGGTGAAACGATCGCGCCTGTTGTTGTTGTACCCGCGAATCACAATTCTGGTGCCCCTAGCAATTTCGTCGGCACTCTTTTCGGAAACAGTGACCTGGGGAACAACGTGATCCTG
Organism: Polyangiaceae bacterium; assembly: GCA_035273265.1. Lineage (GTDB taxonomy): Bacteria > Myxococcota_A > Polyangia > Polyangiales > Polyangiaceae > PMG-095. Next base: position 18,093 of record DATEPG010000328.1, read on the forward strand.
TAGGAGTCGGGCGGGGTCCACCATGGTTGCGTGAAACGCGACTTTCCCTGTGCTGGTCCAGACGTCCACCCGCTTCGAGTTGAAGTAGATCTTCGTTCCGTGTCCTTTTTCCCCGATCTTGCTCGCGTCCGCGCGGCGCGTGCTGTTGCCCAGGTCGAAGAAGGACTGCAGAGCTTGCTCATCCATTCCATCGCCATTGTCGGATAGCTCGATCACCAAGACGGCCTCGCCGTGCTCCTTTTCGGTAGAAAACAGCACCGCAATATCCGACGCTTGTGCGTCAAAGGCGTTGCTGACTGCCTCCCTGAGCAAGTCGAGGGGGTTCGCAAAGTCATTGGCGATCTCCACAAATTCCTGAGCAGTATTCACCGTCGGCTGGATTGTAAATTCACGCATTCGCATTTTCCCTTTGGTGCTCAACCGTCGTCCTGCTGCTACCATTCAAGTCGTGGCCCGAGTTTCGCAAGCTGAAGCTTGTAACGCTCGTAGCTAGGTGCCGCTCGCCCGAGAGCGGCCCAGAACTCTCGAGTGTGGTTCGGATGCTGCAGGTGGGTAAGCTCGTGAGCGACCACGTAATCGACCACCGCGGCCGGCGCCTGAATGATGCGCCAGTTCAGCCGGATCGTGCCGGATGTAGAAGCGCTGCCCCAGCGTTTTTTTGGCTCTGCTAGGACAACATCTGGGGCCGGGACGCCGACCTTTTTCGCCCACACTAGCGTGCGTCCGGGCAGGCGCCTTCGCGCCTGCGCCGTGTACCAGTCTACTAGCGCCGCGCGGACGAAGTCGCTGCGGTGCTCCACCGGAAGAAGCCGCGGCACGTGCACCCGTAGCCAGCCGTCCTCGAGACGCAACGGCCGCGGGGCGGCGTCGAGCTCAAGCTTGAGGCGGTACTGACGGCCCAAGTAGAGGAAGGATTCGCCGGTTACGAATTCCTTCGGAGCAGGTCCAGCCGGACGGTCGCTTTGGCGTTTCAGCCGTTGGGTGATCCATGGGCCCTTGGCGCGGACGATGCGATCCAGACGCGCGATCGGCGCCGGCTCCGGAGCGGTAACCAGCACGCCGTCGGTCGGATCGATGGCGATAGAGACCGTCGTGCGCCGCGAGCTGCGCCGGATGGCGTAGTCGATCGTTTTGGTGCCATAGCGGACCGACGAGCGCTCGGTGGTCGTGTCCGTCATCGGCCACCTCGCCGCTTGTAGAGGTCGACGATTGTTTCGGCAAGCACGTCGACCTTGTCGGCGGCGAACGCGGCGGCGCGAAGCTGGCGCTTGATGAGTCGGCGCATTTCACGTTGCACGTCCTCCTTGTGGTGCCAGTCGACAATCCCCGCGTGGGGCGCGAGAGCTTCCTCGATCAGGGTAGAGAGCTCTTTCTTGCCTTCGTCGACGCGGCGGTACTTCGGGAGCGCGCCCTCTGAAACGGTGAGGGGCTGCTCGATCAGGCCGTAGATGGCAAAGCCCGTTTCCGAGAGGCCCATTTCTTGAGCGAGCTCACCTTGACCGCGCATTTCGCGGCGGATGTCTTCAAAGAGCTTGAGCTGCTCGGCGGCGTCGATGCGCTTGGCCTTTCGGTCGGCGATAATTTGTTCGAGCCGCTCGCGAAGCGATCGGAAGAAGGCCGGGTTCTCGTCGAGCTTGACGTGAATTTCTTGCTTGATGGCGTGTTCCATCTCGCTGGCGCGTGCTTCGTCGCTCTTCAACGCTTTGAGCTTTTCCTCGAACTCGGGATTGAAGAGGGAGATCTGTTTGACGAGGATTTGGATCCCTTCGGCGATCACTGCTTCCTCGATGAGCTCCCGCACCTTGGCGCCACAATCCGAGATATCGAGTTGGTCATCGCGGTACTTGGCGGCGGCCGTTGCACGGATTTTGCCGAGCCAGCGGGCGTCGCCCTTGTAGGGCAGCGCGCGCGGATCGGGCAGCATCATATCGAGCGATTGCGCGAAGCGCTTGAACGCCTCGTCGAACTCGTCTCGCACGTCCTCCGGCTCGAGCACGGTCACGCAGGCTTCCAGGTCGTCCTTGTTCTTGACGTTTAGGAAGAAGCGCAAAACCGCGGCGTGCCGAGCCTGCAAGCGAGGCATCTCGTCGATTTTCGGCGTGAGGGCCTGCTTGATCTCTGCCGGAGCGAAGATGGCCAGCGCCTCCTGCAAGGCCTCGGACACGCCCCAGTAGTCGACGATTAAGCCGTACGTCTTATGGTCCGCAGTGCGATTCACGCGCGCAATCGCTTGAAGCAGGGTGTGCTCTTTTAGCGGCGAATCCAGGTACATGACCTGCTCCACCGGCGCGTCGAAACCTGTCAGCAGCATGTCGCACACCACCAGAATCTGAAGCGGGTCGTCCTTCTTTAGGAAGCGCTCGAC
>DATEPG010000329.1:0-5234 GCA_035273265.1 Polyangiaceae bacterium
TGCGCGGTTTCCGCGGCCGGATGTGCGAGAGCAGATCCGGCGTTTGCCGGCGCGCGTAGTACCGGTGGTGGCCGTAGCGGCCGTCGAGCAAGCTTTGCCATCGTCGCGATCGAGCGCTTCGGATTCGCCGGTGGCGAATTCAGAAGTGCCGACAATTGAGCCGAATTCTGCGCCAATGCCGGTCGCGGCCCGGGCCCTTGCCGATGCGCGCCGGCGTGCTCGCGAACTCGAGCCGCTTTCAGCCGAGCGCTCTGGTTGGCAAACGTGGACGGTACCTGGCCGTGGCTGTGCGGCGAGAAGCTCACCAGCGCGATCAGGGGCGGTGCGCGTTCGTTTCGGCGGAGGGTCGGCGCTGCGATGGCCGGGCATTTCTCGAGTTCGACCATGTCGAGCCCTTTGCGTGGTTCGGCGCGGCGGATGCTCGGAACATTCGCTTGCTGTGCAAGGCGCACAATCGATTGCGTGCTCGAAATTGCTTCGGCGCGCTGCACATTGCCGCGAAGATTGCTGCGAGGACGAGGCCCGTTGTTGCGGATGCCGAGGTCAAGTGAAGCCTGAGGCGCTCTCGGTGCGTGTCTGGGCGCTGCTGGGAGCCTTGAGCCCTGGCAGCCTGGCGCGGCAGATCCTGGGCAGCATCCTAGCGCCGCCCGCGGTCACCGGCGGGGGGCGGGGGAGTTCCGGGTGGTTGCAGGTCCATCTGTGAATAGCATTGCGTTCCGTACTTCGGTCCGCTCTGGCAGTAAGTGCCTCCGGCTGGGCCACAGCCAGTGGCGAGGCAAATGAGCAAAAACGGCAGCAGGCTGAATTTCGCCATGGGTTTTCTCCTCGGCGTCTGCTCGAGCAAGTCGTGTGCCGTGACGAAATGCTCGAGCTTCGCGGGCGGATGCCGGGGATGTGAACCGTAGGTGGTGTGCCTCAGCGGCACACGACGAGTCGTGCGGGGCGCTTGCTCGGCTGTCACGCAAGGTCGAAGCGATCGAGGCTCATCACCTTGGTCCACGCGGCTGCGAAGTCCGTGATGAACTTCTCTTGCGCGTCTGCGCTACCGTACACTTCGGAGAGAGCTCTGAGCTGAGAGTTCGAGCCGAACACGAGGTCGACGCGGGTGCCCGTCCATTTCAGCTGCCCCGTTTTGCGATCGCGCCCTTCGAATACTTCCGCCGAGGCAGGAGAAGCCTTCCATTCGGTGCCCATGTCGAGCAAGTTGACGAAGAAGTCGTTGCTCAGTGCTTCGGTCTTGGTGGTGAAAACGCCATGTTTGGACGAGTTGGCGTTGCCGCCGAGCACGCGCAGGCCAGCCACCAAGACGGTCAGCTCGGGCGCGGTCAGCGTCAGGAGCTGAGCCTTGTCCAACAGCAGGACCTCGGCTGGCACGCTGTATTTGCTCTTGGCGTAGTTGCGGAAGCCATCGGCGAGCGGTTCGAGCACGGCGAAGGAGGCTACGTCGGTTTGAGTTTGCGAGGCGTCCGTGCGTCCCGGTTCGAAGGGCACGGTCAGGCTGTGCCCCGCGTTCTTCGCGGCCTGCTCGATGCCTGCACAGCCACCAAGCACGATCAGGTCGGCGAGCGAGACCCGTTTGCCGCCGGATTGTGCCTGGTTGAACGCCGCCTGGATCCCCTCCAGCGTCTTCAACACCTTCGCGAGTTGCGCGGGCTGGTTCACTTCCCAGTCCTTCTGCGGCGCCAGGCGAATGCGCGCACCGTTCGCGCCTCCGCGCTTGTCCGAGCCGCGGAAGGTGGAAGCCGATGCCCAAGCGGTCGAGACCAGCTCCGGGACGGACAGGCCCGCAGCCAGCAGCTGGGCTTTGAGCGCGGCGATCTCGGAAGCGCCAATCAGGGCATGGTCGAGACCTGGGATTGGGTCCTGCCAAACCAGCTCTTCCGCGGGAACCTCTGGTCCGAGGTAGCGCACGCGCGGACCCATGTCCCGATGGGTGAGCTTGAACCAAGCGCGCGCGAAAGCGTCCGCGAATTGTGCTGGATTCTCCAAGAAGCGGCGCGAGATCCGTTCGTAGGCCGGGTCGAAGCGCAGCGACAGGTCCGTGGTCAGCATGGTCGGCAGGAGCTTCTTCGAAGCGTCGTAGGCGTGTGGAATGCAGGCTTCGGCGTCCTTGGCGCTCCATTGCTGTGCGCCCGCGGGGCTCTTGCTCGGCTCCCATTCGTACTTGAACAGGTTCTCGAAGAAATGGTTGCTCCACTTGGTGGGTGTTTGACTCCAAGTGACCTCGAGGCCGCTGCTGATCGTGTCCGCGCCCCTGCCGCTGCCGAAGACGCTCGTCCAACCCAGGCCGAGCTCCGCGATGTCGCCGGCTTCGGGGTCGACCCCCACGTGCTTGGTATCGCCCGCTCCGTGGGTCTTGCCGAAGGTATGCCCGCCCGCAATCAAGGCGACCGTCTCCTCGTCGTTCATCGCCATGCGCGCGAACGTCTCGCGGATGTCCTTGGCTGCCGCGACAGGATCTGGATTGCCGTTGGGCCCCTCCGGGTTGACGTAGATCAAACCCATCTGCACCGCGGCCAGCGGGTTCTCCAACTCGCGCTCGCCCGAGTAGCGCTTGTCCGCCAGCCAAGCCGTTTCGGCGCCCCAGTACACGTCCTGATCCGGTTCCCAAACGTCGGCGCGACCGCCACCGAAACCAAAGGTCTTGAAGCCCATCGTCTCGAGCGCCACGTTGCCGGTGAGAATCAGCAAATCTGCCCAGGAAATTTGCTGGCCGTACTTCTGCTTGATCGGCCAGAGCAGCCGACGCGCCTTATCGAGGCTCACGTTGTCCGGCCAGCTATTGAGCGGCGCGAAGCGCTGTTGACCCCTGCCGCCCCCTCCGCGCCCGTCTCCCGTTCGGTAAGTGCCGGCGCTGTGCCATGCCATACGCACGAACAAACCGCCGTAGTGCCCGAAGTCAGCCGGCCAATACTCCTGCGAATCGGTCATCAACGCCGCCAGATCTTGCTTCAGAGCCGCGAAGTCCAGACGGTTGAATGCTTGCGCGTAGTCGAAACCCGTGCCCATCGGATCGGACTTGGACGAGTGCTGATGAAGCAGGTCCACTCGCAGCTGGTTTGGCCACCAGTCACGGTTCGACGTGCCGCCGCCCGCATTGTGATTGAACGGACACTTTGCTTCGCTTGTCATCTGCACTACTCCTTGAAGTCGACGAGCTTATGCTCGCTGTCCACGATCACCAATTGGGCTGTTCGGCCGCATCGCCCGCAACGAATAACGCGAGCTCATTGCGCGTTCTCGCAACACCGCGATCGAACATCGACGCGCCACGATCCCGACACACATCGATTCGCGCGAGGTGCGCTTCACGCTTTGCTGCTGCTCGCTCCGAGAACGCCTGCAGGCGGAAAGCCAGAGCGGCCGAGAGTTGGAGAGCTGGAGCGATCGCGGTCCCGCATCGCACCTCGCGCTGCGCAAAGTTTTCGTGCCTGCGCGCTCGACGAGTCCGATGCAAGTGCGCCGCTCGAGCTGCGAGCGCGACCAGGGATCTCGGCCCGCGGGACCGCGATTGGGTGGCTAACCGGAGCTCGGCGGCCAAGTCCAGCCGCTGTGCTCAGCGGGCGTTGATGAGACCCACACTATAATTTTCGACGTAAAAACACGAGCCCGCTGGATCTGCCGGGATTCTCCAGGGTTCCGATCGGGGAAACGGCGCTCGGGAGCGCGTGGAGTAAAAATAACGTAGTGACGCCATCATCGTCTTTTGCATCACGGTTTCGTCCCGTCGCGGTCACAGCACTAATGTGGCAATAGATAGGCCGCCGAGAGAGGTTCGACTGACCATGAGCTCTACAGATATCACCCGCCCCCGCATGAAGCAGAGCCGGATCCCCAGGCTCGTGCACCGCGCCGCCGGATTGTGCCTACTGACCCTGCCTGTCGGCTGCGGTACCGACGGGAATTCCAACCCCACGCCGATGGGCGGCGCACCGGGTTCTGCCGCTGGGCAGCCTGGCGCAGCTGGAAGCGGCGCGGGTGCTCCTTCTAGCCAGGGCGGTAGCGCCGGGCAAGTCACACCGGCCGGCGGCGCGAGCGCGAGTGCCGGGGCTGCCGGCGCTGCCGGCGGTGGATCGGCGACCGCCGGCGCTGCTGGCCAGACGGCGGGTCTGGGCGGTGCTGGCGGCGGCTCGAGCGTCGCCTGTGCCTTTCAGTGTGTTGCTCAATGTACCGAAGCTGGCGGCACCAAGAAGGACGGCACCTGTAGCGGCGCGCAAATCTGTTGTGACGGAGCGACCTCTACCCCCGCCAATCCCCTGGCGCACCTCGTTCCCGCAGCCAAAGAGGTGGGTCTCTTGCTGGCCAATCGCTTCAGCAAGCAGGCGCTGACGTTCACCTCGATGGCTGATCTGCCTGGGGATGGCTACAAGGTCGCGTGTGAGTGGTACGGCGCGCTCGGCGTCGCGAAATCCACCAGCACCCAGACCCTGCTCGATTCTCTGGTCAAGAAGTTCGATCCGCTCAAGGCCAACTTCGTGACCACCATGCTCGCTGGCCAAGCGCACGTCGATCGCTACATCTTTGGCATCGTGCCGCTCGAGATCTACCTGCAAATCGGCGACGAGAGCTACCTGCCGCTCGGGATACAGGTTGCGGACAAGCAGCACACCACGAACCAAGTGCGCAACGCGATCGACGACATGTTCATGATGACGATCCTGCAGCTCGAGGCCTATCGCACCAAGAAAGAGGACAAGTACCTCAAGTTCATGGCACCAATCATGGTGACCTACCTCAAGGCCCAGAAGGACAATGGGCTGTTCTTCCACAATGACTCGCAAGGACCGGTTCATTGGGGACGCGGCAACGGCTGGTTTGCGGCGGGCATGGCCGAGATGCTCAAGGATCTGCCGAAGACCGCGCCCGAGTACGCCACCATCGAAGCCGGGTACAAGAAGATGATGGCGGGGCTACTGAAATTTCAGAGCAAGAACGGGCTTTGGTATCAGGTCTTGAATCTGCCTGAGGACTCGAAGAACTGGGAGGAGAGCTCTGGTTCGGCCATGTTCACTTACGCCATGATCTCCGGCGTGCGGCGTGGGCTATTGGACGCCGCGACTTACGTCCCGGTGATCGATGCCGCGTGGGCGGGGCTGCGCAAGAAGATCTCGAGCAACGGCGACGTCAGCGATATTTGCATCGGCACTTGGTACAAAGCCAACGCGCAAGAGTACATGGGGTTGACCAGGCTCACCGGTGACGGCCATGGTCAAGCGCCCATTCTCTGGGCGACG
>DATEPG010000330.1:0-32687 GCA_035273265.1 Polyangiaceae bacterium
AGGTTGCTCCCCTCACTCGCCGGCGGCACCGACGATGGCACCTTCGGCGCGCCCGGCAGCGTGGCTGGTTCCCGGGCGGGAAGGTTTACCTTGGTGCCGTCGAGCAAAGTCAGAGTGACCATTCGCCCTCCGCCCCTTCTCGGTGCGGGCATCGAGATCTCACGAGCTTCGATTTGCGGTCCCGAGTCCGGCGGCTCAGAAATCGGGTCTGCTCGTGCGGCTTCATCCGACTGAATCGGCTCCGGGTCGGGCGAGGCGACGGGCGCGTCTTCGGGTCTAGTAGGAAGCGTTCCAGCGATGGCGGTGTCGAGGGCTGGCGGCTCCTCGGGCAGTGCAGCTGAGCCCTGCTGCAAGCGACTGCCCGCAGCATTCTCGGCGTCCACCTCGGCGACCGCTTCCGAAAGCGAGGCCGTGTCCTTGCCCACGCCGTAATAAACGCGAATCGCCGAGCGGATGTCGGTGGGCGGCGCAATCATGGCACGCACCGGCAGTCCTGCCCATTGCCCCACTTCACGCTGCGCGGTCTCGTCACTCGGATCGTCCATCGCCACGTACAAGGTTTCACCGAGGCCACGGACGCGACGGACGAAGATCGGAACCAGGCAATACTTTTCGGCCAGCTCGTGCGATACCAGGTTCAGCAGCTGGCGCGAGAAGTCGATATGATAGAGAGAGACCCAGGGCACGCTGAGTTGCTGACTGAGAATTTGCGTAACCTGCGTCTCCGTGACGAGCCCAGCTTCGACGAGCATCGTGCCGATGCGCCGCCCGTCTCGCTTCTGAGCGAGCAGGATTTCCTCGAGCTGAGCGCGGCTAACAATCTGAGCTTCGACCAGTAGATCGCCCAGCCGGACGCGTGCGGGAACCATCGAGCTCAAATCTTAGCGCAGTCGCTCGACGACGCGCAGTTTCTCGCGCCTTCTCCTGGCGCTTTCGAGATTCGGCTCGATGATCGACCCGCAAAGACCCAATGCGGGGAAGCCTGCCGAAAGGTCGGGGTTGCTCGCACCCGCGAGGCGCCCCGAACCCCGAGTCCGCAGCGGGGGCGTCGCCGGGGCGTCGCCGAAGCACCGGCTGGCTTTCCAGTTCCGGGCTGGCAGGCTGCTGATTTCCGAGTTTCGGAGGGACAAAGGCTAGTTTGCGGAGGCAACGCTGGCTTAGAATGGCAGCCCTGTCCATAGTTCGGCCGGGTCGCGAGCGCACCGCGCGAGCCACCTCCGGAGTCGTTGGTTGTCAGCAGCACAAGCCTCTAGTCGAATTTGCCCGCACTGTGGGTCAACCTGCAACGCAGAGCACCAGTATTGCCCGGCGTGTGGATTTCCGGTGGGCTCCATGGGCTCGCCCACCGACGACAAGTTCGTCGGCAAGTCGCTGCCCGGCGGCTACTACATCCTGGACCTGATCAGCGTCGGAGGTATGGGGCGCGTATATCGGGCCGAGCAGGCGGCGCTCGGGCGCACGGTCGCGGTCAAGATCATTCACCCGCACCTGCTTTCCGACGAAAATTCAGCGCTCCGCTTCATGACCGAAGCGCGCGCGGCAAGCCAGCTCAACCATCCCAACTCGATCGCCGTGTTCGACTTCGGTCGCACCGACGACGGGCAACCGTACTTGGTGATGGAATTTCTGCGCGGCAAGGATCTGGCGCGTGTCGCTTACGAGGAAGGACCGCTTCCCTTCTCGCGCATCGTCGAGGTGTTGCGGCAGGCGCTGGCCGCGCTCAGCGAGGCCCATGAACTTGGCATCGTGCATCGCGACCTGAAGCCAGAAAATATCATCCTCGAGCCGCTCCGGCGCGGCGGTGACTTCGTAAAAGTCGTGGATTTCGGGCTTGCCAAATTGCGCGCCGACGCTCAGCACCCGAGCGTCACCAGCCCGGGCATCGTCTGCGGCACGCCGGACTACATGGCGCCGGAGCAAGGGCGCGGCGACGCAATCGACGGGCGCAGCGATTTATATTCGATCGGCGTGGTGCTGTTTCAGTTGCTGACCGGACGACTGCCGTTCGAAGCCGACAGCCCCACGCAGGTCGTGATGATGCACCTGACGATCCCGGTACCGGATCCTCGCCAGGTGGCCCCCGAGCGCAATATCCCCGAGCCGCTGGTGGATGTGGTCCTCAAGGCGCTCGCCAAGGACGCCAAGAGGCGCTACCAGGACGCCGCTGAATTCGCCGACGCCTTGAAGAGCGCGCTGATTTTGGCCGAGAGCGTGCGACCGGAACAGCGCACCTCACTTCCGCCCGGCTCGCTCTTGGGCGGCATCAACTGCGGCTCCTGCGGCTCGCTGGTACCGATGGCCAAATTCTGCCTCGAGTGCGGCGCGCGGCTACCGATTCGCAGCGGCATCCCCGAAAATCCCACCTTGCCGCAGCTGCCACTGCCGCTCGTCGCCCGCGAAGAAGACTTGAACTGGCTCGAAGATCGCAGGCAACGAGTGCGCGGGAGCCTGGTCGGCGCGCGCTTGGTGGGCGAGCCTGGCGCTGGCAAAACGCGCCTGCTGCGCGAGTTGCTGGGCCGCGCTCGGGCCGAGGGCGATCTGACCGTGCTCACGGGGCCCGATCCGTTCTATGCGGAGGTCGCGTACCACGCGCTACGCGAAGCCATCCGAAAGCTTTCGCAGCTCGGGCCCGACGCCGTCGACGAACGACGCTTCGAGGGCGCAGCCGCCGACGCGACGTCGGGCTTGAACGAAGTGTTCTCGGGCGCCCCGACTCGGCAAGACGTCAGGTCGCCAGCGGAACGCCGTCATGCGCTGGCAGAAGCGTTACGTTGGGCGCTCTTGTCAGCGTCCCGACGCGCCGGCAAGCAACGCGTGATCCTCGCCATCGACGACATCTACCGCATCGATGGGCCGAGCCGGAATGCCTTTGCGGATGTGGTGGGTGAGCCACCCGCCTGCTCTGCATTGTTGATCGCGACTCACATTCCGGGCTTCGAAGCCGGCTGGGGTGCGGACGCAGCAGCGCGCATTTTGGGAGGTCTACCGCCGCCGGCCGTGTCGCGCCTGCTGCGCCCGGGTCGGAACGGGCCGCGCTCGGTGACCGACGATGCCAAGGGCGTGCTGCCGATGTATATCGAGCAAGTGCTGCGCTACGCGCAGGAGGGCGGAAGCGATCCACCCAGCCGGCTCGCTGACTTGATCGCGCTCCGCGTCGACACATTGGAGCCCAGCGCGCGCCGCACGCTGCAGGCACTATCGGTGATCGGCGACGAAATGAAGCCGGACACGATGCTCGAACTGTTGCCCAAAGCAGACAATTTGGAAGGCATGCTGGCGGATTTGCAGCGTGCCGGAATGATCGACGTGGACGCCGGTCGGGTGTCGACCTCGCACCCGCTGCTGCGAGAAATTGTGCTTTCCGGCATCCCCGCGACCGCCCGCAAGGAGCTTCACGCCAAGGCGCTGCGCGCATGCGAGGGCATCAGCGCCCCGATCGAAGCGCGCGCCCAGCATGCCTACTACGCGGGCGATTCCTTCCAGGCACTGCTGCTCTTGGAGCAGGTCGCCGATCGCGCCACCGCCCGCGGCGACGCCGCCACCGAGGTGCTGGCACTACGCCGCGGTTTGGAGATCGCACGTCAGGAAATTTCACGCGGTGAGCTGGACGATCCGCTGCGCGCGGTGCTGATCTTCGGCCGCAAGCTGGGCGCCTCACTGACCCGGGCCGGGAATTTCGCAGACGCCGAAGGCGTGCTGCGTGAGGCGCTCGACGTCGCTGGCCCGAGCGGAACCGATCGCGCCCGCGTGCTATCGGCACTGGCACACGTGGCGCACGGCCGTCACCGCGAGACCGAAGCCATCGGTTACATCGAGCAAGCGATCCAGGTCGCGCGCCAGAGCGGCGCCCACGACCTGGTATCGAGCTTCAACGACACTCGGCGCGCCTGGGCCTGATCACGCAATCGGGAGCGCGCGTGCGACCAGGAACTTCAGGTAGCGCCCCTCCGGATGCCCTACGAAGATAGGATGATCTACCGCGTGTCCGGCGTCGTGGAAGATCTGTAGCCGGCGCTTGGCGTTGACCGCGGCTTCGGCGAGCACGCCCCGGAACGCTTCGCTACTCACCTGCGCGGTACAGCTCGCGGCCGCGTAGGTACCGTTCCGTTCGAGCACGCGTAGACCCGAGCTATTGACACTGACGTAGGCGCGCAGAGCGTTCTTCTGCTGCTCGCGCGAATTGGCGAAGCTCGGCGGATCGCAGATCACGACGTCGTAAGTCACGCCGGCTTGCCGCGTGCGTTCTAAGAATTCGAACACATCCTCCGCCAAAAACTCGTGTTGTTCGGGGTCGAGCCCGTTCAATTCGAAGTTCTGGCGCGCCGCGCGCGCTGCCGGTTGCGATAGATCGACACTGGTGACACTCGAGGCGCCAGCCCGCGCTGCGTACAGTGAAAATGCGCCGGTGTAAGAGAAAAGGTTCAGCACGCGCTTGCCTGCGCAGAGCCCGCCCAAAAATTGGCGATTCGCTCGATGATCGAGGAAAAGCCCGGTCTTCTGGCCCGCGAAGAGATCCACGTGCATGCGCAACCCGTGCTCGGCGATGATCAGATCGCGCGGGGGCAGGCGCCCGTGAAGCGTCTCCAGCCGCGGCGGATCGCCATCCTTCATCCGCGCGCGACGCACGACGCCATGCAATTTCAGGAGCTCGACCAAGGCTCGCACGACCCAGGGCACGAGCGTTTCGAGCGAGTCCGCATAGGTGACGATCACGGCGAACGAGCCGTACACGTCGACGGCCAGGCCTGGGATGCCGTCCCCTTCCCCGTACAGCAAGCGATACGCAGAGGTCTGCTCGTCGAGCAGCGAGCGCCTGAGCGCGAGCGCCGCGGCGACGCGTTCGCGCACCCAGTCTGCGTCGGGCACGCCTCGCTCCGAAAATAGCCGCAGCGCAATCTTAGACGTTTCGTCCCACAGCGCGAACGCCGAATAGGAGCCGGTCCGGACCTTGACCCAGGTCCCGGATGCGGCTTGGAATCCCCGCGGAACGTGATCGCGATAGACCCACGGGTGGCCCGCTTGCAGACCGCGTTTGAGCTGCGCCGGCAACTCGAGCGTCGGACCAGAGAACGGCGCGTTCACGGCAAAGCGGCGCGCGGCGCCGGCCCCGTGCTCTGCCGAACCACAAGGTCCATCGGAAATTCGAGCACCGAGCGTTCGGGTTGTTCTTCCAACAGAGCGGTCAGGAGCGTGCGACAAGCCGCAGCTCCCATCGCGCGCATTTGCTGACGCACCGTGGTCAGCCCGGGCCAAAATAGACTGGCTGCCGGAATGTCATCGAAGCCGACCACCGAGACCTCGCTCGGAATGCCCACGCTTTGCGCGTGCAGCGTACGCATGAAGCCGAGCGCCATGGTGTCGTTGGCTAGTACCACCGCCGTGGGCGCACGGCTGCGCGCGATCTTCAGCCAGCGTTCGGCGTACGCCTTTCCTTCCTCGGCGTGGTAGCGCGGCGCAAAGGTCACGTTACTCGGTAGCAGTTTGACCTTCTTGGCCTTCAGGCCACTTTCGAGGCCTTCGAAGCGCTGCTGGCTATCGAGCGACTCTTTCGGGCCGCCCAAGAAGGCGATCCGACGATGCCCCAAATCGTACAAATGATCGGCGATCTCGCGGCCGGCCTCAGCGTTGTTGCTGCGCAGCACCGCGCCTGACTTGAAGCTTTCGTCCGGTGTGATCAAAGACAAGGACACCTTGGCCTTGCGCGCTGTTTCGACTACCGCGCGCTCGCGGCGGCCGGGCCTGGCGAAGATCAGACCGTCGACGCGGCGTTCGCGAATCCAGGACAGCACGGTCGTGGCATCGTACGTGCCCTTGAGCACCAAGCTGCCGACGAGCAGCGAGATGTGCTTGGCAGTGAGCTCTTCTTCGATGCCGCCCAAGATCTGAGTGATCCACTCGCTCTGGCTGGACTCCATCACGAGCCCGAAGCAGCCTGCGCGGCCGAGGGAGAAGTTTCGAGCCGTCGTCCAAGGCGTGTAACCGAGCTTGGCGATGACTTTGGCGACGCGCGCCTTGACCTCCGCGCTGGCGTACCCACCGTTGATTACCCGCGATACGGTGCTCTTCGAAACGCGAGCGTGCCGAGCTACTTCGGCGATGTCAGTGCGTCCAGCCATGTCGCAGGCAGCGTAGACAAGTCCGCGCTGGCGGGCACGAAGAAAGGCAGGGGCCGGCGCGTTCTAGCCAATTTTGGCTGCAAATGCGCCGCGTATGAAACCGCTACCAGAAAATGTGGGACTGATTTCCAGAAATGTGGGACTCGTTTCCAGAAATGTGGGACCTGATTCCAGGTCTAGCGTGCTGAAACGATACCGGAAATCTCCGCGTAATCGCCGTCTTCGACCGCGCCTTGGATGGCGCAGCGGATCTTACCTTTGGGATCGACCAGCAGGTGGAACGGCAACGGCGCGTCCGGGTTCTGCCCGGCGGACTTGAGCCAATCCTCACGCTCCTTGCCCTCCTTGAGCCAGTAGCTGGCGTGCAGGCCGGCGCTGGGCTGGCCATCCAAAAAGTCTTGCAGCTGCCGCTCGTCATCGTCGAGCGATACGAAGGAGAGCCGGAACGCAGCCCCGGACGCCTGCAGCTTCTGCTCGAAACCGAGCAAGCGCGGGATCTCTTCTTTGCACGGCGCGCACCAAGCCGCCCAAAAATTCAGCCAGGTCCATTTGCCGGCGGCGAGCGGCAAAGACTCGGGCAGCTCGGGCGCACTCTTGGCTGCCGCGCGCGAAATGTGCTTCTTTGGCAGGGCATGACCCGCTTCCGCGAGCTTGCCCGCGCACAGTGAGCGCGGCTTCTTGGCGGCGGGGGGCTCGCTGACCTTGACGGCGATGGTGGCGGGCGTGCCGAGCGTGACCGGACCTTTTTGGGTGATGGCTTGGCTGCGCTCGTTGGTGGCCATGGGCGCGTCCTTTTTGGACACGGTGTCGCAGGCGCTCAGCATCGAAAACCCAATGCCCAGCGTGAAGCTCAGAGTCTGCAGTCTACCCATGACACGAACGCGCTCCGGTTGATTGCTTCTTCGTCACACTTGAGATCGCCGCGTGAGGTGGGCCAAGAACAGTAGTCCTTGGACAGCTGGGCAAACTCGTTGCCTAGCCACAAAAGGCCCACTTCCGACTCGATTTCTGGATCATTTGCCACTTCGTTCAAATGAAACATGACCGAGTTCGCGCGCCGGTGGGAAAGGGCCCGGTTCTTGGCTTGGTTGCCGGTCTTCGATGCGCGAGCCACGACGAAGAAGTAGCGCGCGCCGCGGCGCGCGAACCACTTGTCCTCGAGCAATTTTTTGGCCTGCTCGTCGAGCTTGTCCTCCCCCTCGTCGAACATCACCACGGCCCCGCGATCTTTCAGCGGAGTAAACAGGGCATTGAAATCTTCATCGCTGATCGAAGCGAAGGTTTTCACGTCTGCCGGTTGGCAGCCCCGTCGCGAATCACCCCCGGCCAGACCGCACGAGTGCAGCACGCGCTCCAAGACCTGCTTGAATTGCGGCGTGCAATAGCCAACCTCGGATTGGTCGGCGACCGCTACCTTGGGTTTCTCGGCTTCTGGCGTGGTCAGACGTTCGGCGGCACCGGACACCCACAGCCGCACGGCCAAGACCGCGCCGAGAGCGAACACCGCGCCGCTGGCCAGACCCGCGAGCCCGGCCGGGGGGAGCTTGGTTGCCGCCGCGCCAGCGGCGGGGGACGGGTTGAAAGGTTGTGTCATTTGAGCACCTCGGGAGCCAATTGGCCGAGAGTGAAGCGCAACCCCAAGTCCGTGTCTTCATCACAGACACGACGGGCGCCCAGGTACATCTGCGGTGTCGAGACCGGGATGTTGTTGTCGGAGGCGAAATGGAGGTGATTGTTCAGTCGCGTCTCGGTCTTGCGATCGTCCACGCACTTGAGCATCACGTCGCCCCAGCGTTGCTTGATCGCGGCACGCAGGACGTTTGGGCCCTGCTTGCCGGCACGCGCCAGGAACTCTTGCTCGTCGTAGGCCCATTCCAGCACTGCGCGGGCCTGCACACCGCCGCACAGAACTGCCTTGGAGACGATGCACGCGCCCGGGTGGAGCGCTTGATCGAGCATCCAATTGCATTCGTTGTCCAAGGGGAAGAGCACCAAATCGATATCGAGCTTTTCGATGATGTTCTCACCCGCCAGCCGCTCGTGAAACGCCTTGCAGGTCGGGCATAACGGATCCTCGAACAAGAGCGTCGGCTGGATCGGACGAGAGGTGGTTACTTTCGCAAAATCGTCGTTCTTGATTTTGACGACCTTCAGCTCGCCGCATTTCGTGAGATAAGGGCGTTGATCGGGCGCGCTGGCGGCGTACACCAGGGCGGGCATGAGTGAGATCACAGCCAGGGAGACCAACCAGACCAACGGTAACGCGCCGCCGATCAGTGCACGCGGCTCACCGGGAACTTCTTCCTTGCTCGAAAGAAACGCCATCACTCCGGCCACGGCCAGCAAGATCGACGAAAGGTAGATGCCCGCACAGGTCTTGCACACCGTACCCAGCTTGGTCACCGAGATGATGAACATGATCAAGGACACGAGCAGCGGCGCCAAGCTCACCACGCCGAAGAAACGCAGCGCTCGCTTGGGTGCACGTGAGCCGTACACCAGCAGATACACCGCAAACGCCGAGTAAAACGCGAACGCACCCAAGGCGAACAGAGAGATCGGGATCCCGCCCCAATAGTGCTCCTTGAGGAGTGCTGAGTACGGACTGTACATCGCGACGCGACAGGCCTCGGCTTCCGAAGTCGCTGGCGCGCCCGGAATGAAGCTGCAATGCACGTCGTGCAAGCGGCGATCGAGATGTTTTGCGTAGTCGAGCGTCGAGTTCGAAGCGAAAAGCAAGCCGAGCAACGCGGCCACCAGCGATAGCACCGCTGGAAGTTTTGATTTCGGACCAGGCATCGGCCGCGACGTTGTCAACATCGGGGCTTGGATTGCAAGGTTTATGAGACCGGTGCCAACGGATTCCGGCCGTGTTTCAATCGAGTGCTCGAACCAGCCGCGCGACGGGGGCGCAGCACGGGCGTCGCGTTCTACTTTTTTACGCTCTGTACGCCTGATATCAGGCGCTCCGCTTCGCCCCGTCCGGGATGGTTTTTGGGTGCGTCATCCAGGAACCCCTGCAAGAGCGGCGTCGCCTCGTTCGGCCGTTTCAGATAATCCGTGTACAAGATGGCCAAATTGAAGGTCGCGTCCACGTTCTTCGGCTCGCGCTCGAGCACGCCTTTGAGCAGCTTCTCGGCTTCGAGGAAAGCGGATTGGTCGCCCTTTTTGCCTTGGCCCCGGCGCGCCGCGGCTAGGCCCAACATGGCGTCCGTGCTCTCCGGTTCGACCGCGATCACCGCGCGGAACTCTTGCGCAGCTTTGTCGTACACGCCGGCTTGCAGGAGCACCGTTCCGGTGTTGAGGCGCGCAGTGGTGTCCTTCGGGTCGAGCTCACTGGCGCGCTGGAAATGCTTGAAGGCAACCGCATCGTCGCCCTTGCGCAGCGAGATCAGCCCAGCGGTGCGCTCGGCCACCGCGGACTTGTCGTCAGCCTTCAGGGCTTCGGCGATTAGGAGCTCCGCAGTGTCGATCTCGCCCTGCTCCACGTTGGAGAGAGCCAGTTCGCTCAACGCGTAGGGATCGCTCGAGTGGTAGACCAGCACCCGCTGGCCCTGCTCGATGGCTTCCTTCACTTTGCCGCCTTCGCGCAGCGCCGTCACCAACGCAATCGGGGCAACTTTGGCCGTCGGGTATTGTTTCACGAACGGCTGAAGGGCATCGATGGCGCCATCAGCGTCGCCTTGACGGCGACGCACCTCGGAAAGCCCGACGGCCACGTCCTCGGCATTCGGAGCGAGCTTCGCGCCCTGAGCTAGTTCGCGTTCGGCCGCCTTGAGATCGCCTTTGTCGGCCAGCAAGACGCCCAAGTTGTAGTGCGCCTCCCAAAGGCCCGGATCTCCTGCAAGCGCGTCACGCAAGAGTTGAATCGCGCGTTCCTTGCCGCTCGGATCCTTGGCCGATTGAACTCCTTGCACCATTTTGCCGACCGCTTGCGGATTGGCCGGCGGCAACGCTGGAACGTCCAGCTTTTTTTGGCTCGCGCCGCAAGCCCCGAGGCAGACAGCAAGCGTGACGAGCGCAGCAGAACGCTTCATTTCTTGCCTGCCTTCGCCGGCGCGTCGGCCTTGTCAGTCACGCTCGGCTTGTCTGGCTTGGAAGATTTTGTGCCGCTCGAGATCAGGAACCTCTCGCTGCCGCCCGTGGCGGTTCGGCGCGTGCCGTCGATCAGCGGAGGCATGGCCGTATTCCCGCGCGAGCGCAGTTTGAAACCAGTTTCCTTGAGCGGTGGGTAAAGCTCGGAGTTCAAGCGCCCGAGCGCTTCGCGCATTTTGGCAGTCCACGAATTGAAGATGCCGAGTTCGATCGCCTTCTGCCAACCACTCTCGTACGCCTCCAAGCTACGCTCTTCGATCGGCACCACGAACTCGTCGATTGATTGCCTGTAGATCTCTTTTTCTTGATCGCTCAGCTTGTCCGGCGGCGGCGAGCCGAGCAGCGCCTTGGAGAAGGACTCGTAGGTGAAGCCGATCTGGTAGAGGGCAGCCGTCGTCCACTCGGCAACGCCCATTTCTGCCGTCCCGAGGAAGGTCTCCGCGGCTTTCTTCAGCAGCTCGCTCTTTTGTTTCAAGCGCTGCTTGAGCAGTTTGACGTCGCCTTCGATCTTTACATTTTCGTACTTGGCGAGCACGGCTTCGCCCTGCATGTAGCGGGCCTTTGCCGCATAGTACTTGCCGCGATCGCTGAGCTGGTTCTTACGCTGAGCGTAGATGTGAATGGCACGATCGAGCGCCGCACTGGCGCCGCGTTCGTCGTCGGACTTCACCGCTGCCAGCCGCACCAGGGCTTCGATCTGACCATTTACGCTGCGCGCGTTCTTGGAATACTGATCATACAGCGTTTCCGCTTCCTTCTTCTTGCCCGCCTTCTCGTGGGCCTTGCCCATCAAGAAGATGACTTCGTCCGCGGAGTCGTCTCGCGGGTAGTACTTGCGGAATTTCTGACCGCTATCAATCGCCTTGTCGTGTTCGCCGACCGTCGTCCGCAGGAGCACGGCGTTGAACGCCGCGTCCTTGTGGTGCTCGCTCTTCGGCCAATTGTCGGCGATCGTCGCGTGATAGTCGGCGGCCTTGCTGAACAATCCGACTTCTTGAAAGGTAGTAGCGGCGATCCACACGCCTTGCGCGGCCTCTTCGCGCTGCGGATGATCTTTGATCAAACAGGCGGCCGCGGCCGAAAGGGTCTCGAGATCGCCAGCTTTCTTGGCCTCCACCTCGGCGTTGACGGCCGCTTGCGCGGCGCGCGGTTCCTTGGGAAATTCCGACGCTGCGCGCAGGTACGCCGCCGCCGACTTGGCGTGGTCACCCTGTTCGCTCAGCTGCTCGCCCTGCTTGAAGACGGCCACCACGATCAGAGCGTTCAAGCGACTTTGCTGGGCAGGTGCCTGAAACGCAGGCGCGGTCTTCAAGCGCCGCGCCCAGGTCTCGATATTGCCGTAATCCTTGCTCTTGTTGAAGGAATCGAGGATCAGCTCGCCAGCGCCCACCGTGTATTTGCTGTTCGGGTACTTCTCCAGCAAGAGGCCCCATTGACGGACGGCCGGATCGTACACTTGGTAGTCGTAGTAGAGCTTACCCTGCCGAAAGAGCAGCTCCGGGATCTGCTTATCGTCCGGGTAGGTCTTGATGTAGAGCTCCATCGCCTCGGTGAGCTGCTTGTCAGTGGGCGATTCTTCCGGCTTCTTGCCGGCAGCTTTGGCCGCGTCGAACTCGGCGGCGCGTGCCACCTCCAGCGCGGCCAGCGCGTTGTACAGCGCCGTACGCGAGTACTGACCCTTCGGGTTCAGACGCACCGCCGCCATGTACGCCTCGGCCGCACCGGTGGCGTTTTGCAGACGATAGAAGTAAATCTCGGCTAAGTTGTAGTTGACCTCGTACGCCTCGGGACGCCCGCCGAAGCGGCTCAAATAGACCTTGTACAGGTTCGCTGCGCCCTGGAACTCGGCACGGCTCACCTTGTCGGCTTGGGCTTTGGCATGCAGGCCAACCGCATCCTCGCGCAGCTGCTTCTCGGTCGCTTTTTCAGCGCTGGCCAGATCGTCAACGCGTTGCGCGCGAGCCCAAGTAGAGGGCTGCGTCTTGGGTTTGCCCTGCACCCGTTCGGGCCCCACGTAGTCGCGTACGCTCAATTTGTAGTCTTCCTCGAGCGCGGCCCAATTTTCGAGCGTCGAGTGCCCCTGCGCGATCTGTAGCTGAAAGCGGTATGCTTCCGGGCTGGTCGGTTCGAGCTTGAGCAGTAAGCGATAGGCTTCGATGCCTCGCTCGTACTGAGCTTGATCGTAGAAGGCATCCGCCAGCGCACGCACGATCTTGCCTGCGAACTTGTCACCGCCTGCCTTGGTCAGGAAGCGGTACATGTCCTCGGCGCGGTTGTTTTCGTCTTCGACGAACACCGCCACCAAGTTCTTGAGAGCTTCGTTCTGAAGCTCGTCGAGCTCGTCCTTGCGCTTGGAAGAGACCTTCGAGTTCCGGCTGTCGGTAGCTTGAAATACGATCAGGAAGCGCTTGGCGGCCTCCTCCGATTTTCCGAGACGCCAGAGCGTCCAGGCGCTCTTGAACATCGCCAAATCGTACAGTTCGCTGTCTTTGTACTTCAGGACCTGCTCGTACTCCGTAAACGCCGTCTCGTAGTTCGGTGCATCCTTCGTGAATTCGTATTCGGCACGCACCATGTGCGCGTCCGGGATGAAACGGCTGTTCGGAAACCAGTCGATGATCTTGTTGAAACGTCCGAGTGATTCGTCGAACTTGCCTTCTTCGTTGGCCAAGAAGCCGTCGACGTACAACGCTAGATCGTATTGGTTGAAGCTCTTGTAGTTCTTCAATACTCGCAGGAAGCGTGCGCGTGCCTTCGCGTAGTTGGGCGTCGGCGGCTCCTTCTCGGCACGTTGCTCCGGCGGCAGCGCCTCCCATTTCTGGAAGCCTTCCAGGAAGGTGTCGCGCGCATCTTCCCACTCGAGCTCACCCATGCGCAGCAGCGCCTCGGGCATCTCATTGGAACCTTCCGGAGATTCGCCGATGAACTTCGAGAGCAGGCCCATGGCCTCGACGCGCAGCTTCTTCTCCTGAAGCAGATTGCGTTGAATGCGGCGATCGATCTTCTTGGCTAAGATTTTGCGCAGCGCCTCGGGGATCTGCAGGCTGACCCGATAGCCGCGTTGCTCGCGGGCTTGCTCGGCAGCCTTCTTCTTGATCGTTGGTCGCTCTTGCGTGCCGATCGCGCGTTCACCTGCCGGCTCGATGTGAGCGCTTTCGCCGGCCATGCTCGGCACTTCGCCTGCCGGCAGAGCGAGAGCAGCCGGGGCCGACCCGAACGACAGCAGCAACACTCCCGCTGCAGAGCGGCACAGACTTCGGAAGCTCGGACGATCGGTCATGTGCGTCATCGGTCAATGAGCCGGAGGCCCCGACCCACGACAATAGCCGCTCGAGTGCAGTCGAAGCAACGTCCGCAGGACTCCTACACTGGCACTAATTGGCGAGCACCCGGGAGATCCCGCTTTCACGACGATCAGTCGTGAAAGGTGTCCGCGAGCCGTAGGAAAAGCGCGGGCCAGTCCACGTCTGCGTAGCCTTCCCCGAAGCGGACGAAAACCGCGTGCCGGGCCGGGACTACGAATACGTACTGACCGTTGTAACCCTTTGCGAAATAGCCGCGGCCGTCGCGGGTCAAGAACCATTGGTACTTGCCGCGGCGCACCCAGCCGTCGGTGGTGTGTACCCAACCCACGACCGGATCGGGCGCGAGCGCGCTTTCGACCCAAGCGCGCGGCAAAATCGCCCGTCCGTTGAGCGAGCCGCCATGCAAAAACAATAGGCCCAAACGCGCTTGGTCACGAGCCGTCGCGTTGAAGCCGCCGAAGAATTTCTCGATCCCGCTCGACTCACTATCGACAGACCAAGAAGCCGGTTGCTCTGCGCCGAGTGGCTGCCAAATCTCGCGCTCGAAATAGTGCGCCACGGTTTCGCCGCCGAGCCTTCGGCGGAGCACATCCCAGAGTAGCTGGATGTTCACGCTGCCGTACAAGTAGTGGCTACCAGGCCGCCACTTGACGTCGTACGCGTACATCTGGTCTCGCAGATCGGTGCTGTAGTAGAGCTTCGCCCCGGCTAGCGACTCCTCGTCGAAATCGATGCCCGAGGTCATGCGCAAGAGTTGCTCGAGCGTAACCGCGCGATACGCGGGCTCTGACGCCAGCTCCGGAATGTAGTCGGTGACCGATCGATCCAATGACTCGAGCAGCCCTTGGCTCAGGGCCCGCCCTACGAGCGCGGCTGCGAAGGTCTTGCTCATCGAGAACCCCGGCAGCAGCGTGCTCGCCGACACGCCGCCAAAATAGCGCTCGTAAACCAACTGGTCGCGGTGAATCACCAGAAACGCGCGGGTTTCATGGCTTTCGAGCAAAGCCTCGAGCGAACCGCAGGCGGCGTATTCGGTACCGGTCAGCAGAAATCGAGCTTCACGGTCGCTACGCGCGAGCGGCAGCGGCGCGCTCGAGGCTTGCACGCGTCGGCTGTCGAAATCGCTGGCGATCGCGAGCGTCGGCTTGTTGTGATAGACGATGCGCCCGAACAGGCAACCCGTGCACACGAACGCCAGTAACAGCGAGCACAGAAGCCGCTGGTATTGCGAAACACTCTGTACTCGCCGGAAAGCCACGCGGACACGGACATACGCGCATTTCGACGTTGGCTCAATTCGCAATTGCTCAGCGGCGAACGAGGTCGAGGACTTATTCGGCAAGCTGCACGGCGACCGCCATCACCGTGCGAGACAAATCTGCTACTTGAGGTTTTCGCCGCCGACGTATTCGTCGGACCAGTCCTCGCCCTCGAAGGGCCAATACTCTTCGTCGTCGCCGAGGTAGCGTGCGGCGTCGAGAGAATCGATGATGGTCTGGGGGAGGAGGCCTTGAGAGAGGGCTTCGACCTCGATTTCGAGGGTGCGCTTTTTGCCGAGGACGGTTTCGATGCGACCGAGGCGCGCGCGACGGAGTAGGCGCGAGAGCCGGCGGTCGAGTCGGACCAAGGTATCTTTGGCCAGCGCGATTTCCTGGCCTTCTACCTGCACCCTCAGCTTTTGGGCTTCGCTGTAGAGAGCGCTCGCACGCTCGCGATCCGCAGCGAGCAGACCGGCGAGATCTTCGCCCTTTTGGCCGATGACGCCGGTCTTGGCAGGCAATGCCGCGCGCGCCGCGCGAGCGCGGATCTGCAGCGCTTCGAGCTCTTTCTTCAGCGCGTCGAGCTCTGCGGACTGCTTGCCGCTCGAGGCGCCTTCCGCTTCACGCAGCAGCCGCTTCAATTCGGCGATTTGGCCTTCGATCTGCTGTACTTTGTCCAGATCGGTCTGGCCCAGGGCCTCACTCGCCTGGGGGCGAATCGACTTCGGCGATGCCAGTCGTTCCCTGGCATTGTCCAGGTCGCCCATGGCCCGGCGAAGCCCGCTCTGTTGATGATCGAGTTCGGCCAGCCTGCGGGCGGCGCGCCCGTAGGCCGCGTCGACGCGTACCAGCGCGCCGAGCGAGCGAGCGGTTCCTTCGGACACGCCTAACCCGGCGCTGGCCGGATCACGGCTGGTGCGCACGGCGCTCACCAGCTTCTGGATCGCCGTGTCGTCCCGGCTCAGCTGGCGGGCAGCGTCACGCACCGGATCGTAGCGCCTGAGGAAAGCGTTCAGCTTGGCATCGGCTTGCGGAAACCGGCAGGTCGCAAGATCGATGTACGCGTCCAGAATATACGTCTCGTCCTGATAACCGTGGTCGAGTTTCAGACGCTTCAACTGATCAATCGAATCGCGCGCGCCATCGTAGTCCTTGGCTTCGTAGCGAGTCGTCGCGGTTTCGTACAACGCTTCCGGCAAATTGTCCGAATCGTGCGGGACCAAATAATAGTAGTAGCGCGCGTCATCGAAACGATACTGCTCGTGTGCCACTCGGCCCAACCCGAGGCGCGCCAAGTCACGCACCTGGAAGAAATCCGTCCCGCCAAAAAGCGCGGCTTTTTTTGGCGTTTGTTTGGGGTCGGCCACTTTACAAAAGAGCGACTCGCCTTTCTTGTAGTCCTTCCCTTCGACCGCGATCACGCCCGAGAGGTAGGTGGCCTGCGCCCAGAAACGGCACTTCTCCGAGACCGCTGCGTAAGCGAGCAGCGCTTCATCGGGTTTGTGTGCGCGCTCCGCGACGCGTCCCGTCAGGTACGCCACGTCGCCCCTGACCTCGTCGGGTGCCCCGGGGCCTACGCCTTTCAGATCGCTCAAGATCAGCTGCGGCTCGTCGCTCTCGAGCCCGAAGTCCACCAAACTATGAACGGCACGGCGGTACCAGATATCGTCCGCTGAGGCCGTCAGCAGCTGGCTGAGGTAACCTCGCGCCGGCTGATACGCACCGCCCCGGCCCAAAGCGTCCCCCAACCAATAGAGCGCCGCTCGCCCCTCCTCCGAACTCTTGAACGGGTCGAAGCGAGGCGACTCGACGATGTAGACCAGGTCACCGATGGCTTCGTCCCTGCGGCCCGACGAGATTTTTTCTTCGATCGAGCCGAGTTCGTCACGAATGCGCGCGAGGCTCAGCGGGGCACTGGCGGCCAGCTTCTGCTTGTCGAGCGCGACTTGATAAGCTCGCATGGATGCGCCGCGCGTATCGCTCGTCGCCTCGCTGGAAACGGGCTTCACGGCGTCGATCGTGGGCTCTGGTGCCGCAGGCGCTGGCGCTGGACTCGTCTGTGCAGTCGCGGGCACGCTCCACGCAAACAGCACACCGAGCAGGGAGCCGTGCAGCGCGAGGCGCTTCATTTGGCGACTCGCGCGCGCAGTCGCACCCGAAGATCGTACTCGCCATCTTGATCGTCCGGGAACTCTTGGCCCATGTCGGAGCTGTCTTGGATGATCAAGTGCGCATCGACCAGCTTGCTCTCGGGGATCACCACCGAGAAGCGCGAGCTCTGCCAGGTGCGATACTCCTTGTTGCGGGTGTCGAAGCGCTCGATGTCCACGCCCACCACGTGGTGGCCCGGCGCCACCGAGTGCTCGTACACGATGCGCTCGTCTTCGGCGGAGAAGCGCTCGGGAGCCGAGAACACCACGCCGTCGTCCAGAGTAATGGTGAAGCTCGCAACACGCGCCTCGCTGCCGCGCGTTTCGACGACGACCCGCACTTTGCTGGCAAACAGCGTGGTCGTGAGCGCAGAGACCCGGCTGCGTAGCGTCGCAATGTCACCGAGCAGCTTGTCGTATTCCGCGGGCGGTGGCTGCGTGCCGCCGTCCGCGAATTCGTTGGCCTCCGGGTTCAGGGGCGAAGGCTTGCTCAACTCGCTGGTCGCGGCCGCTTTGGGCGGAGGGCCACCGAGGTCGTCATTACCAGTGGCAGGCGCTGGCTCGGCTTTGGTCTCGCCCTTGTCAGCCTTGTCAGCTTTGGCTGGCGTGGCCTCCGGCTCTTTGGCAGCGCGCTTGGGCTGCGCCAAAGCCACGAAGGACAGGAGCAGCAGCGGGGCCCCGAAGAACGCGTAGCGAATGCGCATGGCCCTTTCGACGCTATCACGCGCCCGTGCAGGAAAGAAGCACACGGGCGCGCAGCAGGACGAGCTGATTGTTCGGTGATTGTCCGCGGTTTATGCGGTTCGCGCACCGTTCGGTACACGCGCTCCGCAGGCGCAGCCGAGCTCAGCTGTGAAAGGGAAAAAACAGACTCAGCCCGCCGGTGACGGTGATGTCGTTCACGATCTTTTCCAGACCCAGCGCGACGCGCTTCTGCTGGTGGATCGCGTCGCGAACATCCCAGCGCAGGGCGAGCCATTCGGTCAGGTAGAATTTCATTCCTAGGCCGGCGGAACCGGTCAGACCGGTAACCGAGGGTTCCACGGTGGCGCCGCCGCCGATCGACAAATAGAAGTCGTACCGGCTGATCCCTCCGCCCATCCAGCGCACCTTACCGTAGGCCATGGACCAGATCAGGTGGCCCATGAAAAACTGCATGGCATTGTTCTCGGAGGCGGTGATACCCACGAGATCCTGTTGGCGATCCACGATCGCGTCCAAGATCTCGTAGTGCTCGCGCGTCCGCAGGTAGCTCGCTTCGAGTCCCAGATCTTCCGTGAAGTGGAAGGTGTACGCACCGCCGTAGGTGGGCGCGCCGTCGGTGATGTCGCCCGCGAACCAACCACCCATGCCCGACAGCTCGTGGCGCAGCGACTTCTTGATCAGCCGCGGCACGACGCCGCGATAGGCGCGTTCGCCGATCAGTTGCTGCTTCAGCGCTTCATCCACACACTGCGCCGACGCTTTGGAGGGCCTGCCGAGCAGGATCACGGCGCCCAGCAGCAGCGTGAACAGGGAGTGGGGGGAAAGACGGAACAGCAAGTCGTTCCACCGGATATCATAGAAGGCACGCTTTCGGCGAAACCTCCGCGAGATGCTCTCAAACGACCGGCCGATTGCCCGGGAAGCGCGCAAATTATCGCAATTTCGCCGACAAAATCTGGAGTACGACCCGCTCGCACTCCACCCGCGCTAGCCTCACCTTTGATCGATGAACCATCGCGTCTTGGTTTTTTTCGCAATGCTCGCAACGCTCATTACGAGTCGTGCGCGGGCTGAGCCCGAGCGGACCAAGACGTCGGCGAGCGCGACCTGCGATCGTGAGTCGACTGCGATCGGTCGCAGCGCTTGCCGGATCGTCGAGTCGCTCTCGGGACAGGCAGACTCGGCGCTGATCGTCGCGGCGGCTGCTGCGGGTGACGATCGCGTCGCGCTGCCATCGGCGATCAGCGAAAGGCTCGTACAGCTCGTGGCCACGAAGCTCGGCCGCGCGGCACAGCCCTCGAAAGAAGCGCTCACCCTCGCGCAAGCACAACGCGCGGCCAGCAGCTCGCGCGGGCTGATCTATCTGACGCTGTCGCTCTACCGGGATCGCCTGGACGTGAGCGCCGACGTCTACCTTGGGGCGGGTCGATTTTGGCAACGGGTGCGGAGCCCCGGGCTCACGCTGAAGGGGCACACCTTTGCCACGACCGCGCTCGATCCAGAACTGCGAGCATTATTTCCCGCCATTCCCTTGGTCGTCTCACGGGTGGACAAGGCGCAGACCGCCGAGCGTGACATTCTGGCGCTCGCCTGCGGAGATTTACGTGGGGATGGCTCCAGTGAAATCGCCGCCGTGAGTCGGCACCGAGTGCAGGTCGGTCGCCTCGAACACGGCCGTTTTGCCCCACGAGTCAGCCTCAATTGGGCAGATCACTCGCCGATTGCCCCGAGCCCCCTGCGGGAACCGATCGCCACCTGCGCCGTTCCCGAACCCGGCCGGCTGTGGGTCGGCTCGAGCGATCGCGCCGACACCCTCGATCTGTCGGGCACACTGCGGGTCGAGCACAAGTGGCATGCGGTGATGCCTTGGCCAGGCGCAGGCTGTACACGCCGAACCGGCCTCGGCTACGAGGGCAAAGCACGGCCATGCCCGGGCTCGAGTCCCACCCCGGAAGTCGACTTCGGCACTCCGGTCGATGCCTTCGATAGTCGTGCGCTGACCAGCCGCAGCGGACAGGTTCATACCTTGCGCGTTGCACGCGCGGTCGGAGCTGACTTTGCGCGCGCGCTCGACTCACTGCAGCCCGAGGTACTGGTTCCAAACGTGGGAGCACAAGTCGCCGTGGGTGATCTAGACGAAGATGGCTTGCCGGAGATCGTCAGCTCGTCAACGAGCCTCGACCGCCGCGCCGATCAGCTGCTGGTGCGCACGGTTACGGACAACGGTCAGCTGCGCGAGCGGCTGCGCATCCCGGTGCCGAGCGGCATCGATGCTTTGGCAATCTGTCCAGGCGACGGTCGAGCCATGGCGCCGATGGCGCTCGCTACCGGCGATGGGATTTGGCTGATCCGGTGACACGCCTGGGACGGCGCTCTTTCCTCGCAGCCGTGAGCGCTAGCGCGTCCGCCAGTGCGCTCGGGCGGACACCGACCGTGGGCACGCTGCGCCTGCGTTTACCGCTCTATTTTGGCGGCATCGACCCCCACTCGCTCGATGATCCCCTGTCCGCATTGTTCGCAGGGGCTATCGCCGATCCGCTATTTGCCTTGGACGGCAGCGGTAAACCCTATCCCACCCTGGCAAGCTCACTGCCGGAACGCACGGCCAACGGCTGCCGCATCAGCTTGCGAGCCGAGTTGCGGAGCGCGCGAGGCAAAGCGCTGTCCGCAGCGGATGCCATCTTTTCTTTGAAGCGCGCGCAAAGTCTGGGCGGCGCGGCGGTGTTGGGCGGGTTTCGGCCGCCGACCAGCGACGGCAAAGATCGACTCTCCGTGCTCGTGCCGGAGGCGAACCCCGAAGCGTTGGCGCGTGCGCTCGCGAGTCCACTGACGGCGATCGTACCACGCAGCTTCTCGCCGCTCGCACCGGACGGCACGGGCGCGTTCATGGCCACCTTCGGAGCCGGAACGCTCAGCCTCACGCGCAACGAACATGCCGCGCGCGGCGCAGCGTTCCTGGAGCGCATCGAGCTCGGCCGGGCCTCTGACTTGGCTGATGCTCTGCGCGCGTTCGAGGCCGGTCAGGTCGACGTGGGCTGGTTGGGCAATGGACTGTATCGCGCCAAAGCCGGCGCAATTCCCCTGGAAGGGCCTGTTTTCGGCTGGATCGTGCTCAGAACTGGTCTGGACGCGAAGCACTGGGGGGCGCCCGGGATTGCGGGGCAGCTCACTGCCGCTATTCCCGGGGCAGCGCTCGCGCGCTTTGGCCTGCGCGCCGCGCCCGGCGCGAGCAACGGCGTGCGTTGGGGCGGCGGTCCCAGCTCACTCTTGGTCAGCGAAGACGCGCCGCATGCCGTCGAGCTCGCGCGTGCCTTGGAGCCGCTGCTGAGTTCGAGCGGCAACGAGGTGCGCGCAACGCCCATGCCGCGCTCGACCTGGCTCGAAGCGCGGCGTTCGCGACGCTACGGCTTGCTGCTGGACTTCGTGCGAGCCACGAGCAGCGATGTCGGTCAGTCCGCGCTCGCCTTATTGGCCGCGGTGGATCCCGCGCTGGCGCGCCGCCCGCCCAAGAACCTGAGCTCGGTTCTGGATGCAACGCGAATGCTGCCCCTGGGCATCATCGGTGAGCTGCGCGTCGCAGGCGCGCACAGCCCACAGTTCGAGGCCTTGAACGCTTGGCAGTTGGGCAACGTCTGGCTCAACCCGGCGAAGCATTGAGCCAGAGGAGCTCACTCAGGCAACTTGCTCGGCACCGGCACTTTGCCGCCTTTTCGCAGGTAATCCACCAGCACTTGCGTCAAGCGATCATCGGCTTTGACGCAAGTCAGACTGACGTCACCGCTGACCGCGCCCTTACACTCTTGGCGTCGCTTGCTCACGGCAGCGTTGATCGTCGGATCTTCGCGAAGCGCGGCCTGCACGTTGTCGTCCAGGAAGCGCCACTCCACCTTGGCGGTCTTGGCAGCCGGGGGCTTCTCCAGCGTGACCTCTTCTTTGGCCAAGGTCACGCACAAGCCGTTCCAGCGCAGCGCCTCGTAGCCGCCGCCAGCGCCACTGACTTGCATCCCGCCCGCGTCCCCGCCGCGCTCCACGAGCAGCAACACCTCTTCGTCGAACTCGAGGAACGAGTTGTCCGACGCGCCGCCCGCTGCGTTCCAGGCCTGGGTCTTGCGCGTCAGGTAGCCCCGCGTGTACCCAAAGCCGTTGCCAAAAAGGTACAGCGCCAGCGAGGGTGAGCCGGCGTTGCACATGCGCTTGCTGAATTTTTGATCGGGCAAGCAAAACCGACCCGACTTGACGCACGAAGTAGGAACGGTGATCGGTGCCGCCGCCTCTGGTTTCGGCGCCGCCTCGGCCTCAGCAGCTGGCAGCGCGTCCGCCGAGGCCGCGGGCCTCGCGGGCTCCGCTGGTGGCGCACTTTGCGCGCCGCCGCACGCACTGAGGCAGATTGCAAATGAGCAGAGCGTGCGTTTCATGCGCGGGGTCTTTAACACGAAACGCGCCGCCGCAAACGACGCGGGCGGCCTCAGCTCGGAGTAAAGTACGGGAACGCAGCTGGCTAGCGCGCCAGCCAACCCGAACGTGCCAGATTTCGTTAGCGGCCATCGCTCGCGACCAGGCTGACGGCCTCAGGTTCGGTGCACGTGTTTGGGTCGGGCGGGCACTGTAGCTTGACCGCGTTTTCGGACTTGCGGTCGAAGATCCGATTGAACCGTGCCAGCCAATCATCCCCATTGAACAGCCCGAAGTTGGTGTGCTCGGCGTCGAAATCCAGCCCGGCCGAGAGCGCTTGGAAGCCCGCGACGCGGAGCAGCAAGGCGCCCTGAAAGCCATCTGGCAAGCTCTGTAGGCGGCCGCGAGCCACAGCGGGGCCGCCCTCCATTTGCACCAAATGAATATCGGTCAGACGGCATCGCCGCGCCAGCGAACCGGTCACGGATAGTCCGCGCAACGGGAAAGCGCTGGCAACCCACTTGGGCAAGGCCCCTTGCTCCCCCAACACGGCGAGCCCCGGAGTGGCGTCGCGCAAGTCTGCGCGAAAGGTTCCGCCGAGTTCGAGGTTTTTTTGGGCACGAGCAAAGAGCGAGTCGAGCTTCACGTCTGCCCACCACTTCGAGACTGGCTCGGACACATTGGGGAGAGCAGCATTGCGCACGTGCACGGCACCCGAGCCGTGCATCGTGCTGGCCTCGAGGTCCAGTGTATCCACTTTGAAGTCGGCACCGAGGTCGGTAGTCAAACGCGTGGCGCCGATGCGACCGCGCGCAGCCGGCGCGTTCAAGCTCGCGCTGCCAGAAAGCTTGCCCGCCTTGCGGGCGAACAGCGCTCGCACTTCGAGCGCGGGCACGTTCGCAGCCCAGCCTTTCCCGCCACCAGCTCCGCTCTGCAAGCTGGCATTGCGAAGTTTCACGTCGAGTCTGCCGTCCCCGTCGCTGACCAGCAGCCCCTGATCGAAGTGTGCGCTCAGGCCGATATCTCCGCGGGTCAAAAAGTCTCCCCAATTGAGCTCGGTTTGCTGAAAATCACCAGTGACCGAAAGCGATGTCGAGCCGCGCGCCAAGAGCTTCGCTTGGCCGTCGAGTTGGAGCGACTCTACTCGCGACCAGGGACAATCGGCGTTTTGCGTGGTGTCGCCGAGCGTGACTCGAGTGGAGCTCAAGTTCGCGTGGAGCTCACCGCTGTGGCGTGCCAAATCGAGCGCTTTGAATTTTGCCGCCAACGCAGACTGCCCTGAAAAGCGCATGTTGCGTGCCTCGACCACCCAAGCTGCAGGAGCGAGGTCGAGTGCGCCGTTCAGCGCACCGAGCGCATCCGTGCGCAGCGCCGCGTGCAGATCTACCTTGGCGGTGACGGCGCTGTTGCTCTGCTTCGAGCCGAACACCGCGCGTGGTCGGCGCAGGGTAGCCCAAACCTCCAGGCTCTTTTCGGGCTTGTCCTTTTGTTGGGCGAACGTGCCACGGGCGACTGCGGCAGTCGTTAACCGCGCGCCACGACCTTCCGCAGTGAGCGCCGGAATTTCAGCATTGAAATGGGTGCGTTGCACACCATCCGCAGCCTGCTCCGAGTGCGCTTTGGCGATCACCCCAGGCGCCCGAACCAGAACGCCGTTGCTCGAAGAGCTGAAGTTCCAGAACTTGGCCTGGCCTTGCAACGCGTTGCCCTGAGCATCGCGATGTCCCTGAATATGCGCCTGGAAGCCCGCCAGTTTGAGCTCCCCTTCCGCTTTGCCCATTTGAGCGTGCAGCGAGCGGCCGCTCACATCGGCCATCAGCTTGCCCGTGAAGCGCTCCAAATCCGCGCGCTCGATGTTCAGGGCTAGCCCGCCGGCATAGTGCAGGCGCTGCGCGCCGAGGAGCGCGTCCACGCCGGCGCTTTCGAGCACCGCCTCGGCATCGATCAACGAGTCTTTGTAGCGACCGTGCGCCAGCAACGAGAGCGCCCCGCCCGAGAACGCGAAGCTCGGGCTCTTGAGCCAGCGATTGAGCCAACTGGCGTCGCCCAAGAGCACCTTGGCTTCGTTCAGGCGTGCCTCTTTGAACCGGAAATCCTTGGCGGTGTCGCGATCTTCGCTGACCACGCTGACCGACAAATGCTCGATCCGCGGTGAGTGACCGGGTGCGATCGGCTCGCGCAGCGTGCCGCGGTCGATGATCAGCGTCGCTTGGCTGCCGAGTTCGCCGTTGACGCCAGCGTGCAGTTCGAGCTGCTCGGCGTCTATTTCACCCTGCGCAGCTCTCAGCTCGAAGCCGCGCTGCACGATGTCCAGGCGACTCTGCGGGGTGAGCACGCCGTGCCGCGTTTCCGCGTCCAAATGCAACGAGCCGCTGGCCGACGACACGCGTGGAGACGGTTCGCCTCCGAACAAGGCGTAAACCTGCGGGTCGAGCGAGGGCGAGTCCAAGCGGATTTTCGCCGAGATGTAGCGTAGCGGCTGCAGGCCCTGGACCGGGCGCACATCGAAGGGATGCACGATGCAGTCGATATGCCCGCGCAGGCCAGGCGCGACGCGATAAGCGCCCGCCGACAACAGGCCCGGTTCGAGATCGAGTGAGGCCGGACCGACCCACAGCGTGCGCGCCGGCTTCAGTTGAAATTGACCGCGAGCACGGCCTTTGCCCTGATAGCGGAAGGCCTGCACCCAAACTTCGGACACGCTGGCATCGACGTCGTCGAAGTGAACGGTCCACAAATTGTACTCAGCGTCAGTGAGCGGCCGTTCGGGTACCCGAGCCTCGAATACTGCGGGCGCCGGGAACTCCGGAATTGGCGGAAAAGTGCCCACCGCCGGTTCGTTCTTCGACCAGGGCTCGACTCGATGGCGCATCCGAAACGCCACGCCTTCGCCGCGCAAGTGAGAAGCGTGCACGGTGTGCCGCGCGAGCTCGCTCAAATGCAGGACCAAGAACCCGCTCTTCATGTCGATCGAGAACTGTAGGTTGTGGTCCTGAAAGACGAAGCGCGCGTTCCGGAAGTGTACGTGCCCGGGCAGCACGCTCCAGCCGCCCGAGATGCTCGCCTTCACCTGGTTCGTGCTCTCGAACGCCAGCGGCAGCAGGCCGAGGTTCAAGAACGAGTTCGCACCCACCAAATAGACGAACTCGAGCCCTGCCAAGCCCCAAAAGATGGCCCGCAACCAGCGCGGAAAACGCCGCCGCTCGCTAGCACTCGAAGCACTCGAAGCACTCGAGGCGCTTCGCCAGCGATTCCAAACACTCCTAAGCCGAGTCACCCCTCCCGCAATGCATGAGCCGGGCCGGCTGAGTTACTGACTTTTAGCCGATTTCTTCGGTGACAAATTGGCACGTTGAGGCATTGTCGCGGCTCCCCCCCCCCGCGCGACCTACGCCTTGGAACAACGCAAGCTGCGATACAAGTCGGCGGTTTGTTTGGCGATCGCCGACCAGCTGAACATGGCTTCCACGCGCGCGCGGCCCGCCTTGCCGAAAGCTGCGGCCAGGGCCGGATCCGCCACCAACTCGTTCACGCGCGCCGCGAACGCCCGCGCGAACGCTTCGCGATCCTTGGGGGCACCGAGCGGCGTCCCATCGCTTTCGAAGTGCACCAAGTAACCGGTCTTGCCGTCTTCGACCACCTCGGGGATGCCGCCCACTGCGGATGCGACCACCGGCGCGCCGCAGGCCATGGCCTCCAGGTTCACAATCCCGAAGGGCTCGTAGATCGAAGGGCAGACGAACGCGCGCGCGTGACTCAGCACCTGAATCAAGTCTGCGCGCGGCATCATCTTCTCGATCCAACGCACGGGCCCGCGGGAACGCTCGAGCTCGAGAACCAGCGCGCGCACTTCCGCGCCCATCTCTTTGGTATCGGCATCGCCCGCACACAGGACTAACTCGACCTCGGGCGCAAAATAGCGCGCCGCCTCCAGCAGATGCACGATGCCCTTTTGGCGGGTCACTCGGCCCACGAACACCACGTACGGGCGATTCGGGTCGATGCCCTCCCGCAGCAGCACGTCCGTGTTCGGATCGTGACGAAATTGCGCGGGATCGATGCCGTTGTAGATGATGTGAACGCGTGCCGGATCGACCGCCGGGTAGGCGGCCAAGATATCCTTACGCATGCCCCGAGACACGGCAATCACCGCGTCCGCTGCCTCGATCGAAGTTTTCTCGCAATAGCTCGAAAGCGCGTAGCCTCCACCGAGCTGCTCCGCCTTCCAAGGCCGCAGCGGTTCCAAGCTGTGCGAGGTCATCACATGCGGTACGCCGTACATCAACTTGGCTAAGTGCCCCGCGAAGTTCGCGTACCAAGTGTGCGTGTGCACCAGCTCCGTGCCGCGCACGGCCTTGGCCATCAGCAGATCCACGGACAGAGTACGGAGCGCGGCCAGCTCGGGAGCATCGCCGTCCAAGGCCGACCACGGTTGGTACGCGCCGGCCACTTCCGGCAAGCCGCGCGCGCCGCCGAAGCAATGTACGGCAAGTTCGACCAGCGGCGCGAGTTCACGGGCTAGATATTCGACGTGAACGCCAGCTCCGCCGTAAACTTCGGGCGGATACTCGCGGCTCAAGAGCGCGATCTTCATGGCTGCGAGTCTCTGCAGATCAGAGGCGGACAATATCGTCTTTGCCGACGACCACGATGCCGTTATCGCTGAAAGTGAAGCCGCGCGCGCGGTCTTCTTCCGCGTCGACCCCGATCCGGGCGCCTGGCGGAACCTTGACATTCTTATCCAAGATCGCGCGGCGAATGACGGCTCCGCGCCCCACGTCCACGCCGTGCATCAAGACCGAATCTTCCACGTTCGCGCGTGAGTGAATCGAGACACCGGGCGACAGGATCGAGCGGCGTACTGCCGCCCCGGACACGATCACTCCCGCCGCCACCATCGAATCGATGGCCATGCCGCGGCGAAGATCTTCGTCGAACACGAATTTCGCGGGCGGCAACGCGCCCAAAGACGAGTGAATCGGCCACTCGTGATTGTACAAATTGAAGATCGGATGAACGCTGATCAGATCCATTTGCGCTTCGTAGTACGCGTCGAGCGTACCCACGTCGCGCCAGTAGCCGGCGTCGCGTTCGGTCGCGCCGGGCACCTTGTTCGAGTGGAAGTCGTAGACCGCGGCTTGGCCGGCATCGACCATGGCAGTGATGATGTTGCCGCCCATGTCGTGGGCGCTGTCCTTGTTTTCCGCGTCGGCGTGCACCGCTTCGATCAAGGCCTTGGTGTTGAATACGTAGTTGCCCATGGACGCGAACACGTGCTTCGGGTCATCGGGTAAGCCCACTGCATTTTGCGGTTTTTCGACGAAACTCGCGATTTTGTTGTTGGCCCCCGGCGTGATCACGCCGAAGCGCGAGGCCTCGTCCTTCGGCACCCGAATCGCCGCCACCGTGACGCTCGCGCCCGACTGGATGTGCGCGTCGATGATCTGCTCCGGATCCATGCGGTAGATGTGATCGGCCCCGAACACACAGATGTAGTCCGGATTCTCGTCCTGAATCAGGTTCAAGTTCTGGAAGATCGCGTCCGCGGAACCCTCGAACCAGCGCGGGCCGAGCCGCATTTGCGCGGGCACGGTCATCACGAAGTTGTTGAACAGCGGCGACATGCGCCAGGTCTGGGCGATGTGCCGGTCGAGACTGTGGCTCTTGTACTGAGTGAGTACGGCGATCCGCAGGTAGCGGCCGTTCACCAGATTACTGAGTGCAAAGTCGATGATGCGATAATTGGCACCGAAGGGGACTGCCGGCTTTGCACGATCGCGGGTCAGCGGCCAAAGCCGCTTTCCTTCGCCACCAGCAAGAACCACTCCGAGCACGTGAGGGCGTTTGGCCATACGGGAAAAATCCTGCCGGAAGTCGTGGCTCGACGAAAGGGCTTTCTAGGCTCGCGTCCATGGGCCGCAGCCAGAGCCGGGGATTGCCGCGCCAGAGCAGCAAAACTCGCGCGGACGGAGGGCCTGGAACGCTCGATCCGCCGGACGGCTCAGGTTCTGCCCACGGGGGCCCTGGGGAACGGGCCAATCTCGACCATCACGCTTGGCGCCGCGTGCAAATTCATGGTCCGATCCGCTCACTGGCCTAGAAAGGTGCACGCCCATGATATCGATGCGCAAAATTTTGGTCCCAGTCGATCTGTCGCCGGCAGGCATGCCGTTGCTCGAGCGCGCGCGCGAGTTTGCGGGGACGTTCTCGGCCACGATCGATCTGTTGTACGTCTGGACCCCGCCAGTGATGCTCGCACCGGAAGCCTTGATTACCGGCGTAGGCGTGACTGAACAGCCATTTTTGGAATGGTTGGGCAACAGCGCACGCGAGCATTTAGACAAGTTCGAGAACCAGGCACGTGAGGCGGGCATCGCCATCGCGCGCAGTCACTGCGAGCTGGGTGACCCCGCCTCGACCATCGTCGACCACGCAAAAGCAGGCGGCTACGACTTGATGGTCTTGGGCACACACGGTCGCACGGGACTGTCGCACGCCTTGATCGGCAGCGTGGCCGAGAAAGTCGTGCGCCGTGCACCGTGCGCCGTGCTCACGGTGCGAACGGCCGACTGACCACGAAAAGCGCGCACTGACGGAGCTAGCCGTGCGCTCTCGTCATCCGGGGAGACGCCGGCGGACGAGGCAACGCCAGTAAAAACCCGCGCAAACTGGGGCCGTTTGTGCCGTGGAGCAGCGGGCAGTACAGTGCTTGGTTGCGGCCATGCCGCAGTCACTCGTCGAGGCGGATTGTATGCACTCAAGGTCACTCAAGCGTTGGCTGGTCGGATCCGGCCTGATGCTGGGCTCATTCGGCAGCCTGTGCGCCGCGACCGGCACGGCTCGCGCGCAAGGCCCCACGCAGACACCGGGTAGCGACGGCGACGGCCTCAAGCGCGCCAGAGAGCAGTTTGCGCAGGCCCTTGCCTTGCAAACCGGGGGTGATTGGGCGGGGGCGCTCGCGCTCTTGAAAGAAGTCGCGGCAGTGAAGCCCACGCCTCAAGTTCGCTTCAACATCGCACTGTGCGAAGAACGCTTGGGGCTGCTCGTGGCTGCGCTCGGAGACTACGAACTGGCGGGGGCGGATGCGCAGGCCCAGAAGGCCGATCAGGTGCGGCAAGAGGTGGACGCGCGCCTCGAGTCGCTCAAAGCGCGTGTGCCCCGCGTAGTCGTCAAGCGCGGCGAGGGAGCTGATTCCGCGACGATCTCGCTCGATGGCGTCTCACTCGGTGATTCGGTGCTCAATAGCCCGTTGCCCGTCGATCCAGGGCCGCACGTGGTGGAGGGGGTGGGGGCAGGCCTGTCACCTTTCAAGCAGTCGTTTCGCGTCGCCGAGCAGCAGACCGCAACCATCGAAGTGAAGCTTTCACCCGCGCCCGTCAAGCCAGAGCAGCCATTGCCTGCTCCGCTGCCGCCCCCGTCCCAGGCCCTGCGCACCGCAGGCTTCGTGGTCGGCGGCGCCGGCATTGCGAGCTTGATCGCGTCCGGAGCGATGTTCTATCTGCGTCACACGACGATCAACGATCTCGATAGGCAATGCGGGGCCGATCGCATGAATTGCCCGGACAGCGCCGGCAGCACCATCGATCGCGGCGAGCTGTACACGACGCTCGGCAACGTAACGCTCGTGGTAGGCGCGGTCGGCCTCGGAGTCGGAGCAACGCTGGTCGTGTTGGGCGGACGCTCGAATGCGCGTGGCAGCGTCGGCATCGCGCCCGGAGCAACGGGCGCGAACGCGGGCGGCGCGACGTTAGTCGGAAGATTTTGAGGGCCCGAAGAGCCGGTCCAAGGTTCTAGGACCGGCTCTTCGCCCGGCCGTCAGAAACCGGGATCGCGCACCGGGGAGACGAAAGCGCTGCCGCTCGGCGCCGGTTTGGCGGCAGCCGAGTCCGGCTTCTTCACCGGTGTAGTCCAGCGCTTGGGCGGGGTCGCCGATGTTGCCGGCGCGACCGGCTCCGCAGCGATCACGGGCAAAGGTTCCATCGGCTTCACCGCGGGTCCGTCCACGGACGGAGTCGGATCGCGAGCAACGCCGAGCGTCGTGGGCACGGCTACTGAATCAGCCGCAGCGTTGGCTGGCACAGGACGTCGACTCATGAGGAGAGCAACGATGATGCCCAGTGCCGCGACCAATGCGGCAGACAGCGCAGTCCGCGTGCGATTGCGGCCCTGTGCACCTCGACTATCGCGAACGGACGGGATGGCCTCTCGCGTGGTAGCCCCTGGCAGCGACTGCTGGCCCTCTGCGCTGGGCGTGACTTCGCGGCTCGACACGAGGCCCTCCAGCACGGTCGGCGCTTCGTCGGGCGTATCACCCTCGGCTAGGCGCGGCGCAGACTTTCCCGCTTCACGGCGATCCGCCGCCTCCAGCGCGGCTTTGATGGCATTCTTTCGCTTCTCCAGCCGATCCGGCAACAGCGCACGCAGAAACTCGGCAACTTCTTCGTCCGTACTCGGGCGCATCGAAGCCGGGAGTGCGCGTGTCAGGCCAATCAACATGTCGTTCGCGGTCGGATAGCGTTTGGAAGCATCCTTGGCGAGTGATTGCAGCACCACCGCTTCGAGCCCCGCCGGATATCCGGGCACGATTGCGCTCGGCGGAGTGACCGGTTCGTCGTCGCTGATACGGCTAATGGTTTGGCTCTGGTCGTCACCGCGAAACGGGTGGGTGCCCGTGGTCATCATGTACAGCAAGATGCCCATGGCGAAGACGTCCGTGCGCCGATCGATACGCTCGCCGCGCAGCTGCTCGGGCGACATATAGGCGATCTTGCCCTTCAGCTGCCCCGCCTCGGTGTCGTTCGATGCTCGGCCAGTGGCCTTGGCCACGCCGAAATCCACCACTTTGACCACGCCGTCGTAGGTCAAGAGCACGTTTTGTGGAGACACGTCGCGGTGCACCAGGCCAACCAGCGTGCCGTTTTCGTCGCGCAACTCGTGGGCGGCGTGTAGGCCTCGGCAAGCTTGCGCGGTGATGCTGACGGCGATCGCCAGGGGGATGCCCCCGCGCGTCGCGGCATACTTCATGATGATGTTGAGCGGTTCTCCGTCCACCCACTCCATCACCAAGTACAGGATTCGATCGACCTCTCCCAGATCGAGGATCTCGATCACGTGCGGGTGACGCACCTGTGAGGCCAGCGACGCCTCGTCAAGAAACATCCGCTCGAAATGCAAGTCGTCGACCAGGCCGGGCAGCATGGTCTTGATCGCAACCATCTTCTGAAAGCCGCGCGTGCCGCGTAGCCGCGCTGCCCACACACTCGCCATCCCGCCCTTCGCGATAGGAAGCAGTAGCTCGTAGCGCCCGAGCACCTGGCCGGCAGTGAGGTCGTCGAGCATGCGTGTCTGCGAGACTCTGACCTTACCATAGCTCTCCTTGGCGGTCGTCGCTTCCCCAAGCCCCACAAATGCCTTGAATTAGCGTTCTATCCCCCGATCCCCTACACGTGCTCCCCCGCCCGCGCCACACCCCTGCTCACGCGGTGTCCAGCCAAACGCCACCCGTGGTCCCTCAACGCCCCACCCATGGTCCCTCCGTGACCCCGCACTGGTGCACGCGAGCTGCTTCGAGGCAGCCCAAAATCAGTGGGTGCGGGCCTGATCACCCGCGAATACGCGGACCGCATCAGCAGGCCCGGCGCCTGCGGGCACCGGGCGGAGCGCGAGCACTGCACGGGGATCCACAGAGCTTGCCAAAACGGACGAGGCGGTGGTCAAAATCCACTGCACCCCCGGCAAAGCCTCGCGAAATGCCGGGATTAGTTGCTGCTGGACCTGCGCGTCCTGATGTAGGTCTACGTCGTCAATCGCGATCAGCCCCTCAGATTCTCGTGGGTCGTGTTCGGGGTAAGCCGCCCACAAGGTGCGCACGGACAAGGCCGCAAAGGCCACCAGGTGCCGGGCCCTCGTGGGCAGCGCGTCGAACGGCAACTCACGCTCGCTGCCCCGAACCGAAAACATGGGTTCGAACGAGTACGGATCGAGGCCGCGGTACGAACATCCGACCAGCGAAAGCAACGTGTGGAGCGTGCTCTGCATGGCCGCGCCCAGCAGCTCGAAGCATCGCTCCCCGTGAGCCGGGGCATCACTGCGGCCGGAAAGCGCGCACGAGATTGCCGCATAGGCCAAAGCCTGCTTGGTTTCGCGCGTCAGATCCGAACGCGTTGCTTCGTCCGCAGCGGCAGAAGCGCGCACGTCGTAGCGGGCCACCGTGCGTGCCGGGGCGCTGAACGCGATTGGTTGGCGGGAGAACCAGCGCGTGCTCGGAATGGACAGGAACGCAAAGCCGCCCTCGCTCGCCAGACGATCGAAGAGCTGCTGTTCGCGGCGCCGCAGCGCCTCTTGCTCGTCATTCACGCTCAAACGCGCATTCGGGCTGACGACGGAGAGCGCGTGCGGCCGGAGCGGCTCGTCTTGCCCCAATGCCCAATCGCAGGCCGCGAACGGCTGCGGAGCCGACTCGCGCGGTTCCCAGCGCGTGGGTTGCACGACGCAATGTCCGGGGCGAGTACTCGCCAGGGCGGCAAGGACGCTGCTCTTTCCGACTCCGGCTGCGCCGTGAATCACGGTCAGGGCGCGGGCTTCACCGGTTTCCTCCGCGAACGGCAGCACGAGCTTTTCGAAAGGCCCAACGCCAACCAGCACCGCTTGCAGGAGCTTCATGCG
>DATEPG010000331.1:0-6017 GCA_035273265.1 Polyangiaceae bacterium
CAAGGCATGACGCTCAGCGGTGTCGACGCCATCTGCAAGACCTTGCGCGAGCACATCGTCGAGATCTCGAGCGTGGAGACGCCTCGTTTTGCACGAGCCTTGCTCGAGCTGGCCGACACCGATCTGAGACGTGAAGTGCTGGGCACCTTGGTCGAACTCGCCGCGGCGGACGAGTCGATTACGCTGGCCGAAACCAACATGCTCCGGCAGCTCACCAAGTCGCTGGGCCTGAGCCCACAGGATTACCTCGAGCTGCAAGAGCGCCACCGCCAGCACCTGAGGCTCTGACCGCTTCAGCTCCGCGATATCAGCGGACCTGTGTAGCCAAAGAGGCGTCCCGCAAGCCGCGCGCGCTTGGGGGTTGCCCGATTGGGGAACCCGGCTCAAACTGCGCCGTGCCGCGCTTCTCGTACGCCTTGTTGGGCGCCTTGGCCTTACATGGCTCGCTGGTCTTGCTGCGCGCGCGGCACCCGCTCGCTGCTACTGCGAAAGCGAGGCCCGCGCCGCAATCGGTCGAGCTCGAAGAATTTCCATTGGAGGAGGCGTTGGTCGAGCCGACTCCGCCCTCCGCGGCGCTCGCCGCACCCGCTGAACCTCCGGTCCCCGCCGCGTTAGCGAATCACGTGACAGGCTCGCTTTCAAGGGCCACGACAGCGGCGGTCGAGGCCAGCCCGGAAGCTGCCCCGATTGGCGATACGCTGGTGGCGCCGGTGGCTGCCGGTTCCGCGGAGGCGGTCGATGCTCCGCCGGGTCGCAAGATCGACCTCGGGCTCGACGGTCGCTTCTTGCTTCACGATCCAGGTCCTGCGAATACGGCGGCCCCCGCCGCTGCGGCCGAGCTCGGACCGCGCGTCCGCAAGTCGACCGCGCAGCGGCAGCTCGAAGCCGCATTGTCGGCGGATGACGTTCAGCGCGGATTGGCGCGTGGCAATGCGTTGCTCGGCTCGCTGAGCTCTGCCGTGCGCGCGGAGGGGCCGGTGCGTGGCGAGGCGATGTTTCGCGCGACGGTGGCCGCCGACGGCAGCTTCGGCAATGTCGAGCTGCTCGGAGGCACTGCGGCGGACTGGACTGCGGCTCTGGCCGCCTTTCGCCAACTAGCCGCGCGCAAGCACGTTCGCCTACCCCCGGGCGCAAAAGGCCTACGCGTGACGTTCAGCGTCAAAGCGAAAGTGCAACGTCCCAGCGGCAAGGAGGCCGATGATACCGCAATCGGCGTGGCGAGACCGTCGCTCGGGCCGAACGGCCTGGTGCCCAGTGGTGACTTCGACCTGGCAGATCTCGGCGGGGGTGCACAACGCCTCGTTTATGCGCGCGTCGTGTCCGAAGAAGTGCTTTAAGGGCCTCAGGGCCGGCGGGGGCCCGGGAGGAGACACGCATGAGCACAATCCGGCAAACCATCGTTTTATTTTTTGCTTTGGCACTCAGCCAGGGCTGCAGCAGCAGTAACTCCGACACCGTCGATCAGACCGGCGCCTCGCTGACTTACTACGATGACATCGTGCCCATCCTTCAAGATCACTGCCTACAGTGTCATCAAGAAGGGGGAGTCGGGGAGTTCCGTTTGGGTGACTACGCGACGGCCAAGGCGATCGCCGGCACAATGGCGGCCGTTACCGCCGCCCGCTCGATGCCGCCCTGGTCCGCCACCTCTGACGGCTCTTGCGGCGAGTTTTCTGGTTCACTTGCTCTCAGCGATGATCAAATCGATACCATCTCTCAGTGGGCCAAGAGTGGCGCCAAGGAAGGTAAAACGCGCGCTGTGACGATTCCGTCGCTCCCGGCGCTCAGCGCTGGCACGTCTTACCAGTCGCCGAAGTTCACGCCCATCATCCAAGGTGGCCCGCTCACTCAATCCGACGAATACCGCTGTTTCGAGCTCGATTCGGCTGTGGACGCGCAGCGCTTCATTACCGGCTACGAGGTCACGCCCGGTAATTCCGCGATGATCCACCACGTGCTGGCCTTCGTCGTCGACCCGGACGCGAAGACCGAGCTCAGCGACGAACCGAACCTCAGCAACCGACAGCTGATTGCTCGCTTACACGCGGAGACTCCCGACCGTGATGGTTGGTCGTGCTTCGGCATGGCGGGTGAGGGCGTGAGTGTCAAATCGGTGCCGGTGGCTTGGGCGCCCGGGCAAGGGCCTGTGGAGTTCCCCGTCAAGAGCGGTGTGCCGCTCGAGCCCAGCGACAAGATCGTGATTCAAATTCACTACAACCTGCACGACATGTCCCTGCTCGGAGGTAGCGACCAAACCACGGTCAAGTTGCGGCTCGCGGATCAGGTGGAGCGGGTTGGCATTTTCTTACTGATTGACCCGTTCCTCAGCACCCTCTGGGACGACGTGCCCGCGCAGCTCGCGCCGGGCAAGTCGTCGGTCAAATACGATTGGAGTGAGAAGCTGTCCGACTTTGGCCTCGACCAGCTTCCCGATCTGCAGCTGAACGGCGTCGCGCCGCACATGCACCAGCTCGGTCGCAAGTATCGACTGCAAGTGTCCACGGCTAGCGCCAGCGCCTGTGCAGCAGACGTACAGAAATGGGACTTCAATTGGCAGCGCATGTATTTCTACGATCAGCCGCGCGCGCTCGACGCGCGCACGTCGTTCAAAGTAACCTGTGACTACGACACGACGAGCGTGACCGAAGCCGTTCTGCCTGGCTGGGGCACGAGCAACGAAATGTGTTTGGCGACACTGTATCTTACAGCGCCGGTTGCGGCGTTTCAGGGCCCTTGAGCTCGGCACTGCAACTTTTGTCGGTACCGAGCAGCGAACGCGCGCTATCATCGTCCAAACTCGGGAGGAGCGCGCATTGCCTTATCTGATGCGTGTATCGAAAGCGATGGTGGTTGTGGTGCTGCTGGCTTGCGCATGCAGCGGTTCGCCGAGCGATGGCTCGGGAGCAGGGGGAATGGGTCCAGGCGTCATTCTCGGTAAGGGCGGTGCGGGCGGGGGCTCGGGGGCGAACGGCCTGGCGGGTTCCTCGAACAGCGCGGCGGGCTCCGGTTCGAGCGGCGCGGGGCACAGCGCGGGAGCGCCCAGTAGCGCCTCGGCCTGCCCCGTGGTGACCCCTTGCGGCGGCGACCCGGTAGGAGACTGGACCGTCAAGCAACAGTGCGTCACGACGCCTATGGATTCGCTCGCATCTTTTTGCGACGGAGCATCACTCACCATTTCGCCGCTCACGGTGAGCGGCACGGTTTCGTTCAAGGCTGACAAGACCATCAGCTCGTCCGGCGTCATCTCATTTACGGAGAGCGTCGTGTTCCCCGCGAGCTGCGTCGCGGAGATGGAGTGCACGGATCTGGAGACCGCCCTGGTTGCAACGGCCAACGTGACGAGCGGACAGTGCGACTACGACGCCGTCACGGGTTGCTCATGCCAGCTGGCTTTCTCGCAGAACACCATGAGTAGCGGAACCTACGAGGTGCAAGGCACCAACCTGAGTGTCACGACGGCCACCTCCGCCCAACCGCAAGTCGATAGCTTTTGTGTGTCGGGCAACACGTTGAGCATCTATCAGAGCAATGTAAACGGCACGTCGGCGACGCTGATCCTCACGAAGTAGCGAGCGGCACTGCGGCGCACAGTGGACATGCCGCAACGGCGTGCGGCGTGCCTTGCCGGTGTAGGTCGAGGATGGCGCGCGAGATGGTCGCCAATTCTCGGCGCACTTCCCGGCGCTTGCCTGCCACGCGCGGGATCGCCATCTGGTCATAGGCCGTCGTTTGGTGCCGCATCCACGCGATCACCGCAGACTCGGCGCGGCGATCGATGGAGATGCGTTCGGTGCGAGCTACGGTGCCACTGCCGACCGGCGTTGCATGCTCGGTGACACGTCGTGCAATGCTCCGGGCGAGAGACTCGAAGCGCGGGGCGAAGCGCAGGAACCCCAGCACCTCCACCTCGAAGGACACGACGTAGGCGGCTTGCTCATGTTCACGGCGCGCGCCCGCTGCAGCTCGCTTCTTGGCGTAGGCCGGCGTGCTGCGTTCAGCCTCGAGCGCTGACTTGGCGGCTGCGATCTGTTCGCGCGGAGCCCACAGTCCCTTCGAGAACGCCTTGCGACCGCGCTTTTCGATGATCGCCCAGGACGGTCCGAGGCTCTTTACGCGCCGGGTCAAGCCCGCGTCCCCGGGCGGCAAGCACTCCCAGCCCGCCGGAGCGGCGTGGCGCGTGCCGTCTGCTCCGAGGAAAATGCGAGGATCT
Organism: Polyangiaceae bacterium; assembly: GCA_035273265.1. Classification (GTDB taxonomy): domain Bacteria; phylum Myxococcota_A; class Polyangia; order Polyangiales; family Polyangiaceae; genus PMG-095. Next base: position 4,211 of record DATEPG010000331.1, read on the forward strand.
GCGGTCGGAGCGAGCACCAAGCCAGTCGTCATGTCGGTCGCCTTCCGGTAACACAGCTCGCCTGGCGTCGACAACCAGATGGCGCGCGCGGTTACTGCGGCGGCGCAACCCCACTCCTGCGACGGCGCGTGAACAACTGATAGGCAGCGACCAGCGCCACGCAAACGATGGTGCTCTCGAACAGCCGCTCCGAGAAAAAATCCACCACCAACTGCGTCTGAGCCGCGAAGCGGGTGCCGAGCCAAACCGTGGTGACTACCCAAAGCGAGTGCCCCACGAGCAAGGCCGGCAAGAAGACGACCACGCGTGTGCGCGCAGCACCGGCCAAGATGCAGACCGTGAGAAAGGGCAGGGCGAGCAGTAGCAGCGCGCCCACCCGCGTGAACATTCGCTCCAACGCGCGGAGCGCCTTGCCCAGGCTGCGCGCGCGCGCTTCGATCCAGGCCACGGCCACGTCCCCGTAGGCGGCGCCTAGCCCATACACGCCGAGGCTATAGAGCGCCCGACGCAAAATGGTCACGCTCATCAGCAACCACGGATCGACTCGGCCCGCGACCAGCGCTACGTGGCGCCCGTCGGGAGCGAGCGTCACGAGCAGCAGCGGAGCCTTCACTACGAGCAGGGGCGAGATGGCGGTGCCCGCGATGCTGGCCACGGTGAGCACGGCCAAAAGAGCCCAGCTTGCTCGGATGAGTCGCGCTGGAACGGCGACGTGGGCGACTGCCTGGGTGGTTTGCATTGCGCTGGGCGATCACTATGCGTCACTTGAGCGGAATGCTCTAGACGGTTCTGATCGACTCACTAAACTGCGCGCATGCGAAACTCGACCAAGTTGATTCTCCCGTTGCTCACCCTCGCGCTGTTCGCAACCGGCACGGCAGGCGCGCAAACAGCGCCCGTCGCGCGCGGGATCGGCGTCGGTGCCGAAATGACATTGACCCAAATTGCCGGTGCGGCCTTCGTGTACGACGCCGAAGCGTTTCACATCGATGCCCTGCTCGGCGGCTCCTTCAAACACAACGAGTCCTCACTGGACCTCGCGGGTCGTTTTTTCTTTCCGCTGCATCGCAGCCAATCAGCCGATTTCTCGGTCGGACCGGGCATCGGCTTCAGGCACGTCACTCGCGACCCGGATGGCGATGGGGCGCTGGGCAGGGAATCTTGGAATCCGATCCATCTCGAGGGGGCCGCCCAAATCCGCGCCTTCGTCGTACCGAACATCGCTTTGTCGGCCACCGCCGGCCTGGGGGTGGTGCTGAACAACAATAACGACAACAACGCGACCATCGGCGGGCAGCTGGGTGGCTCGTTCGGCGTGACGTACTTCTTCTTCTGAAAGCCGGTTGCGCCGATCGGCGCGCCCAGATGCTGACGGGCGCGCGATCGGCGTGAGAAGCCGCGCCTCGAGCCGATTCGCGAAGCATATTTACCGAAACCTGGGACCGGTCCCGGATCGGGCCGATCTCGCATTTCCAAACTCGCTGAACGCAAACAGCGCTGAATCATCGAAGGGTGCCGATGTGCGACCATGAAAGCGCTCGACCGAGCGAAGCGATTGAGTCAAGCTGTGCAGCCAATGGTGAGTCCTTTCAGTGTGCGGCGGGTAGCGAAGATTGCATTACCAACGGCGGCCCTCGTGATCTCGATCGCGTCGTGCTCAGGTTCCAGCCGTGATTTTCGCGCTGCGGCCGGCAGTGCCAACGATGGCGGTTCGAACAGCTCAGCGGGCTCGAACGCTCCCCAGGGGAAAGCGGGCACGCCCGGCGGCGGCGGTCGAGGTGGCAGTGCGGACGACGCAGGCGCTTCG
>DATEPG010000332.1:0-26134 GCA_035273265.1 Polyangiaceae bacterium
CTGCGCAGTGCCGAGCACTCTCACTTTCCGTCAGCAAGCTGCGAATCGCCCACGACCACCATTTTTACGACCACCATTTCACGACGCAGGCGAAACGACTGCCCTTGGCGGAACTCGTCAGATGCGCGGCACGGCGCCCAACTTGGGTGCCGACGCGCTGAGCGCGCCGATCAAGCGCTCGGCGACTTCAGTCGCCGAGCGCTGGTAAGCAATGCGCCACGGTCGGCGGAGCGGACGGTTGGCCAATCGCTTGATCACGAGCTCGCGGTCGCTCGCATAGCCGCTCGCCATCCACTCCGAGAGCACCGCGATGCCCAGGCCGGCACGCGCGGCGTCGACAATGGCCTCGGTCAGCGGAAAGCGCAGGAGCTCGAGCTTGGGTTTGCGGCGTCCGAATACCTCGCGCAAGAACCAAGTCGCTTCGGCCGGGGGCGCATGCGAGGTGATCAGCCGCTCTTCGCACAAATCACGCGCGCTGATCGCTTTTTGGTGCGCCAGCCGGTGCCGTGCCGAAATCAGGAACACCACTTCGTCGCTGAACAGCGGCAGTTCGGCGAGCGTTCGGCGGGCGTCACCTTGGGGCAAGCGCGCGGTGGTGAGCAGGGCGATGTCGACCTGTGAGCGCAGCAAGCCTTGCATCGGATCCCGCGTGTGGTCGTAGGCGATGGATAGCTCGAGGTCGGGCATCAGCTCACGTAAATGTGCTAGCGCCGAGGGCAACCAACGATAGGCGGTGTAACACTCACACACTAGGCGCACGCTTCGGGGCGGGACCACCGGCGCCGCCAGGCAGCGTTCTAGCTCGCGCAACTCGCCGAGCAAGCGCGGCGCCGCGGCGATCAGGCGTGAGCCGGCCAGCGTAGGCAGCACTCCGCGCGCGCTGCGCTCGAACAAAGCCAGCCCGAGCCGCTCTTCGGCTTGGGCCAGCGCGCGGCTGACCGCCGATTGCGTGACGTGCAGGCTCTGTGCGGCGCCTGCCGTGCTCTGCGCTTCGGCCAAGGCCAGCACCAACTGCAGATCTCGAACCTCGAGTTGGGGGCGAAAATTCTGGTTCATCGACTATCTATGCTCAATACGCATTGCTCCTATCACGACAATGCGTTGGACGCATCCAGCGACAGTTACCAGGATGGTGGCATCGGAGGTTCCAAGCCATCATGAAATTGTATTTTTTGCCGCTCGCCTGTTCCCTTGCCAGCCGCATTGCCCTGTACGAAGCCGGTGCTCAGGCCTGCTTCGTGCAAGTCGACAGCAGAACCAAGCGGACCAACGACGGGCAGGACTTTCGTACCATCACGAGCCTCGCCCTGGTGCCCACGCTCGAGACCGACGCGGGCGAAATACTCAGCGAAAACGCGGCCGTGCTGCAATACCTGGCGCGGGCCTATCCAGCGGCGCGGCTCGCGCCGGAAGACGCCCTCGGCACGGCTCGGCTCCAGCAATGGCTCTGCTTCATCGGCACCGAGCTGCACAAGTCAGTGTACGTGCCGCTGCTCGATCCGCACGCACACGAAGAAGTAAGAGCCTACGCTCTGCGAAACGTCGAGCTGCGCTTCGATTGGCTCCAAGAGCAGCTCGCAGGCCGCCGATTCTTGCTCGACGAATTCTCGATCGCCGACGCCTACTTGTTCGCAGTGCTCAATTGGTCGATGGTCGTACCCGTGCCGCTCGAGCGCTGGCCGGCCGTGAAGGCTTATCACCGAGGGCTCGCCGAACGCCCGAGCGTCGCGCGGGCATTCGCCGAAGAACTCGAGCTCTATCGCGAAGAGCTCGCGGCTCACGCCGCCCAGTGAACGAGTGAGGGGTATTGAGCGCGGAAGTGCTGCCAGCAGGCATCACCTGCGAACAGTCGCCTAAAATTCCCTGGCATTTCGAGCGCTCTCAGCCTGGCACTCCGCGTGCAGTGGGCAAGCTTGGAGAAAGCGAGTCCAATGCCCAAGCCCGAGACACACGCAGACCACATCCCATTTCGCACTTGCATCCGCTTGGAGGACGTCAGCCAGGCGCGCACCTCCTCGATCGACGCCGAATGGGAGAGTCTGTCGCTCGCGAAAGCGCAAGAACGGACACTCCCAACGGCGTCGGCACGACCTCGCTTCGAGACTCTGCCAGGGATCGGTCCCGAAACGCGGCCGCGGGCTGAGCCCAAGCCCCGAGGCTCGCGGGGACGGCCACTGCAGCTGCTGGCGGCGACACTCTCGCTCAGCCTGGCTCTGGTCGCCGCCCTCGCCGGGCCGATCGACCCGGGCATTTTTTCAGCCCGCTCGCCGGTGCTGAGCGTCCAATCGAAGTTCGTCGCGAGTGCTACGTCCGAGCCGTCCGTGTCGCCCATCTCGGCTCCAGCTCTGCCGCTGGCTGTCGCTCGCGTTTCGGCCGCCGAGCCCCCGCTGACAGCGAGCCAATCCGAACCGCCGCGCGCAAAACCCATGCGGCGACGCAAGCCGGTGCTGCGTCCGACGGAACCAGATCGCGCTTGGCCACGGACGACCCCGGGCCCAGTTCGGGCACGGCCAACACTTACCGCTTTCGCCAAACGCTTGCTTCGACCGACAACCCCTATTGATCGCGACAGCGGCTGTTCGTGGACCTTCACGGTCGAGTAGCCACTTCCGTCAGGGCTTGCCCATCATAGCCGACAGACGGCGCGAACTAAGACGCGCCCCACCAAGGGATGTCGAAGTCATGAAGCACCGTCGCTTTGCCGGTCATTGGATCTAGCTGCAGGAGTTCTCCGCCTTCGCTGAGCCCGAACAGGAACAGGCCGCTAAATGACAACCCATATACCGAGGAAATGCCGGTCGAACCGATCGGAGTTCCTGCAGCAGTCAGCGGATTGAGGCTCACCAATCGATCGCTCCCCTGCTCGTAGTCGGACAGAAAAACAGCGCCGAGGGGGCCCCAAACCAGATCGCCACTGCTCGAGATATCGGGCCCGAAACTGCCAACCAGATCGGTCGCCGCGCTGGACGGATCGACACGGTACAGATTCGAACCAACGGAGGCGTACAGAGTGCCGTCCGGCGCTTCGGTCAGGCCGTTGGCCCCGAACGCGCTGGTAAACTCGCCCACCTCGCTCAGCTGCGCGGTTGCCGGATCGACGAGGAAGAGCGCGCCGCTGGAAACACCGAACAAACGCCCGTCCAAAGTTTGAGCGATGTCGGTCAGCACCGTCGTGAGCCCACCGATTCGAGTCGCGGTAGGCGGCGTGACGGATAGGTCGATCGAATACAGCGCATCCGCGGTATTCGCGAAAAAGCTGCGACCAGTGCTGCAGCCGAGGCTCGGAAGACACTGTTCGCCGGCTGGACAAAGTGACGCATCTGGCGCCGCCAAGCAGCGCTTGTTCAGTTCGCTGCACACATCCACGGTGCAATTGACGCCATCGTCACAAAGTAGCGGCTGACCGGGCGCGCAGCTTTGATGCTCGACGCAGGTTTCGTGACCAGTGCAGAACAGCCCATCCTGGCATTGCTCGTCGCTTCGACACAGGATGCAGTCGAGCTCGGTGTCACAATGCTGCGTGCTCGAACAAGCGCTGTCGTCCGCGGCATTCGAGCATACTCCGGCAACACACGCGTCCTTGGTACACCACACGCCATCGGCGCAATCCGAGTCGCGCAGGCAGCCAACGCAGCCTCGTGCAGCATCGCACTGCAAATCGGCCGGGCAGCGGGCGCGGTCCGGTTCGAAGTAACATCGATGCACGACGCAGGTGTCGCTGGTACAGCCCACCCCATCTGTGCAATCGGCGTCGCCTCTGCACTCCAGACAGCCCAGCACGAGATCGCAGAAGCCGCCGTCGCAGCTGGAATCGAGCGGCGTGTGCGCGCACGTTCCTTGCTGACAGCGATCGCTCGAACAGGCCACGTGATCGTCGCAGTCGCGGTCGTCTAAACATTGCAAGCAGCCGCGCTGCGGATCACAGAAACCCAAGCCGCAGGCGGCTTTGTTCACTATCGACGCGCAGCGCCCGGCGACGCAGCTCTCCTGGGTACAGCCGACTTCATCGGCGCACTCGGCATCAGTGCGACATTCGCGGCAACCGAACTGGAGATCGCAGCGCCCGACCGCACAGCGCGAATCGTCGCCAGAGTGGCGACACCGGCCCTCGACGCAGGCATCGGTCGTGCACTCCAAGGCGTCATCACATTCGGCCGACGAGAAGCACTCGACGCAGCGACCGAGACTGTCGCACACGCCCACGATGCAGGCGCAATCCGGGGTATCGACCGCCGACCGAGCGCACCCCCCGCCAAACAGCAAAGTTAGCCCGTAGGCGAAACCCAACCACCACAACCCACGGACCGTGTCGCGCATTCCGCCGCCACCTTAGCGGATGCAGCGCCATGAGTCAGGAGCCAAGCGTGCGCCTGCACCCGCCGTCGCCGCTCCCCCGCGAGAAGGCGGCGGCCTGGCCTCAGGGGTAGAGCAAACGGAGGACCACTCGGAAGGCGGGGCCAGCTAGGTACGGAAATATCTGCCAAGCTACGAGCAGCCCGAGAAATTCGAAGGCGGGCATCTGCTGCCTCATACGTTCGTAGAGCGAGCCGATCGACGCGGGGAAGAAGCCCGACAGCACGCCCGCGCCGTCCAGCGGTGGCACGGGGATCAAGTTGAACAGAAAAAGCACTACGTTGAGCTTGAGCATCACGCCGAGTGCCAAGGCCAGCGCGTTGAGTGGCGAGTGCGGGCTCCCGCCGACCGCCTCGACGTACTGCGCGCTCGAGCCGCCCTCGGCGTATTGAAAAACGTGCGCGGCGAGTAGAGCCCGCATGGCACCGAGCGCGATCAGCGCCAAGAGTAAATTGGCGAGCGGGCCGGCCAGCGACATCAGCGCTTGGCGCCGCGGGTGCAACCTCCCCCACTCGGCGTTGAAGGGCACGGAGGCGAAGCCCACCATCCAACCGAGCTGCACGTATGAGATCAGCGGGACCAGCACCATTCCGATCGGCGAACGACGGATGTGTGGCGAAGGATCGAGCGTGACGTGCCCCGTCTCATAGGCCGTTAGGTCGCCGCCCTTGTAGGCCAGGAACGCATGCGAAAATTCGTGAAAGGTCGTGCTGAAGAGAAACACGAGGTACCAGATCAGCAAGCTGGGAAGCACTTCAGCCATACGCGCTCACCTTGTACTCCGAACTTGGCACAAGATCCGCAGGCATCCCCAGGCACCGGGCCCGTGCCGCCTAAGCCCAATTCCACGTTTGACAGAGCCGCGCGGTTCGGGCGTAGGATGGTCGCCATGCTTGGTCGACGTTGCGTGCTGCTTTCGCTGCTATTCGCCCTGCTCCCGGCCTGCGGCGGCCCCAATTCTCGCTTGGTCACGGTGCGCACCAGCAGCGGCTCGGGGGCGGTGGACTTCGCGGTGAAAAACGCCAGCGATGCCCCCATCAACGCGCTCTACATTGCCAAGACAGAACGGGTCGACGCAGCAGGCCAGAACCTGGACGACGACTCTCCGCAAGGCGTGGAACTCTGGGGACCCGATCTGCTCACGCACTCGGGGATCGGCGTGGGGCAGCGCATCCAGGTCGACGTTCCGCCGGGCACCTGGGACGTTCGCGCACTGGATCGCCACCGACGTTACCAGCACATCACCGGTCTTCGTCTGGGGGCCGGTGGCCGCTACATTCTCGAGTTGAATGACGGCGGCTGGCGAACCAAGTAGCCAAGCCATTCTGCAATCGGGCTTCACGCCTCCGCCCAGACGACGACGATGACGGACCGAGAAGCGAATCTTCAAGGCGCGTGAGGCACGATCTGAGTCCTTCCCTGCCAGGCTCCGTGCTCACTGAGGGGCCGAAAGCGGAGAGTCGTGAACTCGGAATGAAAATCCTTGCGCGATCGTTCTACCATCGCCGCCGCGTGGCGCCCTGCGCCAGGGCTCGAGCTCCGGCCGCAAACCATGTCCGTCATCTCGCGCGCGGAGCGCCACACGGAGAATGTGCTCACGGTGCGAGGAAAGCGCATGGCAGCCAGCGCCAAAGTCGTGCCGGGGTGATCTCGCACGAGCAGCTCGACCGGCTTGCCCCAGTGAATGAAGCGGGGGACCTGCAGAACCTGGAGTCGCGCCAGCGTCACGGCCACCACCGGCGCGGACGGTTCGCCCTCACCTGCGCTCAGCGGGAGGTCGTCGAACTCGCACACGCGACCCCAGCGACGCAAGAACTCCATCCGGACGTGCCACCCTCCTTTCAAGGTGTCGCCCAGCTCGGTTTCCGCCATGAAGGTCTCGAGCGCACGCTCATGTTGCCATGACGCAAAGACCGCCAGGTGCCGCAACTGGACCCGCGCCCGCGACAGGATGGGCGATCCCAGCGCCATCACCGTCATGCACTCCGCGCGCCGCAAACCAGGGACACGCGCTGCGGTTGGAGGGTCGAACAAAGTATCCGTCGTCTTCGCGAGCGTGGACTTCACCAGATGAAAACTGAAAATGGTCACCTCGTGAAGCTTACCCGCTAGTCTCGCCGGGCAACCGCCCAGACTGACCGTTGGGTGCAGGACCTCAGCAGCGCCGAGCCACTCGGCGAAGAAATGACCATTTCGTGCATGCTCGACGATCTGGCTAGCTAGGAAATCAGCATGCAATTCGTGGGTCCGATTGTCGGTAAAGTCACGGAAACCACGGCCAGAGTGGTGCTGCAGTCCGATGCTCCTGGACTGGTCACCATCGGCTTGCAAGCTTTTGGCTCGTCGCGGATCGAAAAGAGTGCGGTTGCGAGCGCGGACGAACCGGTCGTAGGCATCGCCTTCGACAATTTGGCTCCCGCTACGGTGTACGAACTGAGCGTTGCGGTCGACGGTAAACAGATCGCGGGACGTACCGGGCGTGTCACGACTCGCGCGAGCCAAGCCGAGCGTTTGCAGGTAGCCGCCGTCAGCTGCAACTTCACCGTTCGAGAGGGCGACGCACAACGCTGGCAGCACCTGTTAGAAACGCAAATCCGAACCGGCCTGGTCTCGACCGTGCTTCACATCGGGGACCAAGTGTATCTCGACACTGCTTTCGGCCAGTCGATCCAAGACGTGAGGTCACGTGGACGCACGGAGGAGGTGCGTCGCGAGATTACGGCTCGGTTCCGTCGTGTCTACGAGTATGCCTGGAATTACGCGCCAACGCGCGAGGTGCTCGCGACGGCGTCCAACCTCATGATCTGGGACGACCACGAGCTGAGAAACGGCTGGGGATCGCACGAGCAAGACCGGAATCCAGAGTCCAACCGATTCTGGGTTGCGACCATCGCTCGCCGGATATTCCAAGACTTTCAGCGTCGGCTTTGGGCCGAACCCGACGCTTCGGTCGCGCACGAAGGACATGCCCATGTGCACGGGAAGCTCGGCATCGTATTTCTCGATCAGCGCGGCGCGCGCACCTTCTCCTACGACGCAGCACGGCCATATCTCGGTCGTGCGCAGTGGCAATGGTTGCGTGAAACACTCGAGTCGGTGGCATTCGCGCAGGTAACCGCCCTGCTCATCGTCACGAGTGTCCCCTTACTTTACGTTGGCGAAAGCGCGGCGGCGCTTGGCGGCATCGTGTTCAGTGACCTGCGCGACCAATGGTCGCACCCCGACCATCGCGGTGAACAGGCGGACCTGATTTTCCTGATTCGAAACTGGAAGGGCAAATCGACCGAGAAGACGATCGCCGTACTCGGCGGGGATGTTCACGTCGGCGGGCAAACGGTCGTTGAAGAGCTCGACGGCGCGGGCGAATGGCAGCGTATCTTCGACCAATTCATCACTAGTCCGATCACCAACGAACCGCCCGGACCGCTCTCCTTTTTCGGTCTGAAGACCTTGCTCTTGAACCAGAACGAGCCGATCAACGAGCGGCTTCGCTACCGCCACGAGTACCTCACCCGCCGCCGCAACTACGCCGTGCTGGAGCTGGCAGCGCCGGCCGCTGGCCGACCTTCGATTGTCGGCAAGCTCTGGGAGGATGAAAGGGATTAGACTAGAGTGAACGCTCGGACACCCCCTGCGACCCATTCACTCATGGCAGCCTCAAGCAAATCGCGCGGTGCACGCAGGCCGACTGTCCACCGGTACCTGACACAGCGCAGGCTGGAGGAACACTGGCCGGCGATCGAGGCCGCTCTCGAGGCGAAGCGGGATGTGTGGCAGATCCAGGGCTGGTCAATCCAAGGAAAGGCACCGCGCCTGCGCGTGGTCGTCAAAGTGCCATACCGTCGCGTGACCCCTCGCGCTCCGGTCAGCCCATTGCGGATACCGGGCAGCACGCCGTTTTGGCTGAAGGTCGGCGTCGAAGCGACCTTCTTCAGCGGCTTCGGCAAGGTCACGAGCAGGGGCCATAGCCGCGGACGCTCCCGTCACTCCGGCCCGCTCGTATCTGGAGCACCAATCGAGGTTTCGAGCGGCGGTAGAAGCCGCTGTGGCATCGCCGCCGTGCTGACTCTCGATGACAGCCCGTTCCTGTTGACTTGCGGGCACAACTTCAACGCGAACGCTGGCAAGGTGTTCCTGCCGGGAAGCCACGCGCCGATCGCCCGGCTCACGCGCAATCTTTTCGATGATTCGTCGCCATTGGACGCGGCGATCTGCGAGCTGACTGACCGTGGGATCGAGCTGCTCGATGCTTCCGCAGACGCAGACACCTGGTTTTCCACGGTCCACACTCCGGAAGCCGCCGACAACGACGAGAGCGCGGTCTTCTGGCCGACCAGCGAGGACGATCCAGATCCAATCGAGCTTCAGATCGTTTCGTTCTCGGTGCGCTTCGATCCGCTCTTTGGCCCGCATGGTCCAAAGACGAGATTCATCCAAATGCAGCTGTCGGCGAGCGAAGGAGACTCAGGCTCCGCGCTGGCGTTCGGGGGCGCGCTCTACGGCTTGTGCTCAGGCACTGCCGGTCCATCCGCCTACTTTACTGCGATTGCAGACGTCGTTCAGTCGCTTCGCTCTGACTTTGGGAGTATCAAGCCGTGGCAACCAGACTAACGGTCACCGTCATCCTCATGCTCTTGCCCGCCCTCGCGGGGGCGCAGACAAAGGCTCCGGCCACAGCAGCGGCCGCGCCGGGCGTCGTCGCCACCAAGCCAACGGCGGCCGAAAAAAAGAAGCTCGAGGACGCCAAGAAGCTCGAAGACGCCAAGAAGCTCGAAGACGCCAAGAAGCTCGAAGACGCCAAGAAGCTCGAAGACGCCAAGAAGCTCGAGGACGCCAAGAAGCTCGAGGACGCCAAGAAGCTCGAGGACGCCAAGAAGCCTGAAGGCGTCAACGCAGCGCTACGGGAGCAAGCCAAGAAGGCGAGCGCTGCGGCGGAGGCAGCCAGGGCGAACGACGAGGCTCGTCAGGTGCTTTGCCAGGCCCGAGTCGCAACGCTCAAATCCGGTGCTCGAATCGATCCTGCAGCCGACCCAGTCGACTTCAATTCTTGTCTGGCGAGCGATCTCGCCGTTTCGACCAGCGGCGACATTGGCACGGATCTCGTCCAGGCAATCGCGCAAGTCGTGGTCGACAAGGTCCAGCGTCAAGGCTGGACCGCGCTGCGCGACCAACTCAGCTCCAAGGCCAATTGCGGCAATCCGGACAGTCGTTTTCCCAACCTGTGCGCGGTGCTGGACACCGCAACCATCCAAGATCTCGTTTCGGCACCAAACGTTTTGCTGGATGCAGCTGCCGCCGACATCCTTCAAATGCTGTTGCTGGCTTCGAAGCTGAACAACGCCGAAGCGACCGCCGCACTCGACGCGACGATCAAAGGCGCGCTGAGCACCTTGCCGAAGGCCTACAAGCTGGGCACGGACGTGGTCGTCAGGCAGTGGCAGGACGCTATTTTTAGCGGCTTCCGTCGACAGATCAAGGACGGCGCGGCGTGCGAAGCGGCGTGGACCAGCCCCAAGCAGAGCGCGTGGGTGGCAGGCATGTGCTTCGTCGAACAGCCCAGCAAGAACGCCCTCGCGGAGTGCGATTTCGACACTTGGATCGCTCGCTGCAACAATACCGATACGGAACGAGAAGCCAACGTAAAGCTATTCCTACTCACCGCTCGTGAGGCTTTTGCGAAGGGCAGCGCGGCGAGTCGTGCCGATGCCACGATTGCGTTGGCATTCGAGCTGGCCCGGGCAGAAGTGAGCGAGGGATCGACCCCCGAGGCCAAAAAGAAGCCAGCTCTGGCTTGGTTGGGCGCGACGGAAGATCTGACGCTAGGGCTCATCCAACACGATTGGGTACGAGCAATCAGCGGTGCATCCCGCACCGCGGCACTCGCGGTCAGCCAAGGCGTGGACTGCCGTACGGGTCCGGGTGCCAGCGCTTGCACCGACCGCAAGCAGGCCGAGCTCAAGCTATTGTACCTGCTCGCCGCGGTGGGCAACTACGCCGCTACCTACAAAACAGCCGACGGTCAGCAAGCTCAGACGGATCGAGAAAAGGTCTTGCACGAGCTCGTGGACCGCATGGTGAGCCGTACCAGTAAAGAGTCCGGCGCGAAGTTCTCGATCGGCGGCAGCTTGGGCCTGCTCGGCGGCGTTCGCACCGACTTCAGTCAAGGGTCACAATTGGCCTTCCCAGTGCAGCTGGGCCTGGGCTTTGGCTTGCAGACGTACCACGCCGGAACCGGCGGGTTCCACGCCATGGCGACGATCCTGGACGTAGGCCAGTACGTCACTCTTGGCAGCAACAAGCTGAAGGTAGACAAACCGGACATCGAGTCTGCCGTGACTCTCGGGCTGACACTCGGAGGTTGGGTTTGGAACCGCGAACTCCCGCTCTACATCGCAGCCTATGGCGGTGTTTCACCGTTCGTGCGCGCCTCAGGCGACATGACCTATCAGCTCGGCCTCGCAACGGGCTTCTACGCCCCGCTATTGGACTTCAACTAGCCGCTCGGAGCGGCGCTGCTCGACGGAGCACGCGCGCGCCGCTCTCGAGGGCGAACGCGAATCATTCGACGTTCTTCACCCAATAGTCGACCAAGAATACTGGGTAGCTCGTGCCGAGACCGCTGAGCACGCCGCGATGCGCAGCGAGTCCGAAATCGTAGCCGCGCTTGGCGTTTGCCAAGTCACCCACCTGGCCGCTGAAGCTGTAGCTGCGCGAGCTATCGACCGTGTACGTGTAGCCGTAGTGAAAGCCGACCGATTGCCCGAAGCTGACACCGCCAGCACCAACGGTGACCTCGAAATCGACGCTCAGATCGGTGTTCGTGCCCTCGGAGGAGCCCTCACTGCGCGCGATGCTGAAGCCAACCGAGCCCGTTCCGACACCGACGTGCAGTGTGTCGGCGCTGGCGTAGCACCACTCGTTGGGATCGATGAGATACGAGGTCGAGCCGAACATCTGCGTGTCCGAGGCGCTCTGACACGGGTTGCTGTCCGGGTAGCTCGAGGGGTCGCCCACGGTATGCCTGAGCAAACCCGAACCGACAGTCGGACCATTGACGATGCTCTTGTTGTACAAAGCCACCGGCACCTTGTACGTGTTGAGCTTGCGCGGCACGTTGATCGTGACCGCGGTGCCGACGTCTTCCGCCATTGGCGAGCTCACCACGTTGTAATAATAGACGTCGAACGGGATGACCTGGAACACGACCGCATCCTCATTGCCGGCCGTCCAAGTCTGGGTTTGCTCGAGCGTGACGCTTTGCGACGAAATCCAATCCGTCGAGAAGCCAAACGTCAGCTTGGTCTCGAACTCCGTGGTGCCGAATAGATTCGGTGCGGTGTAGCCAATCGAAGTCGAGGAACGCAGGCCGATGGTGCTCTCGGTTTCTACGCCCTGGCCGTCGCCGAACGAGATACTGGTCGAAGAATTCGACTCATTTTCGCCTTCGAAATAGGGAGCGGCGGCGAGTACGGCCAGCACGCGCGGTTCACTGAACAAGACCTCGTGCTTGCCGGTGTATTCGACGATCGGACTGTCGCGGTCGACGTTGGCCAGAGCCAGGCCGACTCCGTACGTGAGATCGTATTGGTTACTCACGGGCGCCAGGCCGCCGGTAGTGGTCGCCAGAGTCGTCCACTCCGTCCAGGCGCTCTTGTTTGGGTCCCAGACGATGCGCGAGAGATCTTTCTGCGGATACGCGGTCTGGCTACCGATCAGGCCCACGTCCCAGAAACCGACGACGCTCTCGTAGCCGTTGCCGTCGAGATCGCCGACGACCACCTCGTTCGGCCCGTGATTGTAGCTGCCGCCGCCGTCCTCGTAGTAGCCAACCGTCTTGGCTCTCAGCTTGTTGTTGAGATCGTAGCCACTCTCGAAAGACGTGGCGCTCGATTTCATCAGGTTTTGTAAGTTGTCCAGGATGTAGATGCCGGCATAAATGGCCTTGGCGTACGGTGAGCGACTCTTGTTGAACACCTTGAGCGCGGGGTGGAAGCTGTTGTTGTTGCCGAATTGCTCGGTCCCGCCGCCGAGGCCCAGGTCGAAGCGAAAGCCCTTGAAGAATCGATACGTCGTCTGCGCATCGTCCATCAAAAATAGATCATACGCCCACCCGGCATCCCCCCCGATGTACTTCCGCCCGGAGATTACGATTTCGTCGCGACCGTCTAGGTCGACGTCGCCCAGATCGACGAACGCTTGGGCGTAGCTGGTGACGCTCGTATCATCCAAGAACTTGACCGAGAGCGGGATGGGATCGCGATTGGCGTTCGTCGTGGCATCGGCAGCAAAGGAATTGGTCGAGCCGTCGTAGATCGAGACGTAGGCCAGCGCGTCGTCCGACCAAGCAGCTACGACGTCGTCGTTCAGCTTCTGTGGGTCGTCGTTCAAATGACCGCGGGCCAAGCTATGGCGCTGTGACGGGTTGGTAACCCGGGGCGTACACGAAAAGACGAATGCCTTGCTGGCCACGCACACGTCGATTCCGCCGAAGTTCGCCACGAGCAACTCCTGCTTGCCGTCACCATCGGTGTCGGACGCCAGCAAGCCATGCGAGAACCAGTGGCGATCGAGCGGCACTTTACCGGCGTCTTGCACCGTGAGCTTGGTGTCCTTCACGTTCGAGAACGCGCCGCCATCGCCTTCACAGCCGCTGCTGCAGCGAATGACGTTCGCGTGCAGCTCTTTGGAGGCCTCGATGTAGTAGACGTTCACGATCTCGTCGACGCCGTCGCCATCGAGGTCGGCCGCGAGTGACTTGGTGAACAGGTTGCCAGCCCAGCTGTCAGCTGCGTCCGTGATGGGCAGCGCCTTCTTGGCTGGGTTGATGCCGGCACTATCGAGCAGGAATTGGTTGGCAGTCGACGTGCCTAGAGTACGACCCGCAACGTATAATTCGACTCGCGGTTGCAGGCTGCGCGTGCCGCGTCCAAGCGGGTTGTAGCCATCGTCTAGCGTGTGCGTCTTCTCGTTCGCGTCCACGTAGGTGCGCGGCGAGGCCGCCGTGTCGATACCGAGCGCGTCGAACATCCCCTGCTCGGTCAGCGTGGGCGCGCCGCCCTCGCCAGCAGCGCCTTCGCCGGCAGCGCCGCCTTCAAGCATCACGCCCGCGGCACCGGCGTCCGAAGCTCCTGCCTCGCCGCCGGCACCCGCGCCGGCCACGGCAGCGCCCGAGTTCGAGCTTCCGCAGCCCGCGACGCTCAACGTGGCTCCACAAACCGTTGCCAGCGCCAAGGCAACCAAACTACGGCCCCAAGAGCTGTTCTTTACACGTCGCTGTTTCATTGACGAATCCCTCTCGCTCGCTGAAGCAAGCTTGAATTTCAAACGTAACACGGGTCTCTCGCCCGCTTCAATCTCGAACCCCGAGCTCGAATCGGCTCAGCGCGCTCGGACGGAGGATTCCGAGCTCCGCTCGGGGCTCGGCTGGATCTCCGAAAGCGACAACTCAGATCACAGTCCCGTCCGAGCGGCGTCCGAGATGCGCCGCGGGGGCTCGAGTTCTGTTAGACGCTGGCGGCGTTCGGCAAGGTGAAGAAGAACGAGGTGCCTTCACCCAGGGTACTCTCTACCCAAATACGGCCGCCGTGCGCGTCGACGATGCCTTTGGCGATCGCCAGCCCAAGCCCCGTGCCGCTACTGACGTCCGCGCCTCCCCCGGTCCAAAATCTGTCGAACAGGCGAGGGAGCTGGGCTGCCGCGATACCGGGGCCATCATCACGAACGACGAACAAGCTCTCTTCGCTCGTGTGCTCGACGCGCAACCGCACCGTCGCACCCACTGGGCAGAACTTGATGGCGTTACCGACGATGTTATCGAACACCTGCAGCACCCGCTCGCGATCACAATTCACCGAACCCACTGCCCCGCCCTCGTCCAACAGGTGAGCCGGGCGCAGTTCCGCGAGCGGGGTCGATTGTTCGATCGCCTCACGAATGAGCTCACTCGTGGGCTCCTTGGTCAGCTCGAGTTCGACGCGCCCTTCGCGGATCTGCGCCAGATCGAGCAAATCGCTAATCAAGCGCTGCATGCGCAGGGAGGCGCGCCGCATTCGGGCGACGGTTTGGCGCATGGCGACGCGGGCGCTCTGCAGATCTTCCTGCTCGATGGAATCGGTGAGCAGGGTCAGGCTGCCGTGGATCACGTTGAGCGGGTTCTTCAAGTCGTGCGAAACGACGGCCACGATGTCCTCACGGGCTCGGGCGGCGGCATCAGCTGTCTCGAGTGCGGCTTTGATTTGCGCCGTCGCCTGCATCGTGAATTCTACGGCTGCTTCGGCCAGGCTGGTATTGATGAGCTCAGCGATACGCTCCACCTCGCCCGCGCTCATCTGGTATCCGGCCGAATGCACTGTTTCAGCGATCGCCGTGCGCAGCACTCCGTACTCCAGCAAGACGCTCTTCAATTCGTAGCCCGCGTACCAGCGCTGCCCGCCATGGGCCTTGGCGACCTGTGCCGCTCGCTCGTCGGCTCCCAGCCGGCAGGCCCGAGCGAGCTCACGCACGAACCGGTTCAGGTCATCGACGACCTCGCTCAGCTCCGCTTCTCGCGGCGGCAGCTCGTGACGGCGCGACTTGCGCACGAAGACATCGACAATGCGCTCGGCATTTTCGTGAATGACCTCATGGAGCTGCAGATTTGCCATGGCGAGGGTGAATGAAACGAACGAGCCTTTCGCCGGTGTATCACATGCGGGCTCCGTGTCTCGCACTGTCCGCACATTCGCCGGAATTGATTTTCAAGCGCCCTTCCCGAGCAACGTCCGGGACAGCAAATTCCTGCCCACGATGACGAGCCTGCGCGATGTGAGGTGCATTCCGTGGATCGCCGGGCGGCCTTTCTTAGGTTTAGCGACCTTTGTCTAGCTTCCGAGCCCCAGCGGGATCCGGGGACCGTGGATCAGGGAAGCGTCGGACTGCGCACACAACGCGCGCCATGGTAGTCGTCGTGCAGCGTCGCCGTGTAATTGGAATGCTTCGCGAGACTCAGGTTATAGCCCTCGACGGAGTTGAAATGCCCGCCATTTTGCGAGCGATTGAGGTCCGCTTTCAGACCCGCGCAATCGGCGCACGGCACCGGAAAATCATTGGCGCTGTCGAGCGCCCACTCGGCCACATTGCCGATCAAATCAGAGTGGCCCCATTTACCATTCCCTGCCGGTATCGAGCCGACCGGCGCGATCACCTGCAAGTCCGTTTCATTCGCGCCGATGGCGCCTCGATAGTAGCTGCCAATCACGGCCAGGGTGGCGTTGGCTTCGGGTGCATTCGGGCCCCAAGCAAAAGGGCGCTGCTCGTTGCCCCCAACCGCCGCGTAATTCCACTCGGCCAAGGTGGGTAGCCGACCGCCATCCCAAATGCAAAATGCGTTGGCTTCGTACCAACTCAGACAGTTCATTGGGCGGTTGGCATTCAATCCGTGCCAAGTCGCGTACGGTTGACTGCAATCGATGGCCTCCAACAAGGCGGCGCGGTCTGCGGGCAGCTTGGCATTCCAGCTCGGATCCCAGCCCGGATCGCTCGGATTGTTTGGATTTTTACCGGCGCCCGCCGAAGTCATCGAAGGCGCATAGACCTCGACGAACTTGCGGAATCGCCCGACCGTGATCTCGTAGGTATCCAAACTAAAGTCGCTGACCGTGGCTGGGTACATCACATCATTGAAGCGATTGAAGGCGCCGCCGGGCACCAGCACCGACGCGCAGCAGTTCGCGTCGCTGGTTGCCCCGCAGGTCGCCGGCAAGCCACGACAGCTCAGCGGCCCAGAGCCGTCGGGATTGCCTGAGGCACCCGCTTGCCCAGCCGCGCCTTGATCGGCGCTGCTCGCTGCCCCGGACCCGCAACCCCAAGCCACGGAACACGTCAGAGCCAGACCAGCCACCCGCCTCCTAGCGTTCAAACCTCGGAAAGTCATGGTGGTTCGTACCATGACTGGAACCGATTCCACAAATGCTACAGGTTTCGTGCAGAGAAGTTCGTTTCCTCCCGCTCGACGCTCAGTGACACCCCTGCAATTTCGTAGCCCCCGAGCAGTAGAGAGAGCAGGTGTTGGTTCCGCCGATGCTGTTGCACACGCAATTATCATTGATCGCCGTGCCGCACGTCGACACATCGTAGTAGGCGTCGCTCGCGGTAGCGCAGGAGGACGGCGGCATCGAGCAACTGGCGATGTACTTCGTAAACTGCAATTGGATGCTATTGTTGCTCGAGCAATCCCAGTTCCAAGTGATGCCACAAATGTTCGCCGGTTCGTTGAAGAACGTCTCCTGTGCCGGGTGAATGAGCTTGGCGCGGGCCAGGTTACCGCCGTCATCGCAACAATCCCCGGCTTGTGCCACATATCCCGAAGGCGCAGCGCTGCAATTGGAAACGGTCGCGGTCGACAGACCGAAGCCGTCACCGTCTGCGTCTCGGTAGTACGTCTTGAGTGCTAGAACGGCTCCCTGACAAGCGCCATACTGTCCGGTCTTGCCGTCCGTGCACACCTGAGTGCCGTCGTTGCACGGCCCGCATGCCTTCTTCGTCACCCCGTTGATGCACAGGCAACCCTGGTTGGGTGTGCCGTTGCAGTTGGCGTCGTTGTTCGGTTCACAGCTATCGCTAGCGGCTGGCTGCACGCTGCATGCGCTCCAAGTCGCGCCGACGGTGCAGAACTGCGTACCCGCAGCGCACGGTCCGAGCGCGCCGCCCTCGCCGCACGAACGGCTATCGCCTGGCAGACAATCGCCGGAAGCTCCCGTTTCACCGGCCGCTCCAGAAGCGCCCGACTCGCCCCAACTCGCGACGCCGGCCTGCCCCGCGCCGCTGACTGCCCCCGCCTGACCGGCCTGGTCGAGTGCCCCGGCTTCGCCCGCATTGCTGAGCGCCCCGGCTTCTCCGGCGCCGCTGCGTGCCCCGGCTTCTCCTGGCGTGCCGCCGCTCGACTGTCCGGCTGTGCTCGCACCTGCCGCGCCGGGCAACTGCCCTGCCTCGCCAGCGGGATCCGAGCGTTGAAACGCTCGTTCCGTCCCGGAACAACTGAACGCTGCACCCAGAGCGCATGCCAACCAAAAACCGTCGCGACCGAGCCGCCTGTCCATGATGCCGGACTATCCCGGACAGGCCCGCATAGCAAGCCGCTCTGCGGCAGCGAATCTCGCGTCGTGCTCCCTGTCGGATTTCGATACGGCCCGAGCTTGGCACCTGAGCGAATTCAGAACGCGTTTCGAGCGGCGCGTCAGCGCGAATAGCAGCGCAACCGCGGCGAGGTAGAACGCGCCGCTTTCACGAGCCGCGCCTTTTGCGCCGTTGAAATCTCCGGCGAGACGCGGCGAAGCCGGCGCGGCAAGCCCGAAATAGAGCGGCTTCAAAGGCGCAGCCCTGGGTGCTGCAGTGCGCAGCCGACCACCGAATCAGCTCGAAATACCGAATCTTGCCGACGTTCGAAGGCCGGCACGCGACTTGCTGAATAGCGCACGTTGGCAGCAGCCGGCGGAGGACGGGCTCTCACGATCGCGTGCGCATCGACTCAGCGAGCGTACGTCCAGCGCGAGATCCGGACAATGAAAAGGGAAACAGGAAATGAAGACGGGTATCAAGAAAATCATCAGTGTGTTGGCAGCAGGCCTCGCGATCTCGAACATTGGCATGGCCACGGCCGCCCCTTGTCCGCAGATTTCCGCCCTCTTCAGCGGAAATAGCGGATCGGTCAGCTGCAGTGGTCCGCAAGTGAACCGCGCGGGCAAGGCGTCCGGCACATTCAGAGCGAACGACGGCACAATCAACGTCGATTTGATCAGGGGCAAGACGGCGCAAGCCATCGCCATGAACGCGGTCGGCAACTCGTTGCTCAACTGCCGAGTATCCGACATCATTCCGGGCGCGGGGCGCAGCACGACCGCTACTCGAGTGGCCAGCCAGTGCAGCAGGATGCGACAAATCAACCTGTTGGTGACTGCCGCTCCTTGAGCTGGACGTTTGACCCTCGCGCTGGTGGTGGCCTCGACTCGAGGCAACCGTCAGCGCGGGGGTCAGGCACTAAAAACTGCAATGA
The DNA here is from genome assembly GCA_035273265.1 of Polyangiaceae bacterium. GTDB lineage: Bacteria > Myxococcota_A > Polyangia > Polyangiales > Polyangiaceae > PMG-095. The sequence goes on from DATEPG010000332.1 coordinate 18,383, forward strand.
ACCACCCGACAGCTTCGCTCGTGCTCCGTCAGTTGCTCCCGGTAGCCGCCGCATTGGCACTTGCTGGGGGTGCAACCGGCTGCCAGCGCGCAGCGCCCGCTGCAGCGACCAGCGCCGAACCTGCTCCCTCCGCGTCGGGCACCGTCGAACCGATGTCCTCCGCATCGGTCGCCGTCGAACCCGTGCGAGAGAGCCTCAGCGAACCGTACCCACCCGGCCGCTGGCGCCTTTCGCGGCCCGAGGAGCTGCACAATCACCTACTTTGGGTGTCACACATTTTGGTCCGACACCGTGACGTGAAGCCGGACTCGATCAGCTTCAACACCACGCGCTGGGCACCGCCCCAAGCAGTTCCGACGCGAACGCGCCGGGAAGCATTTCAGCTGGCTCGGGCGCTCGCGGAGCGCGCCGCGCGCGAACCGCAGCGCTTCGGCGACCTCGCTCGGGAGTCTTCCGAGGATCCCGCGACGCGCGAGCGCGCGGGCTCGCTGGGCGGCGTGGAGGCGGCACAGCTGTACTACTGGGCGGAGGTGTTGGATGCTCTGGCGGCGCTGCGCGACGGCGAAGTTTCGCGCGTCGTGGAGACCGAGTTCGGATTTCACGTGCTCTTGCGGCGCCAGCCCCCGGCGGAGTCCACCGTCAGTGGGCAGATCATCGTCGTCGGCTACGATCAGGCGCCCTGGCTACATCAGTTCCTGGCTCGCCGTCCGATCCCGCGGCGTTCGCACGCCGAGGCTCAGGCCCTTGCCACACGAATCGCGCGCGAGGCCAAACACTCACCCGAAGCCTTCACGCGCCTGGTCCAGCGCCACTCCGATCACATCGACGCCGCGCGGGATGGTGATTTCGGCAGCTGGTCGGCGCGCGAGCCAAGTCCCTTGCCGTCCGTGATCGAGGTCTTGCAAGGACTCGCGATCGGACAAATCTCGGACCCGCTGGACACGCCCTTTGGCTTTCAGATCATCCGCAGGACTCCCTCGCGGTCGCGCCAACAACTCGCGATGGAGACCATCCAGATGCGCGCGGATGCCGCGCTCGCAAACGCAGATCCGCGCTCGGTATCGTCCGTGTCGAAACAGCTGCGTGAAGTTGGGAAGACCGTTTCGCGCTTTCCAGCGCAGTTTGCGCAGTATCAAAAGAGCCATTGCTGCGAGGGGCGAGAACAATGGCAGGAAGGACGCGGGCTGGTGGGGGCAGAGCTCGCGCTCAAAAGCGCTGAGCCGTTGCGCTGGGAGCCCGTCACGCTCGAACCGGGGGTGCTGGCCCTCGTGAAGCGCGTCGTTCCGGACGCTTCAGTCCAGCCAACCCGAGTTCAGCTCGGATTACCCGAGCCGCGCGTCCCAGATCTGAGCTATTTTTTCAGCGAGACCAACGGCTCCTCTCTCCTGGCACGGTTCCCGGAGGCCGCAGTCCAGCGACTCGGGGCGACCGTTGACGAGCGTGCCCGTCTCGAAGGCCTGCACGGCGCCGCAGCCAAGTCGCTCAGCGACGAGTCGGGTCGAGATCCGGAGCAGGTCGTGCAGACCCTGCTGAGCGGAGTCGAGCGGCTGCTCGGCAGCCAACGCAACGCCGTTTATCTGGAGACCTTGTACGACCTCGCGCGCCAACGCTTGCTCGATCCCGAGCTCGCCAGGCAAATCAATCACACGCTGGACAGCCCACTTGGCCTTTGAGGACGACCGAAGGTCGGCGCGGCGGCGCGCCATCGCCAAGAGTGTGGCGGGGCTCGTGCTGGTCGTGTTGCTCGGGTTCTGGTTCGTGCGCGAGCCATCGGCCGAGCATGAGGGCAACGCGAAAGCGGTTGCGGCGCACCCAGGCGCGAGCAACGAAATCCGCCGCCCCGCCCCGGTGCCGCTGCAAGCGCCTCGTGTTCGCGCGATCCGCGGCAGCGTTCGCAGCGCCGATGGCAGAGCGCTTGCTTTCGCCCGGGTCTGCGGCCTGCGCCGGGGCGCGCCGTGTTGTTCGCTCGCGCAGTGCACGGAGGCCGACGGCCAAGGGCGCTTTGCGCTCGAAGAGCGTTCGGGAATCGACGAGCTATTCGCCAGTGCTGCCGGCCATATCTCTCGCCGCCAACTCTGTAGCCCCACGGAAGAACACGGTTCGGAGAACACCGTTGTTCTGGAACCGGCCGGCGCCGAGATCGTGGGAACGGTCGTCGATGCCACCGGCGGCGTCGTGCCAGGCGCGCTCGTGGTCGGCGTGGACTCTTTCAGCGGGGGGGCGACGCCGAGTTTGGTACTCAGCGACACGAGCGGCAGGTTTGTTTTACCCAGCGCACCAGGCGCGGTGATGTTGACGGCGCACGCCGAGGGCTACTCGCAGGCGAGCCAAACCGTGCAAGCTCCGGCGCGCGGCATCACCTTGGTGCTCGCTCCGGGCGCGAGCATTCGCGGCACTGTCGTCGATGCCGGCTCGGGCGCTGCGCTGGCCGACGTCACCGTCGCCGCGACCTCCGAGCGAGGGGTTGGGCTTGCGACCGCAACCTCGGACGCGGCCGGGGAGTTTCAGCTGTCCGGCCTGGAGGGGGGCGCCTATCAGGTCGAAGTGCGCGAGGCCGCGTTTTGGGCCGCCACTGAGCGTGTTTCCGTGGCCGTCGGGCAAGCCAGCGCGGACGTCGTGCTGCGCGCCGCCCGCGCCGCCAAGCTGCGGCTCACGGCGGACTACGACGGAGGAGCCCCCTGCACCGACTTAGCCGTGTTCCTGTCGGGCGACGGCGTCACGCGAAGCGAACAAGCAACTGGTAACACGGTGGAATTTGCAGGGCTCCCACCGGGCGCTTACCAAGCAGAGGTACACTGTGCAGGCGCCGTCGTGCGCAAGGAAGCCTTGGAGCTCGGCAGGGCGGGTCTGGAGCGCCGGGTCGTCGTGTCTCGCGGCATCGCGATCTCCGGCCGCGTGGTGCGGCCATCCGGCGAACCGGTAGAGGGCGTCGAGGTCAACCTGAGCCCAGTGGGCGCGCCTCTCGGGCGCTCGGGCCTGACTTGCACGACCAACGGGCAAGGCGAGTTCTCGTGCTCCGGTTTCGACGCGGGTGACTACCTGGTGCGCGTATTTTCCAGCGGCGAGCCGGCGAGTGACTCGCTGAAAGTCACGCTCGAGCCGAAGCACGCGGCCTCGCTGCTGCTCAAGACGTTTGCGTTTGCCGCGATCCGCGTTTCGGTGAACGCGAACCGCGATGACCGACCGTTCAATGTGTTCATCACTGCAGACAATGGGCTCCCGAGAGAGCCAACGCTCGACGCGGGCGACTTCGTGTTCTCGAACCTGCCTCTGGGGCGCTATCGAGCGTACATCGATTCGCCGCCTCAGGATCCGGGACAGAGCCCCGTGGCCACTCTGAGTCGCGATGGGCAACTCGAACGGCTGACGCTGTCACTACCGACGACCGAAGTGATCGCTGGACGTGTGCTCGACGAGAACGGGGCGCCGGTGGTCGACGCCTGGGTCCAAGTCGTTCCAGTGGACTTCGATCGCGATCCAACGGTCGGTAACCGCCGCCCGGCCGTCAGTGATCAACAAGGCCAGTTCACGATCTCGGGTCTGCCGCACGGCCGCTACGACGTCCACGCCGAAAGCTCGGTCGGCGATGCCCACGCGCGCGACATCGTCTCTGGCGATCGCAGCGTCAGCGTTACGGTCACACGCCACGCGCGCCTTTCTGGCACGGTGCGCACGGCATCCGGTGTAACGCCAGCGATGTTCACGATCGGGTACCAGCGGGAGGGCGGCCCCTACCAGCAATTATCAGGGCAGCACGGTCGCTGGGATCTCGGTTCGATTCAACCCGGTAAGTATCGGGTCAGCGCCAGCTCACTCAAAGCGCGTGCCACGGGAAACGTCGTCGTGCGTGCTGGAGAAACCCGCGAGCTCACGCTGGAGCTGTCGGAGTCACCTGAGCCGAGCGAATCGATCGAGCCGTCTGAGCCATCTGAGCCGTCGCACGCAGGCGACTAGGCACCGCGGGATCACCGCGTGAATGGCGACGGATCGAGGCGGTGCGAGCGGGCCTCGAGGCGGCCGTGTTGGCGACGAGCTCGCGCCGCTTGGACGAAAACCTGATCCAGCTCAAGCAGCATGGCTTGCCTGAACCGCCGCCCCTCGAGCTCTGGCTAGTCACACCGCGCGCGCTTCGCGACGTGCCGCGAGTGGCTAGGCTCTGGACCGCGCTCGAGCAAGGGTTGAGATTCCTCGCCGGCTGAGCAGCCCGAAAGAAGCCGCCGCTAGCCGAGACCTTCGAACGGGGCAGCTAGACACCGCGCCGGGGTCCTTGCGAAGCGACCGCCCTCTACGTAATGTGCGCCACAGATGCGCAGCGACGGCGATCCTATCTCCCAACGCTTGCATGGATTCATGAGGGTGCCGAGCGGGCTGAAGGGACATCTGCTGGCGTTCGCGGCTTTCACGCTGCTCGCGCTGGCGATCACCGCTCCGCTCGTGACCTGCCTCGGGAGCTGCCTCGGAGAAAGCTCCGACCCGATCTTTACGGTGTGGGGATTCGGCTGGATTGCGAGGAGCGTGTTCGGCCCGGAGCAGCTGTACGACGCCAACATGTTTCATCCGTATCGAGCCACGCTGGCCCTGAGCGAGCCGTCGCTCTCGAACGGCCTCGCGGCGGCACCGTTGATCGCCGCCACGCACAATCCGATTCTCGGCTACAATTCGATCTTGATTCTACAGTACGCGGTTGCCGCCTTTGGCGCCTACCTGGTCGTATGGGAGGTACTCGGACGGCGGGGCCCCGCGCTCGTTGCGGGCACCGTGTTTGCGATGTCGTCCTTCTTGGTGCACAACGCGTACAATCTGCAGAGCTTCGCCGTGCTGTGGGTAGCGTACCTGGCCGTCGCGATTCAGCGGTTCATCAAGAACCCGAGCTACGCGAACAGCATTCTGCTCTGGGGCCTCGCGCTCGTGCTGGCGGTGACGAGCGTCTACTACACCCTGTACGGCGGGCTCGCGCTGCTCAGCTTGCTCGCGGTTCTGTTCCTCTTCAGAGCGTGTCGCATCGGGGTGCTTCATTTGAAGCGCTTCGCGCTCGTCGCGCCGCCATTTCTCGTCACGCTCGGCTTCGCTTACCGCCCCTATTGGATCTGGGCTCGCGAGCACCACCAAGTCCGTAGGCTCGAGGACGTAGAAAGGTTCCGCGCCACGCTCGACAACTACAGCCTCGTGGCGCCGACGAACCTCGTGCACCGCAGCCTCGGCTGGTGGAAGACGACCGGGACCGACGACAGCGCCGCCTTCCCCGGCATCGTCATCAGCTTGCTAGCGCTGCTCGCGGTCGTCGCCGCGTTGCGCGAGCTCACGGCGCAACCCGATGTAGCGCGCCGAACGCGCGCGATTGCGGGCCTTTCATGGGCCAGCTTTTGCGTGTTCAGTTTCGTGATGGCGTTCGGACCAACGCTTCGATTGGGTCAGCTGGTGCTGCCGCTTCCTTACCGCCTGTTCTTCGAGGTCGTGCCCGGCATGAGCGCGCTCAGAACCGCGAATCGCTTTTTGGGCCTGGTCACTCTGGGTGTCGCGGTGCTTTCGGCCCTGGGTGTGGATCGGCTCGCCACCTGGGCTTCGACTCGAGTATCGGCGCGAGCAAAATCCCTGCTCGTGGGTGTGACCCTCGCCCTCGGCCTCGCCGAACTCGCCTGCTACCCATATCCGGGCACGACTCGCACGTTTGCGGGCGTGGTCGGTCCCGACCACCTGGCCTTCATCGCTTGGCTCAAGACTCGGCCCGGTAACCCCAGTGTCGTCACGCTGCCCATGCGCGAGTCGGCCACCTACGACGCCGCGGTGACGGCCAATCGCTTCGTGAACGGCTGGTCGAGCTTCAATCCACCCCACTACGACGAGGTCGTCAAGGGAATGGACAAATTTCCGTCATCGCGATCGCTCGATTTGCTGAGCGCCTTGCCCGTCGATCTGGTGCTGCTCGACGGCCAACGATCTCGCCGGGCAGCCTCGAGCCCCCACGCACGGCGACTGCTGGAACCGCTGGCGACATTCGGCGATCTCCAGGTGTTCGCGAAGACGAGCACGCAGTTTCCTCGCGACGATCTGACATTCGCGGCACGGCTCGAGCCGTCTAGCGCGCCAGGAGCAGCGACGATCGCCGTCGAGCTCGTCAATCCCCGTGCGCAGGCGCTCGCGCTCTATCCCAAACACCGCCTGGAAGTCGCGCTCAGCGGTGCGGACGCGAGCCCGAGCGCACAGCGCGAGCTCGGGCTCTGGATCCGACCGGGCCGGTCTGCTGCTCTGTCCCTGGTGGCCCCCGTGGCGCAACCGAGCAGCTCGACTCGACCCCTGCGCCTTCGCTGGAAGCTTTCAGCGAGCGGCATGGCCGATCGCAGCGGCGAACTGCAGGTCGAAGAGCAGCCGCCCGCGAGCAGCACCGGGGCACCCGCGACGCCGTAGTCAGCTGGGAATGGGGGCGATCGCGATCCAGCAGCGCAGCTCGTGGCGCGCCGGGTTTCCCGCACTCAGCCGCCGAAGGCTGAGTGCTCCACGATGCGATCAGTGACCATCGAAAAACTCTCCATCTGGCAGAGAGCGCGGAGCGATTGTCCCTGAATTCAGGTCCTCCTCCCTCGTTGCCTCTTTCGGGCACGGGCACGGGCACGGGTGCCTGAACAATCAGGGATAGACCCTAGGGTCCCGCGGAAATAGGCCAGCCCGCGGCGTCCCAGACCAGCTCGGAGATGCGTAGCACCGACGCGCCGTCAGCGTCTGCGTCGTACGCATGGTAGACGTTGTATGCCCGGCGGTCGTCGAACAGCACGGCGTTGTGGCCTGGGCCGCGATAGCGCGAGCCGCCCTCGAGGACCAGCGTGCCGCCCCCCTGGAGCAGCGCCTGACCGTCGCGATCGACGAATGGCCCGCGCAGCGTCGTCGCGCGTCCGACGCGAGTGTTGTAGGTGCTGTCAGCGCCCTTGCAGCAGGTGTCCCAAGAGACGAAGAGGTAGTAAAAGCCGCAGCGACGGACCATAAATGGCGCTTCCAGCGCGCCCCCGTTCGCGGGCCGCGCCGCCAGAGAGTCGAGCGAGGTGCCGGCGCGACCGCCCTCGAGATCGAGCTTGATCAGCTTGATCCCGCTCCAGAAGCTGCCGAACGAGAGCCAAGGGGTGCCGTCGGTATCGACGATCACGTTGGGATCGATGGCGTTGTAGTTGTCGGTCGTCGAGACGTTGGAGCAAATCACGCTGCCTCGATCGGTCCAGCTGCCGCTGCTGAGCGAAGCGCGCGACAGGTGTCCGATGCACGAGCGATTTTTGCCGAAAGTCGAAGCCGAATAGTAGAGGTGGTAGGCTCCGCCGAAGAACGAGATGTCGGGCGCCCACAGGTTGCTGACGCCCGGTACTTGCTGCGAAAGCCACGCGGGCCTGGTCGATGAGCTCAGCACATCAGGCGCGTTTTGCCAGGAGAGCAGGTCATTCGAGGTTTTCGCGCCGATGTTGTAGCCGGTGCTGAACAGATAGAACTTGCCGTCGGCGCCGATGATCACCGGATCGTGCGTGCCGAGACTTCCGCTCGACTTCAGCACCTGCGGTGGTGTTCCGACGACCTGGTTGGCGACGTCGCAGCGATCGCTGGTCCCATCAGCTCCGCCACTGCCACCAGCCACGCTGCCGCTGGCTCCCCCTGCACTTCTGCCAGCTCCACCGACAGCGCCAGCCAAGCCGCCCGAGCCCGGCGACCCGCCCAAGCCCGGCGCAGCACCGCCCGAACCCGGCGACCCGCCGCCAGTTGCTCCCGCCGCGCCTG
>DATEPG010000333.1:0-23117 GCA_035273265.1 Polyangiaceae bacterium
ATGATCAAAGTCGCCGATTACTACTACTGGTTCGGCGAGAACCGAAATCCGAACGGCAGCTTTTACGCCGTGTCCAGCTACCGCTCGCGCGATCTGCGAAACTGGGAGTTCCGGAAAGACGTGCTCCGCTCCACGTCCCACGCCGAGCTCAGCCCCGCCAACATCGAGCGACCCAAGGTCGTATACAATGCTGCCACGGGTAAGTACGTGATGTGGATGCATTGGGAGAATGGCGTCGACTACGGCGAGGCGCGCGCGGCTGTCGCTACGTCCAGCAGCGTGGACGGCGACTACACCTACCAAGGCAGCTTCCGGCCGCTCTCCGCGAGTGGCGTGACGGATCACGGCAAGCCCGGCTACATGTCGCGCGACTGCGGCCTGTTCGTGGATGACGACCAAAAAGCGTACTTCATCTCCGCTACCAACGAGAACTACGACCTGAACCTGTATCTGCTCACGCCTGACTACCTGAAGGTAGACAAGCTGGCGGCGGTATTGTTCAAAGGGGGCCACCGTGAGGCGCCCGTGCTGTTCAAACGCAACGACACCTACTTTCTGCTCACTTCTGGCGCGACCGGTTGGGATCCGAACCAAGCCAGCTACGCCACCGCCAGTTCACTCACCGGCAGTTGGTCAGCGCTCAAGAACGTCGGCGACGGAAACACCTTCTATTCACAATCGACCTACGTCTTGCCGGTTCAGGGGAGCGCGGGCACGGCATACTTGTACCTGGGAGATCGCTGGGCGGGCGCCTGGAGCGGCCGCGTCAACGACTCCACGTACGTTTGGCAACCGATCGCTTTCTCCTCTGCCACATCCATGAGCATGAGCTGGAACAACACGCTCAGCATCGATGCAGGCGCTGGCACCATCGGCGCCGCCACTCGCAACTTCCAGTTCGTCAATGCCAAGAGCGGCAAAGCCCTGGAAGTGGAAGGCGCCTCCAGCGCGGACGGCGCATCCATCATTCAAAGCCCTAGCAGCAGCGCCACGAATCAACAGTGGGGTCTGAAATACGACGGTGCAGGCTACTTCCGCATCAGCAACGTCGCGAGCAGCAAGGTCTTGGACGTCCCCGACGAATCCACCGCCGACGGCGTGAAGCTGAAGCAGTGGAAGAACACCGACGGCGACAACCAAGCCTGGCTCCTGATCGACGTGGGCGCCGGCCTATTCCAGATCCGCAACAAACACAGCAACAAGCTGGTCGGCGTCGTCGACGGCGCCAGCGCAGATGGCGCTGCGGTCGAGCAGCGCAGCGCTGGTACCGGTGATGAGCAGCGCTGGCGGCTAGTCATCGCGCAGTAACGAGGAGTCAGCGGGGAGTGCGCGAGATTGCCCTCGTGCTCCAGAAAAACGAGGCAAATCTGCGGCGGGCAGAAGTCATTCGGCGGGCCAGCGGATTGACAGACGCTGGCCCTACCGCGATAACCGCGGCCGCCAATGCCAGACGGTGCAATCGATCCTGCCTTGGCCAAGCTATCGCTCTCGAGGCGAGCGCGAGTCATGCGCGTCGTGTGGATCGTTTCGGCAATCACCCTGGGGCTGCTGTCTCAGCGAGGCGCCGACTTCGGTCGCTACTCTCAGTGGCCCAAGGCGTTCGCGTCTTCCAACATCCTGCAGATTGGCAGCTCGGTGCTCTCGCCGGTGGGGGTGCCGATGACGCACTGGTCGCACGCGCCGGGGCTGATCACCGACGCCGTGGCTCGCACCCTGAGTTTCTTGCCCTCGGTCAAGATCGAGCTGCACTTGGCGGCTTGGCTCGTGGCGATTGCCTTTTGGTGGGCGATGATCGGCCTCCTGCGGCTGGCCACGCGTGGCGATCCGGTGCTGTTCGTTCTGGCGATCGGCGCGACCTTCATTGGCACGCACGCGGGTTTCTATTCCATCTTTCATAGCTCCGAGATCTTCGCGCTGGGGACCTTCACGGTCGCGGTGTTCTGGGCGCTCAGCGCCGCGGCTGAGCGCAAGCGCGACAGTCTGCTGATCGGAATCGCCTGCGGGCTGCTACTCATCGTACGCGTGAACTTGGGGATGTACGTGCTTCTGCCGATCGCCACGCGCGCGGTGATCGTCTGGCGTGGGCACGGCAATCGGCTGAACAAAGCGCTGGTGTTTCACGCGCTCGTGCTGGGCGTCCCCCTGCTCGTGTATGGCGTGCAGCTGCTGTTTTTCAACTACTGGGCGACGGGGTCCCCGACACGCAGTCCGTACGTGTTCGGAGACGCCGAATTTCGCAGCGTCGACTTTGCTCACCCGCTGATCGGCACCATGCTGTTCCACTCGTGGCATGGGCTTTTGACCTATCACCCCCTGTTCGTCCTGGGGCCGCTCGCGCTCGTGGCCCTGATTTTGCGCCGTGATTTGCAGCTCTCCGAGCGGCTCCTGGCCGGCTGCGCATTGTTCGCGCTGTTTGCCCAGTTCTACATTCAAGCCAGTTGGTGGTGCTGGTGGAACGGTACCGGCACATTTGGCAATCGCACGCTCGCGGTCGGCGGTGTGGTGGTCGTCGTTGCGCTCGTTCGCTGGCTAACGCTGTTGATGAACGGCGGCACTCGCAAGAGTTTGACGCTGGCGGTCATTCTGCTGAGCCTGACCGCTGGCTGCTGCTCCTGGTCTTTCTTGCTCTACCTTCAGGGCCATTCCAACTACGTGACCTGGCGAGAACTGTGGCACGAGCAGCGGCAGGTTCTGCTCGATCCGGGTACCCTGGTCTCCATTTCGGTCGCGGCGCTGCTGAGCTTGGGCTTTTGCCTGGCTCGGTTTCGCAGGCTGCGAATCCGCGCGGTGTTCGCGGCCTTGGCGGCCTTTGTCGCGACCCTGGCGGCTCACGGGCTGCTCAACGAACTGGTTCGAAGCTGGCTGGCGAAGTGGGAGCTCGAGCGTTTCGGCTCCGCCATTCAAGGCTTGCTGACCGCCCTGGGTTTTGCGGCGATCGTTTATCTGGTCAGCGATCGCCATGCCACGCCCAGGCCGTGGCGTCCGGCGCGCAGCGCCGTGGCGTTCGGGCTGCTGAGCGTGTTCGTCATGGGTAGCTGGTCCTTCTATCAGCTCGCGACTGCGACCAAGAGCGTGATCGCCCAGCAAGCGGCCAAGCCTCGCAGCTATCGCTATCGCTCACCGATGGTCATCGATGACCTACTCGGGTGCCTACCGGAGTATGATCGTGTGGCGGGTTTCACTGCACGCAAGTTGGCGTCCAGGCGCTTCATCGAAGCCGCCGCAGCCGAGGGCCGTCGGAATCTTCTGCGACCCGCTGACGCGGTGGGCAAGTAAGGGAGAATCGAGATCATGAAAGTGCTCGTTACCGGGGCCTGCGGTTACATTGGTTCGCACGCCGTGCGTGCTTTGCTGAAGGCGGGGCAGCAGCCGATTGCCCTCGACAATCTGAGCCGAGGACACCGAGAATCACTGCCGCCAGGCGTGCCTTTTGCCCAGCTCGACGTGCGCGACACGGACGCACTCGTCAGCACGCTCCAGCAGCACGCCGTCGAGTGCGTGATGCACTTTGCTGCGCTCTCGTATGTCGGCGAATCGGTGGGCGAGCCCTTGATGTACTACGACAACAACACCCGTGGCACGCTCAGCCTGCTGCAGGCGCTCGAGCGCGCAGGTGTTCGGCGCTTGGTGTTCAGCTCGACCTGCGCGACCTACGGCGAGCCGGAAATCGTGCCGATTGCCGAATCGGCGCCGCAACGCCCGATCAACCCGTACGGCTGGTCGAAGCTGTTCTCGGAGCGCATGTTGTTCGACTACGCTGCCTGCAACCCGGATTTCGCCTTCTCGGCTTTGCGCTACTTCAACGTGGCGGGGTCGTCCGCGGATGGCGCAGTCGGCGAGGACCACAGGCCAGAGACACATCTGATCCCGGTCATTTTGCAGACGAAGCTGGGACTGCGCGAAAAGATCACGGTTTTCGGCGAGGATTACCCGACCGCGGATGGCACCTGCATCCGGGACTATATTCACGTGGAAGATCTGGTCGAGGCCCACGTGGAGGTCGCCAACGCTCTAAAACCCGGCGCGCAGCTCGTGTATAACCTCGGAATTGGGCGGGGCTACAGCGTGAAGGAAATCATTGCTGCCGCGCGCAGCGTGATCGGGGACTTTCGTATCGAGAGCGGCCCGCGTCGCCCGGGCGATCCTCCCGCGCTCTACGCCGATGCCAGCAAGATCCAACGCGAGCTCGGCTGGATAGCACGGCGCACGGATATTCGCGAAATGATCGAAAGCGCTTGGCGCTGGTTCGAAAAGCACCCACGCGGCTACGCGAGCTGAGACCGCGCGCCCCCCGGGGCAAGGTCGTTAACAATCGCACCTCGTGTGCAGCCTATGCACGGCCGAAGGCGGCAACGCGCGGTGAGTCGAAGCCCGACCATCAACCCCGGCAATCGATCGCTTTGCTGCTACGCTCGCGCGCGTGTCGAGCTCGCTAGCTGTTGTTTCATCGAAGGTCGCCCTTGGCTCGTCTGCCTTGCTGCTACTGGCATCCTTGCTGGATTGCGGGGCCCGGACCGCGGTCGAGCCGGTCGAGGCCTGCGCGAACGACGGCGAGGTGCGCGCGTGCGAGCAAGCCTGCGGCGCCGGCGTGTCGACTTGCAGCGCGGGGTACTGGAGCCAATGTCGAGTCGAGAGCAGCGCTCGGCCATGCTCGGGCGTGTGCGGGGCGGGCATCCAGACCTGCACGGACGGAGTGCTGGGGCCGTGCGTGGTTCCGGTGGTGCAGCGTGATTGCAGCGGCGTCTGTGGCAACGGTCACGAGACGTGCAGCGACGGAAAGTGGGGTGCCTGCGATGTGCCTTTGCCGAAGCCGCCGGTGTTGCACACGACGATTCGGGACTTTCACCAGACGCAGCCGGATTTCGAGCTTCCGCGTCCGGGAAACAGGATCGACGCCGGCATCGTCCAGCCGTTGATCGGTGCTGACCGCACGCCGGTGTACGCGGGCGCGCCGACCACGCCCAGCACGCCTTCGGGCAAGGCCGGCTTCGACGTTTGGTATCACGATACGCCGGGCGTGAACCAGACCCTCACCTACGACCTGCAGTTGGCGGAAGATCCGGGGCTGCCGGGCAACTATGTTTACGAGAACAAGAAGTTCTTTCCAATCGATGACCGGCTGTTCGGCAATGAAGGCAACCGGCACAACTATCACTTCACGCTCGAGACTCACACGGCGTTCGTGTATCGCGGCGGAGAGCTGTTTACGTTTGCGGGCGACGATGACGTATGGGTATTCATCGCGGATCAATTGGTGATTGACTTGGGGGGGCTACACTCGATTCGCACCGCGAGCGTGGACCTCGACCAGATCAGCCGGAAATTGGGCCTGATCGTGGGGCAGAAGTATGCGCTTGATTTGTTCTTCGCCGAGCGGCACAAATTCGACTCCCACTTCATCGTGCACACCACGATCGCCGACGTTGGATCTTGTGAGTGAGATGAGCCGCTACCCGTTCCCACACACGCGCAAGCTCGAGCACTTGTGTTACCCGCTGCAGGCGACGGCCGAGGACGCGTGGCGAGCATTCGAGGCGTGGCGCAGCGAGATCGTGACCGCCGATGGCGCGCGCGGCTTCTTGCGCGCACGGCGTCCAGATACGCCGGACGGCGTGGCCAATTCCACGGTGTCGGAGGGCATCGCCTACGGTATGATCATCGCGGTGCTCTGCGATCAGCAGGCGTTGTTCGACGATTTGTATCGCTACGCGCTGTGCTTCGAGAACAAAAGCGGCTTGATGGATTGGTACATCGCGCCGGATGGCTCGCGTCCCTTGGCCGTGGGCGCGGCGACCGACTCGGACGAAGACATTGCCTGGGCGCTAATCATGGCGCACCGCCAATGGGGCGGGCAAGGGGCGCTGACCGAACCGTATTTGGTTTTCGCAAAGCGCCAGATCGAGCGCATTTGGGAGTGTGAAGTCGACCACGATCGCTATCCGGACATGCTCTTGCCGGGCGACGATTGGCGCGGTCAAAATGTCTTCAATCCCTCGTATTTTGCCCCGCATCAGTATCGGCTGTTCGCTGACGTGACGGGCAATCCCGGCTGGCTGCGGGTGATCGATCGCGGTTACGAAATCGTGTTCAACAGCCTCGACGCGCGGCGTGGCAACCGTGACAATGGGCTCGTCCCTGCTTGGTGCAATGCCGCTGGCACTCCGGTCGAAGCCTTTCCCGGGGCAATGACCAACTATCAATACGATTCCGCGCGCTTGCCCTTTCGCATCGGGCAGGATTGGGCGGCCACCCGTGACCCACGCGCGCTCGACTATCTGCGGCGCGTCAGTGCTTTCTTCGCGCGCATCGGCGCGGACCAGATCGTGGATGGTTACACGCTTTCGGGCGAACCAGCTCCCGATCCGCGAGCGGCGCGACCGAACCCCGGCTCGGCCGTGTTCGTGGGCGCCGCGGCCGTCGGCGCCATGCACGATCCCCAGTATCGAGCCTTCATCGACGCCTGTCATGCGCGGCTCCGCACGGGCACGTTGCTCGCGCGCAGCCGCTATTACAATCACTCCTGGACCGTGCTCTCGCTGCTGATGCTCAGCGGCAATTTCCTCGATTTTACCCAGTAATCCCCATGCGAATTTTGCGAGCACTCTGGTTTGGTTTCGGTCTCGGCTTCGGTGGTCTGGCGGCGGCGTGCTCTAAGCCGTCCAGTGCCGGACCGGGCAGCTCCGTGCCGGAAAGCGGAGCGCCTGCCGGTTCCGCGGCTTCCGCCATCAGCAGTGCACTGCCCGCGCCGAAGGCTTGGCTCGATCAGCAACTGTCGCCGGATCAGCGCGCCGATCTGCTCGTGCGCACCATCAATCAGCGCGAGAAGTTGGCGCTGGTCACCGGTTATTTCGGCGTGCAACAGACCTGGAACCACTACAACTTCAAGGAGGCGCGTCCGCAATCGGCCGGCTTCGTGCGCGGCGTGTCTCGGGTCGGCTTCACGCCGCAGTGGCAGACCGACGCGGGCAGCGGTGTCGCCACCCAGCGGGAGGCCCCGCCCGCGCTCGAGCGCACGCTGCTCCCTTCCGGAATCCTCACCGCCTCGACGTGGAACCCGCCTCTGGCCGAACGCGGTGGAGCGATGATCGGCAGCGAAGCGCGCTCGAGTGGCTTCAACGTGATGCTCGCCGGAGGCGTCAATTTGATGCGCGAACCCGGAAATGGCCGCAATTTCGAGTACGGCGGGGAAGATCCGCTGCTCGCCGGCACGATGGTAGGCGCGCTCGTGCGCGGCGTGCAATCCAATCACATCGTGGCCACGGTGAAGCACTTTGCGCTCAACAATCAGGAGACGGGCCGCGACCGCGTCAACGTCTCGATCGACGAAGCCGCTGCGCGCATGTCGGATCTCTTGGCATTCCAGATCGCCATCGAGCAGGGCGATCCCGGGTCGATCATGTGCAGCTACAATCTGGTCAACGGCGTCTACGCTTGCCAAAATGACTGGCTGCTCAATCAGGTGCTGAAGCGTGATTGGGGCTTCAAGGGCTACGTGATGACCGACTGGGGCGCGCAGCACGACACCGTGCTGAACGCAAACAACGGCCTGGACCAAGAAACCGGCGTGATGGAGCTGAACAAGTACGTTTGGCTCGACAAGCTCGCACGGGCGATCGAGCAAAAGCAGGTCCCTCAAGCCCGCCTCGACGACATGGTGCGTCGCATCGCCCGCACCTTGATCGCCAAAGGTGCGGTCGACGATCCAGTGCAACCCGGTCCAATCGACTTTGCCGCGCACGCGCTAGTGACGCAGGCCGCTGCCGAAGACGGCATCGTGCTGCTCAAGAATCAAGGCGTATTGCCGCTGACCGCCAAAGCCAAGCGCATCGCCGTGATCGGCGGTCACGCTGACGTGGGCGTGCTCACCGGCGGCGGCTCGGCGCAAGTGTATGCGCCGGGCGGCATCGCGGTGCCAGGCCTGGGTCCCAAGGATTGGCCGGGCCCCACGGTGTACGCGCGCTCATCGCCGCTCGCCGCGTTGCGCAGCGAGCTGCCCACGGCCACCATTACTTGGCAATCGGGCAGCGATCTCGAGGCCGCCGCGGCCGCCGCTCGCGAGGCTGACGTCGCGATCGTCTTTGCCACCCAGTGGACCACTGAATCGCTCGATTTTCCCCTCACCCTGCCGGACGAACAAGATCAACTCGTGGCCGCCGTTGCACGCGCCAACAAGCGCACGGTGGTGGTGCTCGAAACCGGCGGCCCGGTGCTGATGCCCTGGGTCGATCAAGTCGCAGGGGTGCTCGAGGCCTGGTATCCCGGCAGCCAAGGCGGCCCGGCGATCGCTCGAGTTTTGAGCGGCGCGGTCAATCCCTCGGGTCACTTGCCCGTCACTTTCCCGCGCACTCTCGAGCAATTGCCGCGCCCGAAGCCGCCGGGTGAGGGCACGGGCAAAGACGAGAAGTTCGACGTTCGCTACGACGAAGGTGCGGCGGTCGGCTATCGCTGGTACGCAAAAAAGGGCTTCACCCCGCTGTTCGCGTTCGGCCACGGCCTCAGCTACACGAGCTTTAGCCAAAACAAGCTGACTGCTCGCGTGGAGGGCGAGCTGAAAGTCACCTTCACCGTGCGCAACACCGGTAAGCGCTCTGGCAAAGCCGTCGCCCAAATCTACGTCTCGCCCGAGGCCGGCGGCTGGGAATCACCGCAACGCCTCGGCGCATTCGCTAAAGTCGAGCTCGCCCCCGGCGCCAGCCAAGAACTCACACTGACCGTCGATCCGCGCCTGCTTGCGATCTACGAGGCCGATCGTCAAGCGTTTCGCATCGCCGCCGGCGCTTACCGTGTCACTCTCGCTACCTCTGCTCCTGCCTCTGCTCCTGCCTCGGCCAAGCAAAGCGTCTTGGTCACGCTCGCCGAACGCGTCATTTCGACGAAGAAGTAGCGCTCGCAGCTCGCGGCGCGTCGCGGCCGGGAGAGGCGCCGAGTCAGCGAGCAGCCGCCTTTGGCCGCGAATCCGGCTTTGCACTGCCAAAGTCCATGCTGAGCGTGCGAGTGGGCACTGTGTCGAGGCAGCGCAGCTCCGGGGCAACCCCGGGCAGGTTCGCGCGCGCGAGAATCTCCTGAGTGGCAAGTAGGGTGTGAAGCTCACCGCGCACGCCCAGGTAGCGACGGGTCAGGAAGGGCAGCTCGATGAATTGCGCTTTGCCTTCGAGCTCGGTGTGTCCGTGCAGCGCGGCGCGCACGCTCGGCATGTCTGCGTCCATGGGAGCCTGACGGCTGAGTGTGAAGAGCAGCAGCGTGGGGTTCTCGCACTGTGAGGCGGCCGTGGGATCGAAGGCCTTGGATAGTTGCGCGACCCGTTCGTCCGAGGGAGTCGAAAGCGGCGAGGCGCCGCGCTTGGTGCGGACCAGATACGAGACGTCGTTCGAGGCGAGGGTGGCCCACACCTGCTCGTCGTCTTGCACCCAAAACGAGCTGACCGAATTTTCGCCGACTTCACCGGTGAAGCGAGGCATCTGCACGCGCTCCCAGGCTACGCCCTCGGAAACGCGACCGACCGTGGTCCAAAGCTGACCCTCGAACAGCGCCCACAACTTTCCGCTCGGCGCGCGTTGCAGATCTTGGATCTGCTCGATCGGTGGCGTGGAGAAGGCACGCCAGGCCTGACCGTCGAAGTGTGCAAGGTACGCTTCCTGTTTCGTCTCTTGTCCAGCGGGTGCTTTCGGTGCACGCCTGCCCGCCACGAACACGTCGCTGCTCGAGCTCGCGACGATGCTGTAGAGGTCTGCGTATTCCACGTCTTTCTTGTCGAGCCCCGGCAGAATGCGGGTTTTTCCGCGCGTTTGGCCGGGAGCCCAGCTCTCCACGACCGCATCGCGATAGGCCAAGGAGCTGTCGGCGCTGACCGTGCAGCGAGTGCCTGCCAGGAATACGTCGCCGCTCGGCAGTGCGGTCATGCCGGTCGCTTGAATGCCGAGAACGCAGTCGAGGTCCTTGCGGGCTTGGCCAGTGAATTGGGGCAGCGGCGCTCCGCGAGCGCCCGCGAGCTGCACGAAGCTGAGCCGACTTGGATAGTCGGTGCCTAGCAATGCGAGCACGCGCCCGTCGCTCCACGGCGAGATGCTCATCACGTACTTGTTCTGCAGCAAGCCGTCCGCGGCCACCCACTCGGAGCCCGTCCAACGCGAGAGCGAGCTGCGGCTGGTGCGCTCGGAATAGTTCGTTTGCAAGGCCCAGCCGGACTCGGGCATGTTGCCGAGCACGCGCGGACTGCTTCCTTGCTGAAGCCCTTCTAGGAGTGCCGGTTCAATCCGTACTTCGTTTTCGTGTACAGCGAGCAAGAGCTGGTCGGTGCTCAGATACGTTCTTTGTCCCGCCACGTTCAAGCGAGCCACATAGCCCAGACGCACGCCCTCGACGAACGGACTCCTGTCCACTGGCGCCGCGCTCGGGGCATTTGCCGAGCTTGGCACTGGGGCTGCCGATGCCACAGATAGGACCGGCTTGGCTTTCGGGCTGGCGCTCGCGGGGGGGCTTGCGGCGTGCTGACACGCAGCCACGGTGGCGAGCACGAACCACAGCCAATGGCTGCGGAAATTACGGATGAACATCAGCGGGTTCGCCTTTCGAGAGTGGCGGCAAGCTGCCGCTCGCAATTTCGATCTCACCGTCCAAAACACTGTCTCGTTCTGCTTCGGAGCGCGGGTGTTCCACGCGCTGATAGGCAACGCGCCAGGCCACGGGCAGGGCCGCCACGGCAGCCGCGTTCGCGCTTCCCTCGGCTCGAAGCTCGAGTTCCATTTCCAGCGGGACGTTCGTGGCGCGGTCGTCGCTCGTTACCCGACGCGGCACTCGCGCGAGCGGCTGCTTTTCGGACCAATGGCGCGAAAGGTAGCGTCGCGCCCGGGCTACGACTTGATAGTCGTTGCCGATGGCCTCGGCCGAGACCTCGAGCCGACGGAATAGATCCCCGGTCGGAAATGCGTGCCCCACGCGCTCGGTCTGCAGCACGAGAAGCACGCGATTCGCGTCGCGCCGTTCCGCCCGCACGCGCAGCCCGCCTCTCACGAACTCGGAGTCGTGACCCCCCGGAAACGCATGGCCGCGGTGCTGCGTCGGCCCGCTGCCCACGCTTGGCATGTGACAATCGGCGCAGGGGACGTTGCTCGCGCTCGATTGTTCGTGTTCCTGGATAGTCGCTTGCATCAGCGCCAGTTGGCCGCGCGGCGCGAGATCCGGAAATGCAAACTGGTGACAACTCGCGCATGCGCCGGTGCTCGCGAATTCCGGCGTGCGCGTCACCGCGTGCGGCGCGTTCGTGCCTGCACGTGCGTTTGCGCTCGCCAAAAGGTGATCACCCACGACATGACAAGTCACGCAACCCACGCCTAGATCTGCGGCCGCCTGCGGTACCGGCTGCTTGGCGTCGCTCTCAGGCGCATGACAGCCCTGACAAAACGGCAAGGGTTCGATCGCGAACGCCCGCTGATAGGCCGGATCGTGTTGCGATCGAGCGTGGAAGGAGTTCCGCCATTCAGCGGCAATCTCGCGATGGCAACCCGTGCACGTGGCATTCAGCGCGCTGGCAGTCGTGGCATCTCGGCCCCTCGGCGCCGGCCCGGGCATTGGGAGCGGGGTTCGGGCCGGGACGGGCGACGCGGCACGAGCATGGGTCGGCTCCGGTGCGCATGCCAGCAGTCCGAACACGGCAAACAGCGCGCCACCCAGCAGTTCGGTATGCGCTGGGTTCGCTCGGTGCTTTGCTTTTGGCTCGCTGTTCATGCCGCACGCACGGTGCTTGCCCCTGGGTCGCTCGCTTTTCCTCGCGGGTGGGTGGGTGACCAGCGCTGCGGGTTTTTCGAGACTCTCGGACTTAGCGATTTACGGCGGTTCGCCAGCGATGCTTCCCCGGGGGCGCCTCGACTCGAACGGATTTCGAGCGATTGATAGCGAGACTTTACGAGGGCTGATAGTTGTTCCAGGCTGGCGCACCATGTCGAAGGATAGCGCGGGTCGCATTCGGTCGTTTTCGTGCCAGCTGGCGTTGTTTGGCGCGCTGGCCGGCTGCGCCTCACCCGGGCCGATCGCGCCGTCTTCCCCGCCGCCGGTCGGATCGCCGCCAAAGGTGGCCGTCTCGGCCAATGCGCCGCCCGTGCGGTCCGCGTTCGAGAACCATGGCGGAATGTGGCTGCCCGCGCAAATACCGGAGCACGCCGCGGAGTTGTCGCAGTTGGGGCTGGCGATCGATCCCGCGTTGCTCGCAGATCCCAAGTCGAGTTTGCTCAGCGCCATCGTCAATCTGAACGGCTGCTCGGCGTCCTTCGTATCGAAGGATGGCCTAGTGGTCACCAATCATCATTGCGCTACCGGGGCTCTGCAGCACAATTCGAGCGCGCGCGAGAACCTGCTCGAGACCGGGACGTTGGCCAAGACACGCGCCGAAGAGCGCTCGAGCGGTCCCTCGGCCCGGCTGCGCGTGCTCTCGAAGATGACCGAGGTCAGCGAGCGAATTCGTCCCGTGCTCGAGCGGGTGACGGACCCGCTCGCGCGCGAACTCGAGTACGAGCGACTCGAAAAGGAAATTGTCGGCGGCTGCGAAAGTCAGCGCCCGGCAGTTCGCTGCAGCCTCGTCAGCATGTACGGTGGCCTGCGCTATTTCTCGGTCGAATCCCTGGAACTGCGGGATATTCGCATTGTTTACGCGCCCGCGGAAAGCATCGGCAATTTTGGCGGTGAGGTGGACAATTGGCGTTGGCCTCGCCACTGCGGAGACGTCGCGTTCTTTCGCGCCTACGTGGGCAAAGACGGCATGCCCGCGGACTACTCCGTCGACAACGTGCCGTACCAGCCGCCCTCCTTTCTAAAATTGGCGTCCGCACCGCTGGCGGAGGGAGATCTGGTGTTCGTCGCCGGCTACCCGGGCCGCACCTCGCTGCTCGCATCTGCGGCTGAAGTGCGCCAAACCGAGAGCATCGTCTATCCAGCGCAGCTGGCCATGTTCGACGCTTACCTGGCGCTGATCGCGGAGCTCTCCAAGAGCGATCCAGAGCTCGCGATCAAGGCTACCAGCCGTCGCCGCGGCTTCGACAACTATCGCACCAAGCACCTGGGCGAGCTTTCCGGCATGAAGCGCTCGCGGCTGCTGGAGAACAAGATCGCCACTGACAATGCTCTACAGGCTTTCATCGATAGCGACCCTGCGCGCCGCGCCGAAAGTGGCAACGTGCTTCACGAACTCGAGCTCGCCATCGGCGAGCAACAGCGAACCCGTGAAGCGGATACCGCGTTGCAGTCCGAGTTCCTGATGCCGCGCCTGGTATTTGCAGCCTATCGCAGTGTGCGTCTGGCCGCTGAACGGCAAAAACCAAACGCTCAGCGCGATCCAGACTACCAAGATCGGAATCTGACGAAGCTCCGTGACGAGCAGAAGTCACTCGCCGCCAGCTACCACCCGAAGCTCGACCGAGCCTTGCTCGAGCTGGCATTGCAACGCGACCGCGCGCGCGATCCCAACGTGCGCAGTCCGGCGCTGGCACTGATCGCCGGCAAAGATCCAACGGACGCCGCGCTTGGCGCTGCAATCGCCAAACTGTACGACAAGACCCGTTTGGGCGAGGAAAAAGCCCGGCTCGAACTGTTCGATCACGGGCGCTTTGCCGCGCTCGCCCAGCATCCAGATCCAATCGTGCGTCTGGCTGCCCAACTGTATCCGGCGTTGCGCGCCGCCGAAGATCGAGCCAAGCGCTTCAACGGCCAATTGCGCGTGCTGAAGCCGCGCTACCTCGCCGCGCTGCTTGCGTTCAAAGGAGGAGCGGTCGCGCCGGATGCCAACTCCACCCTGCGCGTCGCCTACGGTACGGTAAAGAAAGCGCCACCCGGCGCGCCCGGCTCCAACATCGGCGCCTTCACCAGCCTGAACCAGATGTTGGCCAAGAATACCGGTAAAGAGCCGTTCGACGCGCCCCAGCGCCTTGTCGAGGCGGCCAAGACCGCCGCGCGTTCGCCGTACGTCGACAAGACCTTGGGCGACGTCCCGGTCGACTTCCTGAGCGATCTGCACATCACGAATGGCAATTCCGGGTCAGCCACGCTCAACGCTCGCGGTGAGCTCGTGGGCCTAGCCTTCGACGGCACGTTTGAGTCCGTCGTTTCTGACTGGGCCTACGAACCCTCTACCCGCACGGTCCACGTCGATCTCCGCTTCGTCCTGTTTTTGCTACGAGACGTGGACCAAGCACAAAATCTGCTCAGCGAATTGGGTATCGCGCGCTGACTCAGAGCTGCGGCCGAACGGGCACGGGCACGGGCACGGGCGTCGCTGCGCTGCGCGCAACCGTGAGCAGCTCCGGTTCGAGCTCGATTTGCTGATCGCCGCGATTCCTGAACAGGAACAAAGCGTGGGTATTGGCCCCGCCGCTGCCCTCGACCACGATCGCGACCTCGCTCTGGCGTCCGTCGTTGAATGCCAAGACCGTGTGGCGCGTACCCGGTACGTAGGAGACGCCGGCGCCGCAGCAGGCATTGGTCAGCAGGATCCCTTGACCTACCGCGGCTGCTGCAGGGTTGTCTCGCAGGCGCAGCTCATTTTTGAGCACGGTCGTATAATCGGCCGCAAAAATTAGAATGCCGACCATCGAGAAGTCTGCGAATCCGTCCGGCGGGCTGCCTTCGATGGTGTTGCCGAGGATCAAGTTGTCTTCCGGGCGATTGATCGGCGCAGCGTCTCCACCGGGAGCTGCGACCTCGTCGCGCGCCAGCTGGATGACGATGCCGTCGCCGCCGGTGCACGGGCCCGTGCAGTCGAGCACGGTGAGATCTCTGATCCGATTGTGTTCGATCAGCCAACGATCGCCCGCGGTGTTGGTGATGGCCTGCGCGGTGCCCTCGAAATGATTGTGCGCGATGACGATGTTTCGCGCGAAACGCGCGAAGATCCCGAACGCCAAGGGCGCCAAATTGGCGCTCGAGACACCGCGGCCATCGAATACGAAGCCTTTGATTTGCGTGCCGCTCGCGGGATTATTGCCGTTCGGTCCGGGCATGTAAAAGCCGACCCGCCCAGCGCTCAAGGTTGGCCCAGTGGCGCAGCCGATGATGCGCGGATGGTCGATGCCGACCAACTCGACCCGCTTGTCGATCGTGGCACCGCAGTGTGCGCCGGGCGAAACCCGGATTTCGTCACCATCCCGCGCCGCATCGACCGCGGCTTGAATCGTGCTGAATTTTCCGGGAACTTTTAGCACCTTGGCGCTGGCGTTCCCCGCCGTACAAATCAACCCTAGGCTCACCAGAGCACCGAGCAACAACCCTTGTCCCATGACCCGCCTCCTTGCTGACCCTCCGCCACTCGCGAAGGGGCGATCATGATTCACCCGACTCGTTCCCAGCACCAGCAGATTCATCCCGCTGCGCGCAATGGCGCAATGAGGGCTGTGGCTAATTTGCCGTGCTCGCTATTGCTGGGCTGCAATCCAGGTCAGGACACAGGCGATGTCTTCGTCGCTGAGTATCGGGCGCGCGAGCGGCATGGGGGAGCCGCAGGGCGGGGTCGGCAAGAGTTTTTGATACAACAGGCTGGCTTCGGGGTTTGCCGGATCCGCGAGAATCGAGGGGCAGCCGATGCCAGAAACCCCGACCACGCGCGCCGCGACGCCCGGTGACACGAGGTCCAAATCCTGCTGCGGCCCGGTGGCGTCGTGACAGCCAGTGCCACTGCAGCTCGGCACGAAGATGCGCGCGACCACGTCCCCGCAGGGGCCAAGGTCAGGGCCGGCGTCGGCGTCGGCGCCCGCGTCATCGGCGACCGATACGCCGCCCGCGCCGGCAGCGGCCAGGAAGCGCTGCTTGTCATCGAGCGTGCCTGGGCAGCCTGTCAGAAGCGACGCGCTGAGCCCGATTCCGATGGCAAACAGTCTGCAAGCCGCGAGGCCCGAGCGATCAGTGCGCATAGCGAACTCCCAAACCAATCTGCAGCTGCTCGTCGAGCGCGCCCCCCGCGACGTAGGGATCCCCGGGCTGGGGCTTGAAGGAGGAGAAGTAGCGCGTGTAGCGGCCGCTCAGGCGCGCCTCCAAGCCAGGAATCAGTGCGATTGCGCAGCCGAGCTCGCCATCGACGCCCGCGACCTCCGGATCGCGAAAATGCGTGTAGATTTCGCCTGGTGAAGTGACGGCGAGGTAGGCCAGGCTGAGTAGGGTCGAGAAGCGCCCGGAGACGAGCACGCGCCCGTCCAAGCCAAAGCGCAGCGCGATGGTGCGAGCGCTCGGCAGCAAGGCCATGATACTGGACTTGCTGCTCATCACGAAGTAGCTGGCGTCTGCGCCGAAGAACGCGCCGAACTCGAGCGGATGTCGCCCCGGGATCAATAGCCGCTGGCGCACGTCACCGCCGAAGCGCGTCCAGCTGGTTTCGATGGTGTCCCCCTCGGGGGTAGTCGAATCCAAGCCGAACGCGCGGCTGAAGCGGCCGCGGAAGCCGAGATCACGGAGCACCGGCACGTCGCTCGTCGCCAAGGGATACGCTTCGAGCCCGAAGCTCGCCATCGGCGCGATCGGTAATTTGTAGGGCCTGAGAGCGCTGCCCAGCGCGTCGCTGTACTTGAAGCGGCGATTGCCGATATCCATGCTGATTGTCACGCCCACCTCGGTGCGTCCAGCCGCAAGGCGTGCAGCCTCACGACGTCCCAAGGCTTGCTGATCGACCTGGTTCGAACCTTGCTCCGCTTCGGGCGGCGTCTCCTTCGCGTGCTTCGCCTCGTTCGCGTCAGACGCGAGCGAGACGCTGGCTTCGCTGCTCGGCTTGGTTGCGCTCGGCGCTGGCGGTTCCGGCGCGGGTGGCGCCTTCTCCTCCAGCTTGGCCGGGGTGGCGTCTTCCGACTTGGTTGACGGTTTGTCTGTGGCGTCTGGCGGGCTGGGTGTGTCGCTTGCCGCCGCCGTCGGCGCCGGCTGCTTCGGCTTGGACTTGCCGCGTTTAGGGGCGGCCGAGGCGAGCGGCGCAGCTGTCACGAGCGCCGCGGCCAACCCAAGGCCGCACGCGAGAGAGAGGCTTGGGCGCATCAGATCGTTAGGCGATCACGCTGCGGATTGCCGTGCCCGAAGAGATCTGATCGTTCAGCTGCGCGTCACTCAGGCCGATGCCCGCCCCGAGCGTCTTGGCAACGGATGCCAAGCTCGCGCTCGCCGGCAGCTCGCCGCTTTCGGCGGCTGCGCCGCTGGTCGGGTCGATGTCTGCCGCGTGACCGCCGGGTACGATCCCTCCCACCACCGTGCCCTTGAAGTGCTTGCCGATCATCAGCGCCACGGAGTGCGAGGCGTTGTGCCCTCGACCATTCAAAGAATCGAAAGTGCGCCCGAACACGTTCAACGTGGCGAACGTTACTTTGTCCTCCAAGCCGTAGCTCTTCAGCTTGGTCATCAGGGTCTTGATGTTGTTGATCGAGGCAGTGGTTTGCGTGGCCTCGGCGCCGAAGTTTGCGTCGCTGTGATTGTCGCCCGAAAATGGCAGATGGATGGTCACGACGGGTGTGACGTTCATCTTGATCAGCAGTGCCGCCGCGGTGACCTGATTGCTGGCATCGTCATTCTGGATGGTTGCCAGATCTGAAGCCACTTGTTGAATCATCGTGCGCAGATCGGCCTGCGAAAGCGCCATGTTGTCCAGGTAGGCGCGCTGGGCCGCGGTTTGCGCGCGGTTCTCCTTCAAGGTTTGATTCAGCTTGTTCAGCGTGTCGTCACGCAGACCTTGGAGCGTGGCCGCGAGGTCCTTGGGGGCCGAGAGCACGGCCTTGAGGCCCGTGGGCGTAAGCTTGGGCAGATACTGACCTTCGAACGAGACCTGTTCACCGCCGATGGTCACCGGCTGGGGCTGCACCGTGTTGAAGCACGAGCGCATGGTTTTGGCGAAGTAGGAGGGCAGCCATTGCCCGCGCCGCAGCGAGCCAAACAGCTCCAGCACGCGCCCGAGCTCACCGTGGTTCGCGGTGCCGGTCGAGTGATGGAAGAACACCGTGCGGTCCAGGATATTCTGCGGCAAGGTCGACCAGGGCTTGGCAGCGGTCCATTTCTTTCCGCCGATCGTGAGCGGAGTCGCCGTCATCGACAGGTCGGTTGGATCGGCGTGATTGATCGTACCCGCCGCGAACGACGCCGGTAAATCGTAGGTGCCGGGGACGTTGCAGTTCAGGGCATCTCCGGCGGCCGACATCGACAAGATCAAATACTGCGCGCTGGCGGCGCAGGCATCGTCTGCCTGCACCGACTTGGGATTGAGCAAGAAGGACATGGGCAGACCGGTGGCCATGGCGCGCAGGCCGATCAAGCCTGCTCCAGCCAAGGACGCTCCCAGCAATTGGCGACGGTTCAAGATGCTGCTCATGACTGTTCTCCTACAAGCCGATGGCGACGGAGGTGGGCGAAAGGCACGCCACGATGAAGGTCGATTTGAGTGCGTCCGTAGGCTTTGCACTGGCCGCGATCGCGGCGTCGTAGTGTTCCGTGAGAAGTTGCGTGGCGATCGCGCTGTTTGGATCTGCCGAGGTGATGCCCATGATGTTGGCCACGAAGTCGGTGATCGCGGCATCCTTCTTGGTGCTGTCGTAGCGGCTCTTGGTCTTGTCCACGGTCAGGCCCGCGGCGTACGCACACAGCGACTCCGTAGCGCCGCGATAAAACGGTGTTTGGGAGGTAGATAGCGCGGGAGCTTCCGCGCCCCGCAGGTAGCCGTCCAAGGGGATGTTGTTGGTCACGGCGATGCGCGTGGTGCTGTCCGTAATGCCCACGCACAGGCTGGTGGCCAGCTGCAGGCGATTGGTCAGCGCCGCGCAAAAGTGATCTTGGCGGGAGATGCTGACGGTCTCGCCCAAGTCACGCCAAGTTTTCGTGGCTGTTTGACCGGTGACCAGCGGCGACGAGAACAACTCGAGGAGCAGCGTGTGGAAGTCGTACTGGGAGTCGACGAACGCTTGCACGACACGCTTGAACTCGGGATCTTGTTCCGAGCAGCCGCTAGAATTGGCGTAGTAGCACAGCTTTTGCGCCCAAGCGCCGGCGTACAGCGGATGCTCGATCAGCGCCTTGGCAAAGTCGTCGAACGAAGTGAGTTCGGCTTTCTTTCCCAGGTAGTCGAAAGAAGCCGTAGAGTAGACCTGCGCTGGATCGTGCTGCGTGTGGTACGAATAAGTGAACGACTGGCGGAAGATGTTCCGCATCGGATCCATCGTTTGGTGGCAGCTGTAGCACGGGCTCGTCGGATCCGAGTGCTGGCCGTCCTTGCCGTTGTCGAGCACGGTGGAGGTGCCCTTGTCGACCGGGTTGATGCTGCGGCCGACGCCGACGATTAGCGCTTGGTTTAGCGTGTCGCGGTGCTGATTGCTGTTGTTCGTCGCCCAATTGGCGAAGAACGCGGGCGTCGTGAAATAGCCGACGCGCGGCGTGCGCACGACAATCTCGTTGGCGCTGCG
The DNA here is from genome assembly GCA_035273265.1 of Polyangiaceae bacterium. Lineage (GTDB taxonomy): Bacteria > Myxococcota_A > Polyangia > Polyangiales > Polyangiaceae > PMG-095. Next base: position 19,398 of record DATEPG010000333.1, read on the forward strand.
TAGCGTGGGTAGATCGTAGAACGGCGTCAGTTTCTCGCCGGACTTGGCGACGCGCACGGTCACCGGTCGCCAGATCACGTCTTGCGCCGTGACGTTGGGCGAGGTGAACGCGGTGCCGCCGTTGCAGTTGTATTGGTACAGGTTCTTCTTGTCCGCCGGGACATCGTCCGGAATGGTCAGGGTCGGAGCGCCATTCGGGTCTGACGGATCGCTCAGGTGGTTGCGCGTTGCGTAGCCAAACAAGCCGAGAAAGGCCGCTGACACGCTGCTGTATTTGCGCTGGTTGTAGGTGACGTCCGCCTTCATGGCGTTGCCGTTGGCGTCGAGCAGCACGTGACCGGTCTCGTCGAGCTGCGGCATGCTGCACTTGAAGGGCGCGGCAACGGCGAAGTGCATGAAGTTCGGACTCGCCTGATCGATCGTCTCGGAAAGCGGGATGGGGTTCGGTACCACCGGCATCGCGGCCGGGTCGAGCGGCGGCTGATAGGTCAGCCAGAACGCTTGCGTTGTGCTGAGCGTTCCGTCGGGAAGTGGGACGCTCAGCGTTTGCTTGCCCGCATCATCCACCTGCGCTTGGTCGAGCGCGAGGTAGAGCGACATCAGGGTCGGCGTCATCATGAACGTGTGCGTGGTGACGGTGTCGGTGAACGGCTTGGCGTCTGCGATCGCCTTCAGCGCCGTGCGCGACATCGATTCTTGCGCTTGCGTAAACATGGGCAAGTTGCTGAGGTTGTCGACGCTGAGCTGATCGAAAAAATCATTCTGCGAAATTTGTGTTTGCTGAAAGGCCTTGCCGAAGAACGTGCCCAGCTTGGCCTGCGCTTCAGGACGCACGAACCAGGCGTCGACCATGGCCCTCAAGGCAGTTGGATCTTGTTCGACCGCGGCAATCTCTTCTTCCGTTGCGGGCAGGCCGAGCAGCAGGTTCTTGACCTTGGCGACGTAAACGCGCGCGTGCACTGGCTCGAACGGGATCTCCACGGCCGCGTCGGGGGAGTCATCCATGCCACCTGAGCTCGATGATGCGCCCGAGCTCGATGAGGACGAGTTCGAAGGCAGCACGTCGAGCGTGCCCGTGCAGGCGACCGCGACGGCACCTGCGACCAGAGCTGACGCTGCCCAGCTATGTATGAGCCTAGACGACATAGAACTACTCCTCACGAGGCCCTGAAAAACTCAGCACCCGAAATAGGTCCAACAACTCTCTCATACGGCACCTCGCTCGTCCAATACTTATCCATGTGATGACCCGCACGCGTGCGCCCCGCGAGTGATGTGTGAGCAACGCGCACCATCACGTTCGCGCACGAGACGCACGAGACGCACGCGACGCTCGCGATAGCGCGTGAGCGTCTCGCGCTATCGCAGGTCGCATGCGTGCGTCGGCGAAACGCGCTGCGACCCGTGTATGCGCCCGCGATCGAAGGGCGACTCACTCGTTGGAGTTGCGAGGCGTGCGATTTCGGCTGGGAAATTTCCGAGCTGCAAAGAACCTGATTGGGGCCCGCCGCCTACGGGGGCGCGGCCGCGGTACGTTTCAGTTTCGACCCGCCGGCCCACATTTATTTGCTACGCTGCGGGCCGCAGCGGTGTGGTGCGAACGAGGCGAACGACGAACGAGTGGGCCGCTGCTTCAATTTTTTCCGATTGCTCTAGACTTGGGGAGATCAAATGACATCGCGTGGATCTGCGTTCCTAGCTCTTGCTTTGGTGTTGGGGACTTTGTCTTCGGTCGTGGCCTGTAGTGGGGATGGCCCGTCGGGCGGTACAGCGGGTGCTGGCACTACGGCAGGCGCGAGCGGCAGCAACCTAGGAAGTGGCGGCGCTCATGCCGGTGCGGCCGGCGCTGCCGCTCCAAAAGGCGGCGCAGCAACGGGCGGCGCGGCAATGGGCGGCGCGGCAATGGGCGGCGCGAGTGCAGGCTTCGGCGGCGCTGCTGTCGCGGGCGCCGGCCCTGGTTGTTCGGGCTTGAGCCAGACGCGCTCTGCGCGTACCGCCAAGAGCGCTGGCTTTTCCGGTGGCTACATGACCCACTACTACCCGCTCTACAGCCACGCGTGCACCACCGCGGGTGAGTGCTCTGCGGCCTGCGTGACAGCCGGCGGCACGCAAACCTCGTGCGCGGCCTCCGAGTGCGTCGACAGTACGACGGACTATTGCCTGCCTCCCACCTACTGGTTCGACTTGGATCGATTGCTAACGCAGGGCAATAGCGAGGAATCCTCGGCCTGGATCATCATGGTCAACAACCCGTATCGGGATCAGCTGCTGGCCAGCAATTTTCAATTCGAGATCCCGAGTGACGCAAAAATCCTCGGCATCTCGTTTTCCATCCACGAAGCGGCGGGCTCCGAGAACACGATCGCCGACCATAGCGTTCGCGCCTTGGCCAACAACCTCCCCGTGGGCCTGGATCGCGGACACACCGTGGCTTGGACGAGCACCTTTCATCCTGAGATCTACGGTGGCGCGGCCGATCTCTGGGGTGCGACTTGGAGCGCAGAAATCGTCAACGCGATCGGTTTCGGCATCGCCCTCACGCCGCACTATCTGGATAGCGCGGGCAACGAGCGCGCCTACGTCGACTTCATTCAAGCAACCGTGACTTACGACACCTGCAAATAGAGCGACTTCTACTCGAACCCTCGCCCCGGGGCTGTCCTGAATTCAGGGACAGCCCGTGCCGTGCCCGTGCCCGTGCATCTCTTGATTCGTCAGATCGTTGACCTGCGAAGCAGGCACGGACGCTGCGTAATCGCGGCGCATTGCAGAATGGAAATAGTAGTTCGTGCACCAATGCCGTTCACTTAAGCGCGTCTGAGGGCCGAGTTTTTCTGTTGTAAGTGTTTAAGTTTATCTTGGAAAAGCGGGGGTAGCTGCGTTTCTTGCGCGAGGGCAGGATGTAGCGCTTGACGTTACTGCGCAGCATGGCGAGGCGTTTGGGGATCGCGCCTGGGCTTGCAACGCTGAGCCATTCCCATTCGCTGCGAATTAGCCGCAAGGATTCGACGAAGCTGATACGAGTCGGTTCAATCTTCTGCTCGGTGGCGACCGATTCCATTTCGAGTCGGACCAAATTGTACGCGAGCAAGATCCCCCAAATCTCCTGGCGAACACCGTCGGGCTTCTTGCTCCTGATCGTCTCCTCGCGCTCGAGCATCTCGGTCTTTATCTCGTCGTAGCCAAGCTCAAGCTCCCATCGCTCGTGATAGAGCCCCACGATTTCACGAGCAGGGAATCGTTTTGGGTCGCGGAGCGAAGTGAGCAAAAATTGTTCGCGGAAACCGGGGATTTGGTAGCGAATCCGACGAGCTACCCAGGTGCAGGGCAATGAAGGATCTTTCGCGCGAGCCACGGGCCAAACCTTCATCTCGACCAACTCGTCGTTGGGCCCGAATCGCTCGAGGACCTTGAAGCTGGTGGTCTTTTTCGAGCGAATGAGCCAATGACGATCCGTCTTGTTCTCGATGCCAAGCAAAAATGCGGCGCTCATGTAACCGCGGTCGACCACGGTCAACGACGATTCAGGGATCGAATCACACAATGATTCGGCGTATTTGATTTCGTGGGCCCCTTCACCTTCGTAGGCGCCGAAGTTGGCTGCGACGAGTAGGTGAGAGCGCAGCGCCATCAAAACGACGATTCGCACCATCGGATAGGCGCTCTCCTTTCCATGTGACCGATGACCACCGAATGTCTCTCGATTTTCGATCGTGTTCG
>DATEPG010000334.1:0-5594 GCA_035273265.1 Polyangiaceae bacterium
GTGATGGTCGGGTTCAACCAGCCGTCGACGACCTCGATGCCTTGGTAGGTCGTGAACTTACCAGCGGTGAACGTGAAGCCGGAACCTTGCGCTACGGCGTACGCCTCACGCACGTCGAAGAGTTTGCTGTAGCCGAAGGAATTGATGCCAGCATTGGCACCGGCGTCGAAGCGGATGACCCCGTAAATGGCTTCATTGAGCTGGTGCTTGATCCCGAGGGACGCTTGGTTGAGCAAGAAGCCATTCGCCGAGTCGTAGGCTCGGGTCGGTACCGAGGGGCTATTAGCGCCGTCCTCACCGATCGGATTGCCTTCGGGCATATGCGGGGAGCCGAACATGCGGTGCCACGAACCCTCGATACCGCCGAAGATGGTGGTCGCGGGATAGGCCGGGGCGGGGGCAGCCGCTGCTTCTGCCGGCGCCGCAGGCGGGGGCGGAGCTTCACCTGGCGCGGGTGCTTCCGGAACAGCGGCGGGCGGGGGCGCCTGTTGCGGGCCAGCGCCCGGCTGGGTGGCGGGTGTTGCGGGCGCTACACCGGGGGCATCAGCGGGCGGGGCTGGTGCCGGGGCCGCTGCTGCCGCCGGGGCCTCTTGGGCAAAGGCAGCCGCGGGGAACAAGCACACACCAGCAACCAGCGACAATAGGGACAAGCCACTCTTACGCATCACGAAATCTCCGGGGTTCAAGGCAGCGGGGCAGCCCGCAGGAGGTCACTACGACCGCTGGGGACATGTAGGCGCGAGACTGCCGGCCCAACATGTCATCTATGTTTCGCGTCAGTTTCACCCGCCATGAATGCGCGCATTCGTCACGGAACCGGGCAAAAATGGCCGGATCCCTGGCCTGGCGCGAATCGCCGGGGCCGAGCCCGGAAACAAACCAGGTGACGGTTCGCCCGTAGGCGTTTCCGTCGCGTCTCCAGCGCCTGTCAATCGCGTCAAAGCAAGCCAGCGATCACGCCCCCGCGCGTGCCCTAGGGACCCGCGGATGACTGCGGCACCTTGCCACGACGGTGCGCGCGCCGCGCGAGCTCAGGACGACAGATTACCGCCCGAAACGCGTCCCTCGATCATCATGCGCAGCTCGTCCGTGTCATTGGAGCGGCCCATGGCTTCTTCGAGCGTGATCAAGCGGCGCGCGTACAGCGAGTAGAGCGACTGGTTCAACGTCTGCATGCCGTGCTTGGCTTGGCCGACCTGCATCTGCGTGTACACCTGATGGATCTTGTCCTCCCGGATCAGGTTCCGGATGGCTGCGTTGGGGATCAACACTTCCAAGGCCAGCACGCGACCGGGCGCTCCCGCGCGCGGCAAGAGCAACTGACTGAGCACGCCCTCCAGCACGAACGAAAGCTGCGCTCGCACCTGCGACTGTTGATGCGGCGGAAACACGTCGATGATGCGATTGATGCTCTGGATCGCGGAGTTAGTATGCAACGTCGCGAACACCAAGTGCCCGGTCTCAGCGATGGTCAGCGCCGCTTCGATCGTCTCCAGATCGCGCATCTCGCCCACCAGCACCACGTCCGGATCCTGCCGGAGCACGTATTTTAGCGCGTATTTAAAGCTAGAAGTGTCGCTGCCGACCTCTCGTTGATTGACGATCGATTTTTTGTGCGGGTGCAAGTACTCGATCGGGTCTTCGACCGTCATGATGTGCTGGCGGGTTTCGCTGTTGATCTTGTCGATGATCGAAGCAAGCGTCGTGCTCTTCCCCGAGCCGGTTGGCCCGGTAACGAGCACTAGCCCACGCGGCCTGCTGGCGAGCTCCGCCACCGCTGGCGGCAACCCGAGCTCGTCGAAGCTCAAAATCTTGAACGGAATCGACCGAAACGCGCCAGACACCGCGCCGCGCTGCATGAAGATGTTGGCGCGAAAGCGCGACAGATTCTTCACGCCGAACGACAGATCCAGCTCCTTGTTCTTCTCGAACTGAATCTTCTGCTCTTCGGTCAACACCGAGTAACAGATCTGCTTGGTCTCGATAGGCGAAAGCGGCGGCAGCTTGAGCGGCACGATCGCGCCATCGATGCGCAAGAGCGGCGGCGAGCCGGTCGTGATGTGCATGTCACTCGCGCCCTTTTCGATCATGGCGCGCAGCAACTGGTGCAGATTGACTTTGAGGCCTTCGTCCGGGTTCATCGGCTTGGTTCTCGTCCAGGCGTGAGGGCCCCAACAGCCCTGGCCTCGGAACTAAGAGTGTAGTTCTACTCGCGGCGGGAGCCGGTGTAGGTAACGAACTCGGCCTGCCCGATTGGCCTCCGAGGGTTGCTTTTTCGCTGTGAGAAATCTCTGGAGCTGCGCGCGGCATTGGCCACCGGCGCTGGACGTTTTGGCGGTGGCGCTGTCGCCACCGGGTCCCCGTTGCCCGCCGCGGCCTGACCGAGGCCGTTTACGGCTACCGGAGCTCCAGCCAGGTCGCGTCCAGGTAGGCAGTCGCGCCGCCCCGATGCTCGATGCGAGCATAGATGGAATGAGGCCAGCCGTAGTTGGTCTCGAAATTCAGACGCAAGAGCTTCCAATTGCTGTTGGTGTTCGCGAGGTTCACGCTGTTGCTGATTACCTTCAGTGTGCCTCCGCTGATGTGATGTTGCAGCCCCACCTTCGCGGTTGTGCCATCGCTGTAGTAGCGCAGGACCAATGTGTAGGCTCTCGTTTGTGCTGGGAGTTCGAATGTTGCCGAACGCGCGACGTTGCGTTCCGACGCCGTATCGTTCGACAGGCGCACCTCGATGGGAAAGATATTCCTTCCGTCACCAGCCGGCCCGAAGTTTCCGCTTTGGAAGGCGAGTGGGGTTGGTGTCGGAGGGACGTCGATCATCGGGTACGCGACACCGCCGGTGTGCGCACACGCGGATTCGATGATCGTGGGGTCCACCTTTCTACCGTAGGCCGGCAACGAGAGGCTCGCTCCATTTTCTTCTACGTTCCCACCGCCGAGGCTCAGGATCCCTTTCATGGTCGCGCGAAGCAGGGAAACGACCTCTTGGGAGCCGTAGTAGTACGCGCCCAGGCCGCGCGCAGTTTCGACCCCGCTTGCCGTTTCGGCCGCGGTTTTCGGCCAGACAATTCCCGCTGTGCAGCAGGGGCAACGGTTGCCGATGTCAGGGAAGTCACTGGCGCGAATTGGAGTGCACACTCCGGTCACGGGATTGCAATATTGGTTGCGGGTGTCAATTCGCCTGGTGCAGGTATTGTCCGCGTTCCGAATGTACCTTATGCCAGTCCAAGTGCCCACGAGGACGTCTTTGTCTTCGAGCTTGGGCCAAAAGCGGCTCTTTGACGCGGAGTCGTAGCTCGTTGGCTCCACCCCGTTGGCGTACGTATCGTTGTAGTAGCCTGCGCCGGGGTTGTAGCCGGGGTCGCACATGTAGCGCGACGAGCCGACTAACTTGTTAAGGGTCTTGATGCCCAATGCCTGACGCTCGTTGTTCAAATGCCAGGTAGCGGGCTAACCCGGATAGATGTCGTCCCTCATCGCGATTAGGCCCGCGTGCGTGGCCAACAGCGCTGCGTAGGTCGAAGCCATCAAATACATCGAATCGACGTTCGCCCCAGTGTCGACCGTCACCTCGTAGTGGTTCAACGCCTTGCGGCCAATTCTGCTGACTCCCACGTGTCGTCGTTGCCAAGGTCGTTCAGTGGTTGATACTGAAGATTTTCGAACCCTTGCATCGCGTTGAGCGCGCCGGTCCGCCACTCCACATACTGCTGCTGCTGCTGCTGCTCGTAGAAAATCGCGTCTCGGGCTGCCGCAATTGATTGTGCCAAACTCGAGTCAGTCTCGCCTAGGCCGAGGAGGTCCGTCAGGTGTTGGTAGGCTCGTAGGCCCCGACCACGACTCCGTAGACGGTACCAGCGACGGCGATCGCCTCTGCGCTCGCCGGACGAGGCACAACGCCGATGAGCGGAAACGCCAACGCTGCCACTCCGTATCTGAGAAGTTTTCGCGATCGCATCAGTTGGTTTCTCCAGTGGTTGGGGTCGGTTTCGCGGCAGCAGGCTGAAAGCCCCGAGCGCCTCTTTGCCGTCGTCAGTCGAGCCGGAAACCTCAATCAAGCGGATGTGCCCCGGTTCGGTGGGGACGAACTCGGTCCAATCACGTACGGGCTGGCTGGTCTTCGGGTCGAGCCGATAGAAGCCGAACACGTGATCCGGTGAGTAGTCTTGCCTAGAAAGCTCGACTTCGTGATGATCCTTGTCGAACATGATCTCGCGCAGCTTGACCTGAGTCAGGCGCACTGGCCGAGAGTAGCCGTGATACATCCAGCGCCGCGCTGGTTTGCCGGACTCTGCGTCGGGCAACGCCATGCCCATCGTCAACGTGACTCGGTTTTTGTAGACGAGTTGTGGGAATCCGAGGTTCACTAGCACGACGCCGTGCGTGCCGCTCGCCTGCAGGCCGCGCGCGTCGCTAGCTTTCACGGTGACCACGAATGAACTCTGCGTGACCCCCTGATCGCGCGCTTCGTAGCTGTGCTCGATCGAGGTCTCTTTCGTGCGCTGACGCTGCCCGTCACCGAAATCCCATTCGAAATCCGTAGCGACGAAGGGCTGGCGGCGAGCATGCGGCAGGTCGGCAGGCTCCTTGATTTGCGCCGAAAATGTCACGCGATCCGGAGCTTCCATCGTCCGCGACTGCTTCACCTCGACTTGCAGAGGCGCATCGCAGTCTTTGACCTTCACCGGAGGCAGCGTGAGCCGCGCGACGGTCGCGTGACCGCCTTCAACCACGATATCGAGGCCGCGTTCGCTTGGAGCGTCGAGGCGGAACGGAATACGCGAGCCGCCGCGGACCGTTTGCCCGGTCACCGGGTGGTCGAACCTGACGGTAAGGAATGCGTCCGTGCCCTTGGCGGTGTGCGCCTCGACGTTGAGAAAGTTGTCCTCGCCTCGGCACACCTCGGTTTTCTCGACCTTGGCGAGCTTGATCGTGGGCGTGTGTGGGTCAGGCTGGCTCGAAGCGCGCGAACGGGAATGCTTTCGGTCGGTATCCCGGTCCGGCCGCTGCGTGGATACGGGCGATTCGATTTGCGTGTCTGGCAGTTCGTGCTGCGCTGCACGAACGGGTACGCTGGCGGGACGCCGTCCGAGCCACACTCCCAAGGTCGCCAGGCAAAAAACAAAACCCACTGCAGCTAGCCGCCAGCCGCGATTTCCGACGCGCATCCAGAACTCCGCCACGTTCCCGCCGCAACAACTCACGGCACACAGGCGTTAGTATCATGAAGGCTTGTGCGGTGTCGCGACCAAATCCTCGAGGCCGACGTCTCCACGCGCAGCGTCGAGGCGCTGGATCTAGTCGTCACGAATGGCGAAGCGACCTGGCGATTCCCGACATCCGATACTCCACAACAGCGACCTTGGTCCCCGTCTAAGGTACAAGTGTTGCTCGAGGTGGGCTCAGTGCTGTGTAGTGAATTCATCAGGTCCCACCGGCGCGCGTGCTGGCGAGGGGTGAACCGCGTCGTCCCCGCCGAGCCCGCGCTCGATTTCGGCCGATGCCGCACTTCGGCCAATGTCCGGAGCCAGTTCAGGATTGCTCAGCCTTTGCTCGGAGACTCAGCCGTCGCACGCCCCCGCCGTGCGCGCCAC
>DATEPG010000335.1:0-5325 GCA_035273265.1 Polyangiaceae bacterium
CGAAGCGCCGAGATCCCCACGCCCACGAGCACGGCGCCAATCACGAGCAGCTCGATCAAAACGCGATGCCCCTTGGGATTGAAGCCCTGGCTAGCGCTGGTCGGAGCCGCCTGGGCCGGCGGTGGGGCCGGCGCGAGCCTATCGCGCTTTGGTTCGCTTTCGGGCGGTAGTTCGGGAGCCACCGGGCCTGAGCTTGCAAGCGCGGAGCAGTAATAGCAACGTCTGTCCCAAGGTTTCCCAAATGAATCACAAAGTCGAACACGGCCCCTCGTTCGCATGGCTGAAAGTTGCGCTAGCGGAGGGCGATCAAATTCAGGCCGAAGCCGGCGCCATGGTGAGTCGAGACCCTCAGGTTTCGATGTCGACGCACCTGAACGCGGGTCAACGCGCTGGCTTCTTTCGTATGTTCATCGCGTTCCTGGTTGCGCTCGCGCGCAAATTCCTGGGCGGCGAAACCATGTTCGTCAATCGCTTTCGATCGAGCGGGCCTGGAGAGGTGATCCTGGCGCCGGCCCTCAGCGGGCACATCGTCCACAAGCACCTCGACGGTGCGAGCAAGCTGTTCGTGCAAACCGGCTCTTACTTGGCCTCGACGGGCGAGGTCGATACCCGAGTTCGCTTCACGGGGCTACGCTCGTTGCTCGGCGGCGAGGGCCTAGTGCTGCTCGAGTGCACCGGCCGTGGTGATCTATGGGTCAACTCCTATGGCAGCGTGCTGCCGCTCGAGGTCAACGGAGCGTTCACGGTCGACACCGGTCACATCGTGGCCTTCGATGGCAGTCTCGATTTCAAGGTGAAGAGCGTGGGCGGCATGAAATCATTGTTTCTGTCGGGCGAGGGCCTCGTCTGCGAGTTCTCCGGTAGAGGCGTCGTTTACATTCAATCCAGAAACCTAAAAGCGCTCGTCGGCTGGCTCAGCCGGCTGCTCCCAGCCTGAAGGAGGCACCGATGCAGATCGAAATTCAATACAACCCGGCCCACTCCTTGGCCACGGTGCACCTGAACGCCGGCGAGTCCATCCGCGCCGAAGCCTCGGCCATGGTCAGCATGACGCGTGGCATCGACGTGCAAACCAACGCCGGACACTCCGCTGGCGGCGGGATCCTGGGCGGCCTCAAGCGTGCGGTCGTCGGCGGCGAGTCCTTCTTTCAAAATCTGTACACCGCGCGTAGCGACGGCGCCCACGTCAGCCTCGCGCCACGCCTGTGCGGCAGCATGGTGGTGCACGAGCTCGAGCCAGGCATCGACCTGTTCATCCAGGGTTCGAGCTATGTCGCCGCGCCCGACAGCGTCCAGATCGACACCAAGTTTCAAGGCTTCAAGGCCTTTCTGAGCGGTGAGTCCGTGTTCTTCCTCAAGGCCAGCGGACACGGCAAGGTGCTGATGAACGCTTTCGGCGCACTCGAAAGCCGCGAGCTCAACGGCGAGTTGATCCTCGACACGGGCCATTTGGTCGCCTTCACCGCGGGCATCGAGTACGAGATTAGCAAAGCCAGTCCGGGCTGGATCGCCAGCTACTTGAGCGGCGAAGGCCTGGTTTTGCGACTGCGAGGCCGCGGCAGAATTTGGATTCAGAGCAGGAACCCGAGCGAGTTCGGGAAGTCGGTCGGCGGACTTTTGCCCGCACGAAAGGGATGAGCCCATGAAATACGAAATCCTGGATTCACCTGATTTCGCGATGCTACAGGTCGTGCTGGACGCGGGCGAAGTGCTCGTCGCGGAGAGCGGCGCCATGGTTGCGAAAGACACGCAGATCGAAATCGCGACCAACATGCGCGGCGGGCTCTTGGGTGCGGCCAAGCGCAAGCTGCTGGGCGGCGAGTCGTTGTTCCAAAACACCTTCACCTCACGGGCGTCCGGGCAAAGGCTGTACTTGTCCGCGCCCTCCGAGGGAGACCTGAAAGCACGCCAGCTGGCCCCGGGGGAATCACTCTTCCTACAGAGCGGAGCCTACGTGGCGCACTCGGGCGCCGAGCTGGTGATCGATACCAAGTTCGGCGGGCTCAAATCCTTCTTCAGCGGAGTAGGCTTTTTCATGCTCCGCATCCAGGGGCCAGGGCTCGTCTTCTACGGCAGCTATGGCGCACTCCACGAGGTGGACGTGGGCCCCGAAGGCTATACCGTCGACACCGCGCACATCGTCGCCTTCACGGAGGGCCTGAACTACACGGTGCGCGCCTTCGGAGGATTCAAAGGGCTATTCTTCAGCGGTGAAGGCTTGGTCTGCGATTTTGCGGGCAGCGGCAAGGTTTGGGTGCAGACGCGCAATGCGGCGGGGCTGGCCTCCTTTCTTCATCCGTTCCGGCCGGTGCGAGCCAAGGGCTAATCGAGCGAGGGGCTCGACCCAGCGGGGATCTGAGCCTAGGCACTCGGGGCGCCCAGCTCAAAGCCATGCCAGACACTCATCGCCCGTTCGACGCCCTGCGCCTGCCTGGGTTTCGCGTGTTTTTGCTGACGTTCTTGTTGACCATGATGGCCGACAACGTAGAACACGTGATCAGCTACTGGGTCGCCTTTCAGAAGTTCCGCTCGCCTGCGCTGGGCGGCTTTGCCGTCGTCTCGCACTGGGTCCCGTTCCTGGTGTTTTCCGTGCCCGTCGGTGCACTCAACGATCGCTTCGATTCGCGACGTTTGATTCAGATTGGCGCAGGCTTGTTCATGACGGTGTCGCTCGGCTGGGGCTACTTCTTCGTGACCGACACGCTCGAGGTGTGGCACGCGATGGCACTCTTGAGCTTGCACGGTTGTGCGGGCGTGTTCTGGCTCACTTCCAGCCAAGTCCTCTTGTATGACGTGGTCGGTGGTGCCGGGATCGCCAGCGCGGTGCGCTTGAACGCAACCGCGCGCTACCTCGGCATGCTGGCTGGCCCCGGTGTGGGTAGCCTCATGTTGCGGACGCTCGGCCCGAACTACGGCATGTTTTTAAATGCTGCCTTCTATTTGCCGCTGTTCGTGTGGTTGATTCGTGCGCCCTATGGCCGGCATTTTCGCAGCGGCGAGAAGCCACGGCGCGCCGTGCGTGGTCTGGCGGATATCCTGCAGACAGTGCGTGACGTACGCGGTCTGCCCATACTGCTTTCGATGATCGTGCTCGCGGGTGCAGCGTCGTTCTTCATCGGCAACAGCTATCACGCCCAGATGCCAACATTTGCCGAAGATCTGGGGCATGGTGACCCCGGCGCCGCGTACAGCGCATTGCTCGGGGCGGACGCCGCGGGCGCCCTGCTCGGCGGCCTCTTGCTCGAGAGTGGGCGCAGCCTGCTGCGCACCGAAACCCGCTCGGCAATGAAGCTGGCCGCGCTTTGGGCATGCGCGCTAGGCGCTTTTGCGCTCCTGCGCTCCTACCCTCTGGCGTTGCTGTGCCTCTTCTTGGCCGGGTTCTTCGAGCTCTCGTTCAGCAGCATGACGCAAACGATCGTGCAACTTCAGGCTCCGTCGGAGATTCGCGGCCGCGTGCTGGGGCTGTTCAACATGTCCTCTGCCGGTCTGCGCGCGTTCAGTGGGATCACCGTGGGCTTGCTGGGAAGCATCCTGAGCGTGCACGTCTCGCTCGCCCTCGCCGCCGGCGCCTTCGTGATCGTCGCGCTGCTCTTGCTGTTCCGTCTGCCATCGGCCGGCAAAGCCGCGTAGGTTTCGCGCACACAGCCTCGTCGGCCCACGCTTTGCGCAGCCTCACGGAGGCGGCTGGGCAAAGCGTGAAACCGGGAACGCCTGCGGTTCGTCTGAGTAGACTCGGCCATAGCGATAGGCGGAGACATCGATGCCACGCGCGCTGAGGCCGTCCGCGTCGTCGTAGCGCATCGTGCTGAGCAATGCCGGGCGCGTCGCGGAAGCGCGTTCGAAAAAGACCGAGCTCACCACACTCTCCTGGGTTTCACCAAACTGTGTGCCCAAGTTGTTGACGCTGCCGCTCGCGCCGAAATCGCCCTTGTACGAGTCTTTGGCTTCCGCAGGCGGGCGCGCTGCGGACTGGGCGCGGCCCTCGCTTGCAGGAGCTGGGCTACCAGCAGTGGGCGCTGAGCGCTTCTTGGGCGCGGCGCGATTGCTCTCGCTATCCCGGCTGCCTCGGCTGTCATCGGAGTAATCATCAGGCCGCGCTGCTGGACGCGGCAGCGGACGTGGGCGGCGAGAAACCGGCGCCGGAGGATGCACGCGCTCCGCGAAAAACGCCACGCCGATCACGCCCACATTTTGCGGCGTGCCCAGCCGTGAAGAGTAGCTGTCCTCGGGACTCGTGAAACGAAATGCCGCCACCTCTTCCATGCTGCGCCGGAAGCCCTCCACGAGCAGCGAGCCGTAGGCGGGGATCACGTAGCCGCGTTGGTTCACGTAGTCGCCGGGTTGCCCGCTCATCGCGTCGCGTCCATCGACGCTCACGACTGCTTCGACGCGCTGCCCCGTCGGGTTTCGAACGCGGATGTTGTAGCGCAGACCGGGCTCGCCCAAGAGAAACGTGCGACCGTCCTTCACGAACGTGGCAAGCGAGTTGCCGCGCTCGTCTTCGACCGAGAACGAATAGGGCGGCGGAGCCGGATGAGGCCGCCAAAACGGGCTGCGCGCGTCCGCCCGAGTACAGCAGGCCAAGAAAAACAGACCAATGCCAAGAGCGGCGACGACGTAACGAAGGGTGCGCGAGGTCAAACCATCCTCCAAAATTGCGGGGCTTTGATGGCTACGCGCCAGCCCGCGGGACGATCTGAGGAAAGCGCTCGGGGGCTAACGAGCCAGGGTAATCAAGCCGAGCGCGACGAAACCGAGGGCGATCGCCAAAAGCGCCACCAACACGGGCAGCATTCGGCGGGGCGCGATGCGCTGGGCCAACTCGTCTTGGAGTCCCTCGCGCAGATGTTCGGAGATGTTTCGGTCCGCAGCTCGTACTCGCAGCACCAGCAGCACCACACTGAGCGCGAAAGCCAGACCGATGAACGCTGTCGTCAACCAACGCACGCGCGAACGACGCGCAAGCTCGCGCGCGAAGGCCGCCGGTAGCCCATCGAGCAAGAGGACGTCGGGCACGTCGAATGTCTGCATCGGTTCGCTGCCTGAGCCGAGCGGCCAGCCAATCGCCGCAGCGCTGTTCTGATCGACTTCGCTCGAGACCACTAACCACGCGGGCCGCTCTGGCGTAGTCGCTGCAATCGTGCCCACGGAACCACCGCGCCCGTTCGGGGTGAGCGCGATCACCCCGCCTGCCAAGCGCTGCCGGTCCGAAACCAGGCTGAAGAACGCCTCGGAGCGCGGAACCGCAGATTCGATGCGCAAGCCCTCGCTCCCGGGCAGCGCTTGCACGCCCAATCCTCCGGCCACGACCGCGATGCCGGTGTC
>DATEPG010000336.1:0-4629 GCA_035273265.1 Polyangiaceae bacterium
GGACCTTCGCGCGCGCGAAGTCGTCGAGGAGCTGCTTGCCTTCGGACGTCGTAAGCTCCCCGCAGTCGCGCGATGGCTGCGCGCTAGCTCGGCAGTGTCGACAGGCCAAGTCACATGCCTGGGTCGTCTCCCAGATGGCGAGGAATGGACGCTCGTCGAATTTCATGCATTTCTCCGCGGGTATTAGCGACAGTGCCGTCGATGCGATCTCTGCTGCAAGCCTCATGCCCCAGCTTGCGCGCTCGAGTCTGTCAATAGTCCAGAGAGCCGTTGGTGCCCGAGCAGCCTCGACTCGCCTGGGGAGGCAATTCTTTCGCCAAGGTCGACGATTCGTGTGTGCGTGCCCGCCCCGCCGAAGCCGTTCAGGGAGAGCCGATACCAACGCCCGCGCGGGTTGTTGTTCAAGAGATAGGGGCGTTGAGCGAGCACCAATGCACAAGGCAAGGTGCCACGCGATGAGCTCGCGACCAAGGTGTCGCGAGTCGTCGCATGACAGGCGTCATGCGACGAACAAACCGGCACCCCGCGGAGCCATCTTGCTCGAGCGTCGCTTCCGAAGAACGTGTACCCTTCGTGCAATGCACTCGACGCGACTGGCGAGCGCTTCCGTGCAGGCGAGCTCACGATGCCCCGGAGATCGCGCACGATTGAGCACATCGATTGTCGATGAACTCCGCTGGTGCGCTAGCGATCCCAACGCAGACGCAATTCTTTCGCCGAGCAACGCGCCGTTTGCGCCGGCGAGCTGCGAACGGCATTCAAGAAATTTCTGAACTCGCGAACGCGCTGACAACCGAAGGGTCTGGCAATGAGTTCGGCCAGGCATGAACACTGCCTTTTAGATAGTTAAGACGCACGCTGGCCGGTTCGCGAAAGGAAACATAGAAAGTGAAATCCCGATTCTGTAAGAGTCAATGCGCTGTCATCGTGGGTGTGTCAGCGGCTCTCGCCGCTTGCAGTTCGCCAGCGCCGGCGATTCGCGAAGCCCAGCCGAGCTCGTCGTCCGTGGCGTCCGACACGGGAGGCTCGGCGAAGGGAGACTTCGGCGAACCACAAGGTGCGCCAATTCATGCAGAGCTCGGCGATGCTCCGGCCGTTCCAGCTCCGATCACGCGGAAGACGCCAGCGAAGGTGATCGTTGAGGTTGAGGTCCGAGAACTCGAGACGCAAATCTCGGAGGGTGTGAGTTACACCTTTTGGACATTCGGTGGCTCGGTGCCAGGCAAGTTCATCCGCGTTCGGCAGGGCGACACCGTGGAATTTCACTTGCGCAATCACGCGAACAACAAGATGCCGCACAACATCGACCTTCATGCGGTGACGGGGCCGGGTGGTGGAGCGGCCAGCTCGTTCACGGCGCCCGGCCATGAATCTCAATTCACCTTCAAGGCACTGAATCGCGGGTTGTTCATCTATCATTGCGCTACCGCCCCGGTTGGTATGCACATCGCGAATGGCATGTACGGCATGATCTTGGTCGAGCCGCCCGAAGGGTTGCCCAAGGTGGACCACGAGTACTACGTCATGCAGGGCGACTTTTACACGGTCGGCAAGTACCGCGAGAAGGGCGTGCAGCCGTTCGACATGCAGAAAGCAATCGACGAAAAGCCCACATACGTACTGTTCAACGGCGCCGAGGGCGCACTGACGGGCGAGAAAGCGCTGAAGGCCAAGGTGGGCGAAACCGTACGCCTGTTCATCGGCAATGGTGGACCGAACCTCGTGAGCAGCTTTCACGTGATTGGCGAAATCTTCGACAAGGTCTATCCCGAAGGCGGCTCGCACCTGCAGGAGAACGTGCAGACCACGCTCATTCCCGCAGGTGGCGCAGCGTGGGTCGAGTTTCACCTAGAGGTACCTGGCACCTACCTGCTCGTCGACCACTCGATCTTCAGGACCTTCAACAAGGGCGCCCTCGCGATGCTGAAGGTCGAGGGGCCAGATGCCAAGGCCCTATACTCCGGCAAGGAGGTCGATTCGGTGTATATCTCCGATCTCGCGGCGCCGACCGGTGCCGTCGCATCGGCGGCTCAGCAGGCCGCCGCGGGAGCGTTGACGCTCGACGCGCAGGTCGCAGCCGGCAAGACCCTATTCGAAGGCGCGTGCTCACCCTGTCATCAGCAGACGGGAGCTGGCTTGGCCGGCGTTTTCCCGCCGTTGGCCGGCTCCGACTTGCTCGCGAAGGAACCGAAGCGTGCGATCGAGATCGCTTTGAATGGTATCAGCGGCCCGCTGACGGTGAATGGCGCAGCCTACAACGGGGTGATGCCACCTCAAAGCCAGCTCCCCGACGACGCGATTGCCAATATCATCACGTACGTGCTCAACAGCTGGGGCAACGCTGGCGGCCGCGTTACGACGGAAGAGGTGCAGGCCAAGCGTGCGTCGACCAAGCGGCCACCCGGTGCGGCGCTCTGAAACAGAAACCGAGTCGAGGCGTCCATGTTCGACCTAGGTACGGCAACGTTGACCCTCGCGCTCCTTCTGGCGCACGAGCGACCGGGGTGGCTGAGTGCGGTGGCGCGTAACCTCGTGACACCGTCGACTACTCCGGCGCGCATGGTCGCCATCCCAGGCGGGAGCCTTCGTCCGATCTACGCTGGCAGTGGCAGCCCGTCTCGGGTGGAGGCTTTCTACTTGGATAGGGATCCCGTCACGAACGCCGAATACCTGCGTTTCGTGAAGCTTTTATTCAATTTCCGTCGTGATCGCATCTCCCCGCTATTTGCCGACGAAGACTATCTGGCTCGCTGGAAGGGGCCAACCGAGCTCGGCCCGCGTGCCGAGCCGGGCCAGCCGGTCACCAACGTGAGCTGGTTCACGGCCAAGGCATATTGCGCCGCACGAGGGGCGCGCCTGCCAACCGAAGTCGAGTGGGAGTATGCAGCCAGCGCCAGCGAGACGCAGGCAGACGCCACCAGCCAACCTGGCTGGACCGAGACGATCCTCGGCTGGTACGCGCATCCGTCACCGGATGTATTGCCTCGCGTCGGGCAGTCGAAGGCAAACTACTTCGGCGTGCGAGACCTGCACGGGCTGGTGTGGGAATGGGTGCTGGACTTTAACAGTACCCTAGTGACTTCCGACAGCAGAGGCACGAAGGGCGCCGACACCCAAACGTTCTGTGGGGCGGGCTCGCTCGGGCTGACCGACAGCCGCGACTACGCGGGCTTCATGCGCTCCGCTTTTCGTAGCTCGCTCGCGGCCAACTACACCGCGAGAAGCCTGGGCTTCCGTTGCGCGCGGGACTCGAAGGCAGCGGTGGGCCAGTGAACCCGCTCGAGCGCCTGGCAATCCGAGGTGGGGCATTGCTCTTGGGGGTGGTCTGTGCGTCCGGCTGCCACCGCCGCACACCGACAGGGGACGATGACTCGAGCGCACCTGGCGCGTCTGCTCACCAAGTCTTGAGCTCCGTGCAGCCTAGCACGCTTGCCTCCGTTTATGATCTGGCTGTCCCACTCACGGACCAAGACGGACGTGCTCGTGAGCTCGACGCCTTTCGCGGCCATCCGGTCGTGATCAGCATGTTCTACTCGAGTTGCCCGTATGCCTGTCCGACTTTGATCTCACACATTCAGCAACTCGAACGCTCGCTCTCGGATCTGGAGCGCGCCGACGTCCGTGTGGTTCTCGTCAGCTTCGATCCCGAGCGCGACACTCCTGCGAAGCTCAAAGTGCTCGCCCAAGAACGCCATGCGGACACGGAACGCTGGATTCTGGCGCGAACTTCGGACGACAAAGTCCGCGAATTGACCGCCGTCCTGGGTCTCAAGTACAAGCGCCTCCCGGATGGGGGGTTCAATCACTCCTCGGTGATCACCGTGCTCGATCGCAATGGTTTCGTCCGCGCGCGGAGCGACGGCCTTGGAAGCCGCGTGGACGACGCCCTGAAAGTTGCCGTGGATGCTGTCGCTCGAAAGTAGGGCATTTGTACGCTGTCACCTCGCACGTTGACGTTTGAAGAATTCATCTTCATGACGTCGGCCATGCTCGCGAGCTCCCAGACAGTGCGAAGTGACAGCTGTGATGTAACAACGACGCGAACGATGGCTCAAGCGAGGCCTCGCCGTGGCAGGGCCTGGCCGCCAGCGCCCTTGGATATTGCGCCGTCGCAGACAAAAGGGCCGCCCGTTCGCGTATGATACTCGTCATGCCACGAGCTGAACTGCAGAGGTAGGCTGCGCCATGGCAATCGCAGAAGAACACGTTTTCGAGGTCTGCCCAGCGATGGAGGCGAGTCTCCACGGGGTTCAGGGGCGGATTCTGGAGCAGGCGGCTGAAACGGAGGCGCCGCCAACGCACGTCGAAGTTCGACGAGTCATCGCGGCCATTCGGGAGATTCTGGATGGCTCTGAGTGCCTCGACCCGCTACTGATTCAGGAGCTCGCACGGACACTGGGCATGCTCAGCGTCATCGATGAGCGCGGCCTATACAGCCTAGGGACTGATCTGACCGCCACGCACAGCAGCTTTTGAGATGAGCGAGTCCGATGCGCAGACCCCGAGTTGCCCAACACATGATGCCGCGGGCGGAGGATCGACCCTTGCTAGCCGGGTGTGATGCCGTCGAGTGAAGTGCCGGTTGCATCCGGTGGCGCCGAAGTGGATTGGGACGGTGCAGGTCGAGAG
>DATEPG010000337.1:0-11079 GCA_035273265.1 Polyangiaceae bacterium
CAACCGCGGCGGCCGCCCCGACCGCGCCAACCGCTTCCGCGCCGCCGGCCAGCTCAGCCCCAGGTACGGACGCCACGCCAGCACGCGACGCCGAGGCAGGTCCGGTGGTCGTTCCGGCGGAAAACGACCAGCCCGTCTTGGAACCAATCCCGACCGCCCACGATACGCTCGGAGGTCATTTCGTGGTCGGAGCAGCGCTCGGGGCCAAGTGGCAGTTCGGCAGTCTCGACACGGGCAAGAAGCTGAACGACTACCTAGGCACCGCGCTGGCCCTGAACGTAGACGTCGGCTATGGGCTCAGCCGCAACGTGGTGCTCGGTGTGTGGGGTGAGTTCGACAACCATGCAGCACCACCCGACTGCCCTCTCCGCATCTGCACCGGCGGCAAGAGCTTCGCGGGCGGTCCGTTCATTCGCTACCACCTGGTGCAGGGCACGCGCTTCGATCCTTGGGGCTCGCTTGCCGTCGGTGTTCGCTCGACGACGGTCGACACCAAGCTCGACACCCTGCTCGGCAGCAGCGACTATTTCGGCGTAGATATCCTGAAGCTCAGCCTGGGCGGTGATTGGTACCCGACCTCCAACTTCGGAATTGGCCCGTACGTTACCTTCGACTGGGGCACGTACGGCAGCTCGGGTGGCCACACTGGCGTGGGCACCGGCTTGCGCCTCACCCTAGATTTGCCGGGCAAATAGCCGTTTCAGGTAGTGGTCAGGGCGCTCAGCGAGCACCCTGACCCTTCCTGCCAAGCTCAGACCGCGATCGCGACGCCGAGGGCGCGTCGCACGGTCGAGTAATCTTCGCTGACGAAGTACAGCAAGACTTCCTTCATCTTGTCCGCTGCGGACAAGTCGCCGGGTGCTTGCGCTTCCGCGCCGATCAGCTTCTTCGAGATTTCCAGATCGCCGCAGACGATCATGCCGGCACGGCATGCTGTCAGCTCGACTGCCTGGTTCCAGCGCTTGATGTTGGCCTTGGCGCCCTCCTCGATGAAGCGCTTCACGACCAAGCGCAGGTGCTCGAGTTGAACCGGTTGCATGTACTTGGCCAGCTCTTGCGCCGTCGCCCGGATCTGCGCCGCCATGTCTTGCGGCATGGGCGTGTTCGGAGCAGCCAACATCACGCCTGCAAACAGCATGATGGTGAGCTCCGACTGGGTCGGGAACAGCGTACGAATGTAGTGCTCCGGTCGGTAGTGCGACAAATGCTTGCCGCACATGAAGGTCAGCTCTTGCGGTTGGAAGCCCGTGAGCACCGTTTGACCGGCGACCGACGCCGGTGGATTGGCCGGCACCGCGACGATCGCACCCGCGACGTCGTTGCGCACGTACAGGTCGGGCGCTTGCACGCCGAGCACCTGCGCCGCCCAGCCGAACGTCTTGGCGAACGTGACCGTGGACGTCGCCGGATCCTGCCGGAACTGCTTGGGCAGAACCGGCAGCTTACCTGCCCCTTGCAGCTGAGCCACCTTCGCGGCCAACGCCGCCGGGGCGATCATCATGAAGATCTTCGAGATGTATAGGTTCTCGTCGGCGTGGAAGACGTGCTTGGCCCACAGGTCGTCGGACAGCCGGCCCTTCACCGCCAGCATGCCCTGCGGCCGATAGTCGTCGTAGAAGCGCTGCTCTTCCTCGTCGGCCTTCTTCATGAAGGCGATCGCCGCCGCCAAGCACCACGCTTCGTCGTACGACTGCTTCTGCAGGTACAAGCGGTAGAGCGCGCGGTAAGCGTCGATCTTGAGCGGCTCGGCTTCGAGGATCACGCGCTGCTCGGCGATCGCCTCGTCCCAACGTTCACCCACCTCGTATAGCTCGGCCAAGATCTGGCGCACCACGACCGTATCCGGCTTGTTGGTGGCGGCCATCTTGAAGGCCTCGATGGCCGAGTCCGTCTGCTGCAGGCGGTCGCGATAGATCAAGCCGAGTTGATGCCACAGCGTGTGTTCGAGATCCGCATTGCCCTTGCCCGCGATGCGATGCAGCATCTTGCGATAAGCGCGCTCGAGTTGCTTCCAGTTCTTCTGCTGGGTGAGCACCTTGTTGATGCGCTCGAAGGCCTCGAGGTAATTCGGATTGAGATCGAGTGACTCGTTGAAGAGCTCGACCGCGCGGTCCAAGTCCTCGATCTTGTCGCGGTAGATCTGCGCTTGCGTGAAGATGTAGCGCGCCTTGATCTCGCGCTTCTCTTCGTGCTCGGCGATCGACTGCAGGGTGTCGACCATCTTTTGCCAATCAGACGCCGATTGGTAAAGCTGCAAGAGCTTGTGCAAGAGCACGTGGTCCTGCGGCTTCAGATCGCGAGCTTCTTCCAAGGCGTCGATGGCCTTTTGCGGATTCTTCTCGCGCTCGCTCCAGATGTCGCCGATATCGTTGAGGATCTTGAAGCGTTCCTCACCATCGTAAACGCTATCCAAGATCTGACGCTTGTAGGCAGCAACCTGCTTCCAGTCGTTGCCCTGCGCGTACGTGTCGACCAAGGCTTCGAGCGTGGGTCGATGCTCGCCGTTCAGCCCGAGCGCCTTCTCGAAGTTGTTGATCGCCTGCTTGGCCTGGCCTTGCTCGCGCTTGATGCAGCCGAGCCGGTAGTAAACGTCCGTGCGCTCTTCGGTGTCGTCCTCGGCGAGTGCCGTGAGCACCTTTTGATAGTTGGTGAGCGCACTCGGCCAATCCTTCAACTGGAAGGCCACATCGGCGATGCCGCGGATGGTTTCTTGATCCGTCAGGTCGAGCTGATTGGCGTTGGTGTACGCCTTGAGCGCTTTGTCGTTGTTGCCGAGCGAAGCGTGAACCTTACCGAGCAGCTTGAATAGCGTGTGCTGTTCGGCCTTCTCCTTGTTCTTGCTCTTTCGGACCAACATCTCCGCAAGCGGCTCGGCGTCTTGGAAGCGCCCCACGCGGATGTATTCCTGGAGCAAGGGCAGCGCCGCTTCCTCGCAGTCCGCGTCGCACTGCATGGCAAGCTCGTACGCTTGCACCGCGAGCTCGTGCTCGCTGAGCATGTCGTCGCGCAACCGGCCGAGCTCCACGAGCAGCTTGGCGCGCGCCCGCGGAGTGGGCGTGTTGAGCTGTTCTTGCTCGAGGTAGCGCGCCGCGCGATCCCAGTCCGATTCGTCGATCGCGATCGTGCGCAGCGCGGCCAACGTCGGCAAATGTGCCGGATCGAGGTCGAGCGACATCTCGAAGCGCTCTTGAGCTTGGCGGCGGTCGCCCAGCTTCTCCTCGAGCGCCTTACCGATGCGGTAGTACATCTCGACGCGCTGGTTGCCGTCCGAGGTCAGATCCGCAACGCGAGTCATCGACTCGATGGCCTGCGAGGCGTCGCCCTGCTTCTCGTACAGCTTGCTCAGCGCTTCCAGCGCGGGCACGTTCGTGTCGTCGATATCGACGATGTTGCGATAGGCGTCGATGGCGCGATCCGCATCGCCGACTTCTTCGGCGTAAACGGCGGCTATCAGGCCATACAACTCCACCTTGGTGCCGCTGCTGGCAGCTTCACTGATGTGGCGTTCGTAGGTGTTGATCAGATCCAGCCATTGCTTGAGGCGTCGGTAGCAACGCTCGAGAGCAACGTACGCGCGCTCTTCGCCGGGCGAGATCTCGAGCGCTTGCTCGAGCCGCGTCGCGGCGATGTCGAACTTGAGGAAGTGCTCTTCCTGGATGCCCGCCAGCCGCAGCAAGACTTCCACCCGTTCGCGCTCGGTCTGCACGACATCGAGCTGACGCTCGAGGATGCCGATCAAGTCCGACCAAGCCGAAAGCGATTGGTAGATGCGCTCCAAACCGCGCAGGGCGGTCACGCTGCCACCGTCGATTTCGAGCACTTCGCGGTACACCTTGCCGGCGCGATCGAAATCGCCCAGGTTGGCCTCGTACAGCGCGGCCAAGCGCAACTTGGTGCTGGCGATCTGCTCCGATTCGCTGAGCGCCTGAACCTTGGCCGTGAGAATCTCGGCCAACTCGGCGTGATTCGAGCGATCTTCGTAGATGCGCTCGAGCGCCGTCAGGGCCGGCAAATAGAGCGGATCGACCTCGAGCGCGCGCTTGTAATAGGCGATGCCTTGGTCGGTCTGGCCCATGTTTTTGAACAAGAGCTCACCCATGTCGACCAGGATCGCCTTACGGTCCTCGTTGGCCGCCGCCACGTTCATGGCCAAGGTCAGGGTTTCGCCGACCTTTTGCCACTGCGCGCTCATGCGGTGAATGGCGGCAATCTGACGCATCACCTGCACGTTGTTCGGGTCGAGCGCGACGACCTGCTGGTAGTACGGCTGGGCGTACTCGGCGTGGCCGAGGTCCTCGCCGTACCACTTGCCGAGCCGCAGGCAGAGCCGGATCTTTTGCTTGTTGTCGGTCTGTTCCGGCAACCAAGCGTTGGCGGTGTTGATCAGCTCACCCCAGCGACCGGTGGCTTGCGCCATGCGCTCGAGGTAACGCGCCGTCTCGTCGTCGCTGAAGTCTTCGCTGAAGGCGTTGACCAGTGCGTCGAAGGCCTGGTTCTTGTCATCGAGCCGTTCCTCGAAGACGCGCGCGATGCGGCGCAAGAGCTCGTTCTTCTCTTGCACCGATTCGCGAGTTTCCAAGCGATTCAAGTACAGCTCGACCAGCGTTTCCCAACGACCCGCAGCCGTGTGCAGGCGTTCCAAGGCTTCGAAAGCCTCTTGATGTGCCGGATCGATGGTCAGGATCTGCTCGAAAGCAGGCGTCGCCTGATCGTAGTCGTTGGCCTCCTTCTTCCACAGCTCGGTGACTTCGAGCAGCTCGCGGACGCGCTCGCTCGGCTCCTCCAGCGCGCTCGCGCGCTGCATCTTGACGCCGATCACCTCGACCCAGCGCTCGTCGCTGCGATAGATGGTCTCGAGCTCGGCCATGGCCTCGAAATCGGTCGGATCGACCTCGAGCAGGTGTCGCCAGGCCTCGGCCGCGTCGAACGGCTGAGCCAGCACCGCGCCGTACGTCTTGCCGAGCTCGCGGTAGATCCCTTTGAGCTCCTCCGCCTCGAGCAGCGCCGCGGCGCGATCGATCGTCGCGTGCAACGCACTCACGAGTTCATTCGGGTCCTGACGGGTACGCGCGACTTGAGCGGTCGCCCGCAAAGCTGCGACGTTCGAGAAGTCGATGTCGAGGACCCGCTGCCAGGTCTCGAGCGCCTCGTCGTCCCGGTTCAGCTGCTCGCTGAACAGCCGAGCCCGCCGCGTGAGCACGTTGACGCGGTCTTCGTCCGATTCCGCGATATCGAAGTGCCGCTCGAGCACGTCGGTCAGCTCGGCCCACTTGCTCTGCTGCTCGTACAAGCCGGCGAGCGCGCCGAGCGCCTCCGGATCTTCGCCGCGCAGATCGAGCACGCGCTTCCAGCCTTCGATCGCGCCCTCGACGTTGCCCAGACGCTCGGCGGCCAGATGCGCCATCTTTGCGCGAATTTCCGCCTCTTGCACGTCACCGACGGCGTTCTCGAGCTCGCGTTGGTAGACCGTACTGAGTTCGCTGTACGCCTCGCTCTGCTCGTAAATCCGCCCGAGTGCGCTAATCGCGTCCTCGTTCGTGGGCTCTAGCTTGTCGAAGATCGCCCGGTACGCGCGCACGGCATCTTGAGTTTGTCCGAGGCGCTCTTCGTAAACCTGACCGAGCCGGGTGTAGAGCTCGACGCGATCGTGATCGTCCTCCGTAGAGGCCGCCCGCTGCTCGAGCACGCCGGCCAGCTCCGGCCATTGCTCGAGCGAAGTGTAGATGCGATCCAGGTTCGAAAGCGCGTCGCTCTCTTGCGGCGCAACGGTCAGCACGTAGCGATACGTTTCTTCTGCCTTGGCGACGTCCGCCAGCTCTTCCTCGAAAACTCGTGCCAGGCGCTTGCCGACCACGGCTTGCGTCGGAGCGTCGATGCCTTCGATGCCGAGCACGTCCGCATAGGCGTTCGCGAGAGGCTCCCAGCCGCCATCCAGCATGCTGGCGAGACGTTCGATCTCTTCACTCGTGCGCTCGTCGAGCGGACTCTCCTTGATCGCCCGAACATGTACGTTGAACGCGAGCACCGGATCGAGCAGGCGCTCTTCGGCGTCTTCCGCGATGCGGTGATGCATCGCCACGCGCTCGGCCGGGTCGGTGGTGTGAGACAGCTCCGCTTCGCGGACGCGGATCAACTTCTCCCACTCACTGGAGGCTTGATAGAGCGGCTCGAGGATGGCAGCGATTTCCAGCTGCTTGGTGCCGCTCTCGAACAGCGCTTCGAGTGCTCGAAGCGTGTCCTCGTGCTCGGGCGCTGCGTTGATCACCTCGCGATAAGCAGCGATGGCTTTGTCCAAGTCGCCCAGTCGAACCTGGTAGACTTGGCCCAAGCGATACTTGAACTCCAAGATCTCGTCTGGGCTCTGCCCGACCTCGGACTCACGGACCAGCACCTCGGACAGATCTTGCCAACGCTCCATCTGCGTGAACAGGCGATCCAGGGCGCGCACAGCGCTCTGGTTCTCCGGATCGGCAGCCAGCACTCGGCGATAGCGAGTGACCGCGTTCTCCAGATTCTCGAGTTGCACTTCGTAGACCTGCGCCACACGCAGGCCGAGGTCGACGAAGCGCTCGGGATCGCTCTCTAGCTTGTCTAGCTCGGCATCGTAGAGCGCGGCCACCGCGGGCCAACGCTCGATCGTCATCGCCAGGCGCTCGAGTGAGCCGAGCGATTCTTCGTTCTGACTGTCGACGCCGATCGCGCGAGCGTAGGTCTCGAAAGCACGGGAGTGATCCCCCAGACTTTCTTCGTACAGCCGGGCGATGCGGTGCAACAGCTCGACCTTGGCGAAGGCGTCATCCGAGAAACGGACCTGCACCTCGAGCACGCTGATCAGCTTCTCGTACTCACCCGTCGCGTCGTACACCGGCTCCAGCACGGAGGCGGCCGCGAGCGGCGCCTTCTTGCCGTCCTTGATCCCTTCCAGGGCCGTGAGCGTGGGCAGATGGTCCGGCTGAATATTGAGGATTTCTCGGTACAATTCGACCGAGCGGTCGATGTCGCCCAAGTGTTTTTCGTACAGCTCGGCGATCCGGTACTGATAGCTGACCGCTTCCGTGGGGTCGGGCGTGAGCTCGGCTTCGTGCTGCAGAATGCTGAGCAGCTCCTGCCAATTGCCGGCGGTTTGATACAGGACGTCCAAGCGGCTGAGCGCCGTCAAGTCGTCCGGATCGAGCTCGAGCACCTTCTGGTAGGTATCGATCGCGCGTCGCACGTCCGAGAGCTCTCGCTCGTAGACCGCGCCGACTTGGTAGAAAATCAGCTTCTTCTCTTCCGTATCGAGGACCAAATCGGCCTTCTTGGAATAGACGGAGAGCAGCTCTTCCCAGCGCGAGAGCCCGAGGTAGAGCTTCACCAGTGCATCGATGCTGTGCAGATCTTCGCCGTCGATCTCGAGGATCTTCAGGTAAACGCCGATGGCGTTTTCTTGGCGCTCGAGCACGTCCTCTTCTAGCTGCGCGGCCTGATACAAGGCGCCCTTCTGGGCCTCGACGTCTTCCAGGATTTCGGCCTTGCGCTGCAGAATCAGCGACATGTCGCCGTAGCGTTCGGCTCTCTGGAACAAGATCTGTAGCGACTCTGCCGCGGCCAGGTTCGTGGGGTCGATGCTCAGCACCTTCCGGTACAGCTCGATCGCGCGCTCGCCGTCGCCGACCAAGTGCTCGTAGACGCTGGCTGCCGACGAATACAGGCGGCTGCCCAATTCGGGGTCCTTCTGCGCGACGGCCAACTGTTCGAACACGCGGGCCAGGTCCGTAAAACGTCCGGTCACGCGCGCCAAGCGATCCAAGCCCGCCTGCGTCTCTTCGTGCGCCGGATCGACGGCCAAGGCGCGAGCCAAGGTGTCGAACGCGGCGTTCACGTCACCGGCGGCGTCCTCGTGCAGCGCCGCGACTTGATGCAAAAGCTCCACTTTGCGCGCGGGCTCGTCCGCTTGCGCGACCTGCACCTCGTGCACGCCGATCAGCTTCTGGAAATCCCCCTGCCCTCGATACAGAGGCTCTAGGATCTCGGCGATCGCCAAGGAGTGCGTGCTGTCCTCGGCGAGCCGCTCGAGCGCACCGAGTGCGGTCTGGTTGGTCGGATCGCGATCGAGCACTTGGCGGTAGCCTTCGATTGCGGCTTCCGTCTGGCCCATCTGACGTTCACGGAGCGACGCCAAGCGCAGCATCAAGTCGCGCTGAGCATCGTCGGTATCGGCTAGGCCGAGTTGGGTCTCCAGGTTGTCAGCGAGTTCGTTCCACAATCCGCGGCGGGTGAACAAGCCGTCCAAGGCGTTGAGCGCGACGTGACTGGTGGGATCCAGCGCCAGCACTTCACGGTAGGCCGCGATCGCTTCATCAGGCTTGCCCAGCTTTTCTTCATAGACCTGGGCCATCTGCGAGTAGATGGCTTCGCTCTCGGCGCCGTCCTGCGCCAAATCGATGCGCCTGCGAAAGACGCCGATCAGCTCTTCCCAGTGACCCGTGCCACGGTACAGAGCGTCCATCGCCTGCAGCGCTTCGGCATCCGCGGGGTCGAGTTTGAGCACCTTTTCGTAGCTGGCAGCGGCCTGGGGCACTTTACCTAGCCGCTCTTCGATCACGGCTAGACGCATCCAGTACTGGCGAGCCAGCCCTGGTTCGTCGAGGGAGCCTGCGACATCGTTGTAGATGCCGCGCAACTTGTCCCAGGCACCTGCCTGGGCTGCCAGGTGTTCGAGCTCGAGCAGGGTTTCGCCCTGCGCCGGATCTTCCTTCAGCGCGCGAGCTTGAGCGTCGAGCGCGCGATCCAGGGACCCGAGCTGATTGGCTGAGGTGGCCGCGATCTTGCGCAGCAGAAACACTCGTCGATCCACCTGCGAGTCGCTGACTGCCAAGATCTCCAGCGCGCCGATCAACTTTTCCCAGTCACCCCGGGACTCGTAGATCGTCTCGAGAATCGCGGCCGCTTCCGCGCTCAGCGATTCGCTCTTCAACATGCCCTCGAGCGCTAGCCGCGCGCCCTCGTGGTCAGCGTTGATCAGCAGAATTTCTCGATAGTTCGCCAGCGCGCCGGCTTCGTCGCCCAGGTATTCGAGCTCGGTTTCGGCCAGCCGGAACTTCAGATCGACGAGCACGTTTTCGTCGCCCTCCAGCTCGATCCGCCGCCGAAGCACCTCGGCATACGGCTCCCAGCTCTTGGTCTTCTGATACAGCGCATCGAGCGCCGCCAGGGTCGCCGAGTCCGCCGGATCGTCTTCGAGCACGGCTTGGAAGGTCTCGATGGCGGCCTTCGGATCGCCGATCTGCACCTCGTACAGCTTGGCGATCTCGTACAAGATGCGTTTGCGCTCTTCCGGCTGATCGGCGAGCTCTCGCTTCTTCTCGTACACGTCCAGTAGATCTCGCCAGCGCTGGGTCTGGCGATACAAGCGCTCCAGAGCGCCGAGCGCGATCTGATTGTCGGGATCGCTCTCGTAGACCGCGCGGTATTCGGCCAAAGCGTCATCGACGCGCTGGGCTTCCTCCACGAATACTCGCCCCAAGCGCAGGCGCAGCGCGTTGGCCGTGGAAACGTCGCGTTGTTCGTCGGCGCTCAGCACGGCGGAGCTGTAAGCGCCGATCACGTCGCTCCAGCGCCCGGTGACCTGGGCCACGCGCTCCATGTCCGCCTGGCTCTGCTCGTCGGCCGGGGCCAGCTTGAACGCGGCCAAATAGCGCTCGAAAGCCTTGGCTTTGTCGTTGATGCGAGACTCGTACAGCCCGGCCACCTCACGCAACAGCACGAGGTTGTCCTCGGGGTCTTGCACGTGTCCGAGCTTGACCTCGATCGCCGTGGCTAAGCCCTTGGGGTTATTGGCCGTGGTGTAGATCGGGATCAGGCGCTCAGCCGCCGGGAGGTTGTTCTCCTCGAAGCTCAGCACCTTCTCGTAAGCCTTCGCCGCGCGATCGGGCTTGCCCTTTTGGGTCATCCACAGCTCGGCGATCTTCATCAGCATACCGATGCGCTGCGCCGTATCGGTCGCGCGCGCTTCGTTGCTCTCGAGCACCCGGATGAACTCGTCCCACTTGCCCGTGTCGGCGTAGAACACCTCGAGATCGTCCCAACGTCCGAGCGTGACGTAGCGCTTCTTCAGCTGCTCTTGCGCGCGTCGATCGTCGGGCTGCAACGTGAGCAACGCGCGGTACGCGTCCACCGCTCGCTCTTCGTCCTTCAAGCGATCGCCGGCGACCTGCCCGAGCTTGTTCAGCAGCTCGATCTTGGCGGCCGTGTCGTAGGTGACCTCGGCCAAGCGGCCCAAGACGTCAGCCAACTTCTCGTAGTCACGCGAGCGCTCGTACAGCTGCGAAAGCGCATTCAAAGCGTCCGCGTCGTCCGGATCGTTGTCCAGCACGACCGCCCAGAGATCGATGCAAATCTCGGGCTTTTTGACCTTATCGGTGGCGAGCAGCGCAATCTGTTTGTACTTGGCCGCGCGCTCTGCGCCGGAAGCGAGCGTGCTCGCTTCGCGCATGCTGAGCTGAATCAGCTTCTCCCAATCGCGGCGCTTCTCGTACATCTCCCGCAGGTAGCCGATCGCGGCTGCCTGATTCGGGTCGACCTCGAGCACCTTCTCGTAGGCACGTACTGCTTCGGCCTGATTCGCGAACTTGTTCACGTACAGGTCCGCGGCCTTGGCGTAGAGCTCTGCTTTCTCTTCCGGATCAGACACGGCATCGCCCAAGGCGACGAGCGTCTTCACGTACTCGTTGAAGCGCTTGGCTGCTTCCTGCTGGGCGAGCTTCTCGCGCAGCGAGGCGATCAACGAATCATCTGCAACGGGCGCGCTCGCGGCACTCACGGGCGGCGCGGCGGCCGACGCTGGAGGCGCCGCGACCGACGCGGGAGCAACGGTGGCGGCGGGAGCAATGGCGGCAGCAGCCACTGCGGCAGCGATGGCGACTTCCGGCGCGACCGGCGTGGCAGCAGCTTCCGCCGCAGGCGCGGGCGGCACCGCTTTCACGGAAACGGGAGCCGGCTCTGCCGCTCGCGCGGCTGGAGCGCCGGCGATTTGTTCGCCGATCTGGGCCTCGAACGCCAGCAACGCAGGATGCGTGGGCTCGACGCGGCTGAGCCGCT
>DATEPG010000338.1:0-3891 GCA_035273265.1 Polyangiaceae bacterium
GGCTGGCCCGGACCTGCCAAGATGTTGAGGCTATTCATGGGCGAGGTCAGGTGCCGCCGACTCCACTGCCCTTCCAGCCCGGGGCGCCGGTACTCCTCGGCACGAGCGGTACCCGCTAGGCCCAGCAGCAGGACCAAGGCACTCGCGCACACACACCGCGGGCTCATCACGGCTCGGCGTCGCGCCGGACCGCGGCTAGTTCGGCCGGCGTCAGCACGCGACGGAATTCGTGACTGAGGGTGATCAGCGCTTCGGCGGCGGCGTCCCAAGCCGGTGCCACATCAGCGAGACAGCGCTCATAGTCTGCAGCTGACGCGGCGTACTTACGATCGACCTGCTCGATGCACGCGCTCACCTGGCCGGTGCGTTTGCGGTGTTGCGCGAACGCCTTGGAGGTGCGCGCGAGGGTCTCGAGAGCTTGCTTTTGGCGAAGCGGATCGTGAACGTGTTCGCTGACCGCTTCACGCGCGCGCTCCAGGAACCTGCGAATGACGAACGTGTCGTCACCCTCGCCAGTGAGGGTCATGATGAACGCGGAGAGTGCAATCCAGAACATGGGCCTAGCGAACCGCGTCCAGTCGCGCGAACTCGCTCGCGGTCGTGAAGCGGCGAAGCTCCAGCTGAAGCCGAACATAGCCCTCGAGTGCATTCGATTCGGCCTGCTGCACGGCGGCCAGGCGGGCACGCGTTTCATGATCGCTACTCGGCGGTTCGGCCCCGAGCAGCGCCAGCTGCCGCGCTTGCGCGCGCTTGGTATCGAGCAACAGTGAGTCCATTTGGATGTAGAGAGCGCGGACCTTCGCGGCTCGCTCAGGGTCCGAGATCACCAGCTCCACGAGTTCGACGCGCGTGGCGGCGCGATCGCGGGCGGCGGTGCTGGGCAGCTGCGCGGGCGGCTTTTCGCCGCCGCAGCCCAGCCCAGCGAAGGCGACCATCGCGAGCACCACGAGAGTCAGCGAGTTTCCGTGCGCTCGAATGCAACTCATTGCTGCCTGCTCCCTCATCTGCCTATCCGCGACTACCCGCGCGCGACGAAACAGTCAAGCCACGCTTAGGCGCAGGAAAACAGCGGAAACCTGAGCCGAGGGCTCGTTGACTTCGAACAGCCAGTGCGTTACACGTCCGATAAATGTCCCTGAAAGCTCGACGACGGGCTAGGATCTTAGGCGCGGCTTCAATCTTCGGCCTCTTGTTTCTGTCGCTGCCGCGTGCTGCGCGTGCACAAGGAGCCCCAGACATTGGCAACCCGCCCTACAAGTACAACTACTTGTTTCCGATCTGGGGCAAGAAGCTCGCCGCGCGTGGCTTGACGTTCCCTCTGCCGTTCGGCGTCGGAATCAACTATGCGTACGCCACCCAAGGCGTCGATATCAGTGGCGTGAACATCGCCGTCAACGACGGCGACTTCGTCGACCTCAGCAAGATCGTGAAATTCGATCACGTCACATCGACGGTGAAGGTCATCAACGGCCGACTCGACCTGTGGGCACTCCCGTTCCTGAATGTGTACGGGCTGGCGACCCGAGTAGTCGACAGCGATACCGATGTGTTGCTCGCTCAGCCGTTTCCGCTGCGCGCAGGCGCCTCCCAATCCGGATACGGCGGCGGCTTCGGAGCCACCGCCGCTTTTAGTCTTTGGGGATTTTTTGGCGTGCTCGACATGAATTTGGCCTGGACCAAGGTCGAGAAACTCGACAAACCAGTGCGCACCTTTCTGCTCACTCCGCGTGTCGGCAAGCGCTTCGCTCTCGGGCGCACCGTTTGGTTGTCTACTTGGGTGGGCGCCATGCGCCAGGCGATTCAGGCAGATACCCAAGGGGCCATTTCGCTCCAAGATGCAGTGGCCGCTCCAGAAGGCAGCCTCGAGTCCAAAGTCGCCCAGTGGTACAGCCGCCTTCCGCCAGCGGAGCAAGGTCCCGTCAGCCCCCTCGTGGGCGGCTTACAGGAACCACGAGATACGACCATCCGCTACAAGCTGGACAAGTCGCTCTCGGATCCGTGGAACCTATTGATCGGCGCCGAGATCGATCTGCACAAGCGAGTTCAGATGCGGATGGAGTACGGCTTTCTCGGTCGAACGCAGCTGATTATGGGGATCAGCTACCGCTTCAGTCTCATCCCAGACGTGGACTAGCGTCTGGGCAACCCGTGGGCGTGCCCGAGCCCGAAACAGGCAACGGGTAAGGCCCATCGGGTGGAGTGACTCGCTCATCCAAGCAGCGGGCCAAGCATTTAGCCCCAAAACGAAAGTGCCCGGTCAGCTCCGTCGACTCCCAACCTGGCGGGGGAAGGCCCTCGCCAGGTTGATCGACAGAACGCGACCAGGCACGTCCTCAGCGAATTCTCGGCTCGATCTCTCGAGCGCGAAGACTCAGCCTTTCTTGTTCACGGTCGCCCAGCCATGCGACGGAACGCTCACCTGATACAACGTCCCGTCGATCGACAGGGTCGTCATGGCCGCTGAAGCACCCGAGTTGTACATGATGGTGACCACCGTGCCATCGGGGTTCTTGAACGCTAGCGCATTGCCGCCAGTCACCTTGAGCACGGTTGCGCCCGGCTCCACGAACTGCGCGACGTGACGGAACACGTAGTACGCAGCCGTGTACTTCACGGTCGTGCCGTCGACGACAATCAGCGCGTTTTGGGGCCAGGGGCGCGACTTGTCGAGGTTGAAGCCTCCCTTGTCGAGGATCATGTTCCAGGCGCTGTAGCTATTCACGCCCTTGTCGATCCAGCCCTTGATCAAGTCCCAGCTTTCCTCGCCGTAGGCGTGATTGTTGGGCGCGTGATCCGCTAGGAAGTTGTCCCGGTTCGCGTCAGCCTCGCTGGTCGCCTTTGCGGTGAGCCAGGGATAGTTGCCGCATTTGTGTTCCGACTGCATGACCTTGAAGCCAGCGGCAGCGGCTGCCGCGATCCCAGTGTCGGTCGCCCACTGCAGAGCCACACCCTTTACGAGGGTCTTGTCCGCGGGGAGGTTCGCCCAGTAGTCGTTGTAAGTACCCGCGTTCGAGAACGTGCCGTACCAGATGTTCGTCGTCAGGGTCGCGGCCTTCATCGCGGGGCTCAGGTTGGCCGTGATGAAATCGCCCATGAACGTCTTGCCGGTCATCATGGCATTGCCGTCGTAATACGAACCCCACGCGCAGCTGGGGTAGGCTTGCGCCCAGCCCGGTTCGTTTTGGGGCACGATGAAGTCGATCTTGATGCCTTCCGTTTCGTAGGCTTTGATCCAATTCACCAAGTACGTGGCGTACTTATCCAAGTTGTCCTTGGTGTTGATCATCGAGCCCTTGTCGTAGCCCATCGAATCAGCCGCCGTTGAAGCGCCAGTCTTCATCCACGGGGGCGGAGTCCAGGGGCTACCCCAGAACTTGATGTCCTGCTTCACCGCCTTGGCGGCTTTGACGTAGGGCATGATGGGCGCTTTGCTGGTTGCGCTCACCGTCTTGTCGTGATCGATCGAAAACGCCGCAGTAGCCGAGGCCTGGAAATTGTAGCGTTCGATCGCGTAGTCGCTGGGGCCAATTGGAATGCGACCCCAGGTGAAGCCGATGCCGTCTTTGACGTCGAACAGCTTCTTCATGATCTCGGCCTGCTTGGCAGCGTCGAGACCCATGAGCATCTGCGCGCCCTTCTCATTGAAGGTGCCGCCAAACCCGTCCCAGGCCTGCGCAGTGCTGGCGCTCGTCACGGTGACCGTGGCAGCGGTCCCACCCTTCGTCAGGGTGCCGACCTTCCAATAGTCGTCTTTTGCGGAGGTCACGAGCTCCGGTTCAGGAGGAGCGGCCGGACCACCAGCCACGTTGCCCCCACCGGCAACACCCACGCCTCCGCTGCTGCCAGCGGCGGCGGGCGCACCGCCCGTGCCAGTACCGGCAGTTCCGGCGG
>DATEPG010000339.1:0-20945 GCA_035273265.1 Polyangiaceae bacterium
ACCGGGCTGATCCACTACGAAGCCTTCCGAACCTGGCAGGGCCTGGTCTTGCCGCTGGTGACCGCGCTGATCGCCGTCGTTTCGGCGCTCGGCATCATGAGTCTCGCTTCGGTGCCGCTCGACGTCTTCAACGCAACTACACCGATCCTGATTCTAGCGGTCGCCGCAGGCCACGCCGTTCAGATCCTCAAACGCTACTACGAGGAGTATCACCGGCTGATCGCTGGCGGCGCGCCCGCGTCCAAAGACACGAGTCGGCGCGCGGTGGTCGAATCCGTCACGCCGATCGCGCCGGTGATGATCACGGCCGGCGTGGTGGCGGCGCTCGGATTCCTGTCGTTACTGGTCTTCGAAATTCCGTCGATTCGCACGTTCGGCGTGTTCACGGCCTGCGGCATCATCAGCGCCCTCGTCTTGGAGATGACTTTCATCCCGGCGTTGCGCTGCGTCCTTGCGCCTCCTTCCGCTCGCGACCAACTCCGCGAAGCGGGGGATACCCTCTGGGGACGACTCTCGGCCAGCCTGGCCGAGCTGTCCATCGATCCTCGAAGGCGGCGCATGGTATTCGGTGGCGCGCTGGCCGTGACGGTGATCTGCACCGCGGCGGCGTTCCGGATTCGCAACGACAACGATCTGAGGAACTACTTCTCGTACAACAACGAGGTCCTGGTCGCGGATCGCGCGTTGAATTCGCGTCTCGGGGGCACCAATTCGTTCGGCGTGCTGGTCCGCGGCAACCGCCCGGATTCGATCAAAGATCCGAAGATGCTGCGCGCGATCGAGGCCACCCAGCATTACATCGAGTCCCAGCCGGACGTGGGCAAGACGCTGTCGATCGTCGACTTCATCAAGCGCATGAATCGCGCCTTACACGACGACGACCCGAGCTTCGACAAGCTGCCGGACGACGAGGAAACCATCGCGCAGTACTTGCTGCTCTACTCGATGTCGGGTGACCCCGGCGATTTCGATTCGTACGTCGACTACGACTATCAGCATGCGCACATCTGGATGTTGCGCAAAAACGCGAGCACGGCCTTGTTCGAGGACTTTGCGCGCAAGCTCCAGCCCTTCATGCGTCAGCAGTTCGCTGGCCTGGGTGAAGTGCGCCTCGGCGGCAACGGCTCACGCGCCTCCGCCCTGAACGAGGTAATGGTCGACGGCAAAATTCGCAACATCTTGCAAATCGCAATCGTGTTGTTCGTCTTGTGCGCGGCCGTCTTCAGATCGTTCTTGGCGGGGCTGATGGTCCTCGTGCCTCTCGTGATCACGACGATCGTCAATTTTGGCATCCTCGGGGTCTTTCAGATCCCGCTGAATATCGCGACCGCGATCACCACGGCGATGGGCGTAGGCATCGGCGCTGACTATGCGATTTACTTCATCTTCCGGCTGCGCGAAGAGCTGGCCAAGAACGGAGACGAGGCCAGCGCGTTTCGTAAGGTGTTCGCCAGCGCCGGCAAGGCCGTGCTGTTCGTGGCTTCCGCGGTCGCTGGTGGTTACGGCGTCTTGGTGTTGTCGCTGGGCTTCTACATGCACATCTGGATGGGTATCCTGATCGCAGCAGCCATGCTCGTGAGTGCGTTTGCTGCACTCACGGTGCTGCCGAGTCTGCTGCTCGCGCTCAGGCCGACCTTCGTTTTTGGAAACCGAGTACAGGAGAATCTACATGACCAACAAGAACCAGTCGCGGTCGACACTTTGGCATGAATCATCGCTGACGCGGCGCAGCGCGTTGGCGGTCTTTGGCGGAACGTTGCTGGAGGCGTCGACCTTCACTCGCAGCGCCGCAGCTGGCGAGGCCAACGCGGTTCAAATCATGGAAAAGAACTTCGTCGTCTCCAAGGTCCCGGGGGCGACCCAGGACGTCAGCATGGAGCTCGTGAACAGCCAAGGACAGAAGCGTGTTCGCTCCACGTTTTCGGCCACGAAGCTGCAGCCGAACGGCACGGATTCCTCGCGCGTGGTGAAGTTTTTGTCACCGAGCGACGTCCGCGGCACCGCCACGCTGCTCGTCGAACATTCGAGCGCCGACGACGATATCTGGATCTACCTGCCCGCGTTGAAGAAGGTGCGACGGCTCGTGGCATCCAACAAGAAGGACAGCTTCGTCGGTACGGATTTCTCCTATGGCGACATCATCGGCTACAAGGTTCTTGATTGGCAGCACCGAATCGTCAAGGAGGACTCGCTCGATGGCGCTGCTTGCTTCGTGATCGAATCAGTCCCCAAGTCCGCGGAGCTAAAGTCCAATAGCGGCTACTCCAAGCGCCAGTCTTGGATTCGCAAAGACAACCTCGTCGCACTCAAGGTCGAGATCTGGGACACCTCCGATAAACCTCTGAAGGTCCTGCGCTACAGCGATGTTCGGCAAGTCGACGCTGCTCGCCAAAAGTGGCAGCCGATGACGATGGAAGCCCGCAACTCGCAAACAGGGCACAAGACCGTGATTCGGTTCTCCAATTACAAGCTCGAAGCTGCAATTGGCGAAGACATGTTTACGACTCGATATCTCGAGCGAGATCAGTGAGCTTTCGCCTAGCGCGCCGATGGCGTCTTTCTTGGTTGATGCTTTCGGCGTCGCTCGTCGCCACGAGCGCTTGGGCTGCGGATCCGCCGCCCGGGGCAGGCGGTTCAGCGCCTCCGGCAGACGCCAATAGCGGCGCTGCGCCCGTTGCAGCGCCGCTTGCTGAGCCTTCCGATCCGGCAAAAGCCAGCTCGCCGGATCCTTCCGCGCCGCCCGCTGCCGATCCCGGCGCCCCCGAGGCGGCCTCGGGATCCGCCGCGGAAGAGCCACTCAGCAGCCCGGGGGCCGAGGCCGCAGCGCCGGACTCCGCTGGGCCAGCGGAAGAATTCGCGACAGAGGAGGAGGCGGCCCCAGAGCCCAGTCCCGCCAGCGGCAGCCTCCGTTTGGGCTATTGGTCGTCGAATCGCAAACTCGATGACGTGCAGAACATTGGCTCGGTCGCGCTTTGGACGCGTATCGCGCCGAAATTCGGGCGGCATGTCTTGCTCGTGGCGGACGGCTGGGTCCGCTACGACGACCTCTTTCGGCGCTCGGCCCCCGCCGGGACCTTGCGCGAGGCCTACTTGGACTTCTCGCTCGGGGCGGTCGATTTCCGCGTCGGTCGACAAATCGTGGTTTGGGGGCGAGCCGATGGAGTCAATCCGACCGACAACATCAGCCCCAGAGATCTCACGTTGCTCGTGCCGGACGACGACGATCAGCGCTCGGGCGCCACAGCGACGAAGACCAACGTCTACCTCGGGAGCTTCACGCTCTCGGGCATGTGGCTCCCGGGCTTCCGGCCGCACGTCATCCCTATTCCGCCCTTGCCCGCAGGCGTCGTCGCGCACGAGACCTCACCAAGCTTTCGGCAATCGCTCGGGCAGGGCGCGTTCAAGCTCGAGCAAACCGGCGGGGCGCTCGATTGGTCGCTCTCCTATTTCGGCGGCTACGACAAATATCCCGACTTCGCCCTGGGCACGATGTCGGCCACCGAGACTCAAGTACTCTTGCGGCACGAGCGCATCCACGTCGTGGGCGGTGACTTCGCCAGCGTGGTCGGCAAATATGGAGTCCGCGGTGAGGCGAGCTTCACCTTCACCAAAGATACCAACGGTACGGACCCCACCATCAAAAACCCCTTCTTATACCTGGTGCTCGGTGTCGATCGAACGTTCTTCGAAAATTTGAACGTGAACGCGCAATACCTGCTCAGGGTAATCACCCACTTCCAAGATCCCTTTCAGATCCAAGATCCGCTGTTGCGGAACCTAGCCGTGCAAGGCGACACGCTGAACAACCAGCTCGATCCCATTCAGAATGGCGGAACGCTGAGAATTCACGATCGTTGGTACAACGAGACGCTGCAGGCAGAGCTGATGGGCGCTTTTTGGTTTCCCCGCTTCAACTACCTGCTACGCGGAAGGGTCAGCTACGCTCTCTCTGACCGTTGGAAGATCATCGTCGGCGCGGACTACTTCAACGGGCAGTTGCCATCCTTCTTTCGTACCTTCGAGAAGAACACGACGGCCTTTGCGGAGGCCCGGCTGGGTTTTTGAGAGGCGGCCTGCGCCCCGGGGGCCGCGTTGAGCGCAGCTTGCTCCGCAGGCCTTTGCCCGGCCTAGGGGCTAGTCTCGCTTCATGGCCGGGGCTGCATTTTCGTCCGAATGTCTGGCTGATCGATGATGAATCGAGTGTTTGCGAAGCAGCTCCCAGAAGGCTCGCCGATTCTTTTCGGCCGCGCGTGCGGCGTTGGCGATGTTCCCGCCATGGGCGTTCAAGATGTCCCTCAGATAGGTGCGCTCGAACTCGTCGACCACGCGGCGCTTGGCTTCTCGAAATGGCTCGGTGCCCGGCTTTGCGGCCGCGGAAATGTGCAAGTCGCACACGTCCAGCGTGTCCCGGTTCATGGACATGACGGCGGCTCGCTCGATGGTGTGCTGCAGCTCGCGCACGTTGCCGGGCCAAGTTCGCTCGGAGAGCAGGCCCAGCAGCCTGTTCGAAAGGCGCTTGTGTTGCCCGAAGCCACGAGCCAGCAAGTAGCGCGCGAGCAAGGGAATGTCCTCGCGTCGCTCGCGCAAGGCCGGCAAAGTCAGCGGCAGCACGTTGAGCCGATAATAGAGGTCCAGGCGAAACAGGCCGGCCGCCACCTTATCGAGCAGCTGTGCATTGCTCGCCGCGATGATCCGCACGTCCGCCCGACGCGTTGTCGGAGAGCCGACCGGTCGGTATTCCTTTTCCTGAACGAATCGCAGCAGCTTTGCTTGCGCGGGCAGCGGCAAACAGTCTACTTCATCGAGGAAAAGCGTGCCGCCCTCGGCGCTCTCCACCATGCCTGCCTCGGAAGTAACCGCGCCCGTGAATGCCGAGCGCTTGTGCCCGAACATTTCTCTTTCGAACAATTCATCCGGGATCGCGCCGCAGTTGATCGGGACCAACTGGCCTTGGCGGCCGCTCAGCGAGTGAATCGCGCGTGCAAAAAGCTCCTTGCCCGTGCCGCTTTCTCCGTCGAGCATGACCGCGGCCCCGGTACTGGCAATGTGCGGAACCCTTGTCAGCAAATCAACGAAGGGCTGAGCTTTTCCCACCAATTCGAGCCGCTCTTGCCAGTCGAATACGAAGTACTCTTCCCTGTTTACCATCGATGACCCTTGAGATGCGCGTGCCCCCCTGCATCAAACAGCAGAGTGGTCGATCAAACCGACGAGACTGTTCCTCACAACGCTACAAAGCGTTGCATATACGTGCCCCTCACGCCACACGTACCATGAACGAGAATTTGCTCAAAGCCAAACTGTTCTGACGCATGCATGTGTTCCATATGATGTTCCAATATTTACCAACTGCATTTGAAGGTCGGAATCCGACAGTGTCTCGGCCCCGCTACTCGGTCTCGCTGCTCGCGCTACCGCCCTGCTCACGCGACTCGCGCATCACGATTATCGCCGAAAGCGCGCAGATTATTCCCGCGAGCATTCGGCTGCGATGTTAGAATTAGTTGACGACAACAGACGCGTTTTGTCGCATCTGTTTCCGAGTTTTTCGGCGCACCATCTCGTGCAAGCTCGTTCAGATCAGTGAAGGAAGTTGCAAAATGGCACTCGAATTCTACTATGTTTCTGGTTCCCCATTCTCGATGCGCGTCCACCTGTCACTCGAGTACCAGGCGCAAGAATATACCGGTAAGCCGTTGAAGTTTTCTGCCGGAGATCTCAAACGCCCTGAGTTTTTGCGCATGAATCCGCGCGCGAAGGTGCCTGTGCTCGTCGATGACGACTTCGTGTTGTTCGAGTCGGCCGCAATCGTCGAATACCTCGACGAGCGCGCTGGCGCCAAGCGCCGCCTATTCCCGGAAGACGTGCGCGGCCGCGCGCTCGCACGGCGAATGATCCGGGAGGTTGATGAGCAGCTCGGCCGGCTGCAGGGAACTTTGGCGGGCGAGCTCTTCTTCAAGCAAGCGGGCGAGGGACGCGACGAGCAGCGCGTTCGGCGTGCTGCTGAGCAGTTTGCCGCAGAGCTCGTGTACTTCGAACGCCAGCTACGCGGCGACTTCCTGCTTGGCGCGGTCTCCGCGGCGGACCTTGCCTTGTATCCGTTCGTGGCAATGGCTCGGCGTTTCGAGCTACGGATGCCGGGGCTCGGCTTGAGTGAGGCGCTGGGTGCGCCCATGCGTGCCTGGCTCGATCGCGTCGAGGCGCTACCTCGCTTCGAGAACGCTTACCCGCCTCACTGGCGCAGCTGAATCGCTGGCTACTCGCGGATTCGAATCGTGTCGTTGACTCTGGACCAGCTTCGTTTGTTCAAGTGTGTGGCGGACCACGGCAGCTTCTCCGCAGCGGCGCGCTTTCTGAACAGAACTCAATCGGCGGTGAGCGAGGGCGTTTCGAAGCTGGAGTCCACGCTCGGCGTTCCGCTCTTCGAACGCACGGGTCGCGGACCAAAGCTCACGCCCGCGGGCAAGGCAATTCTTGCCGACGGGGAGCAGGTGATTGAGCGCATTCACCAGCTTCAAGAGCGCGCAGCCAATATCTCGCGCGGTCTGGAGACAGAGGTCTCCGTGGCGCTCGACGCGCTATTCCCACCGGGATTGATGGTCGAAATGTGTCGCGCGTTTCGCGCTCAGTTTCCGGGTGTTTCGCTTCGCATACACAGTGAGGTGCTGAGTGTGATATCGAAACTGGTAATCGATGGTACATGTCAAGTCGGTGTCAGCGGCACAACCCGAGTGACCTCTGCCGACTTGAATAGTCGATTTCTGTGTGAAGTGGCGTTGGTGACCGTCGCCGCTTCGGATCACCCTCTGGCGTCCGCGGCAGCGCCCATTCCAACCGCGGTGGCGCTCAATCACGTGCAAGTCATTCTGAGCGAGCGCGGCGCCGCACCGGCGGCTGACGTCGGCGTGCTTGCTAAATCGACTTGGCGCGTCGCGGACATCTCCACCAAACTCACACTGTTACGCGCTGGGCTCGGCTGGGGGAATCTACCGCTGAATCTGGTGCGTCAAGACATCGAAGCCGGCACGCTGCAGCGGGTCGTGATGGAGCGATGGGGGCCGAACCCGTTGCTCGCGACCATGTCTACCATCGTCCGCAAGGACACCCCGCTGGGCCCCGCTGGACAATGGCTGCTCGACTGTCTAGAGCAGCTATGCAGGGAGCAGACCTTCGTCTGAGCGAGCCGCAGCGTGAGCGAAACTCGCGCCGCGGCTCGGTGAAGGATTGCGACGCATCCGTGAAAGATTGCGGGTGCAAGTGCTAGACTGAGCGTGCCAATTGCACGGTCGTGCTGCGACGGCTCCACGCGACATACCCGAGCAATGCCAGCAGCAGCAGCGGCGCGGAAGCCTGCGCACCCTCGCCGTTCGTGAGGTGCGTATAGGCCGCGCCGAGCATGAGGATCCCCATCCCGGCGCAGGCCAGCAAAGAGGTCCGCGGTACGAGGATGCCGACCGCGCCGGCTACTTCAGCCGCGCCGACGAAGACTCTGAACCAGTCCGGATAGCCCCATTTGGCGAAGTGATCGATATGCGCCTGCATGCCAATGAGCTTCGTGAGACCGGACGCGGCGAACGCGAACGCCAGAAGCACCGATACGCTCAAGAGTCCCCAGTTTCTTGCTTTGGTCATGTAATAGCTCCTACTTTCCTGCCGTGAACGGCCCGGTTCGTGCGCCCACGAACGCACGTGGGGCGCGCAGCTGGCCTGTCCCGGCAGCCATATTCTTCGCAATCATAGCTATCGATTGGGAGCCGGGAAGCCCTCAAATGCCGATAGCAAGTATCGGAATCGCCGATGCGTCCGATCCAAACGCTTTCTCACGAGCCGTTCGGCTCAAAGAGTGGTATGGGATTGCGAAGAGCCTCTAGATCTCGATAAACCACGCGCCGGAAGCCGCATTCTTCCTCCGCGAGCGCGACGACGAGAGACAGGACAATTTCTGACATTTGCGTGCACGCTTTTGTCCACGTTCGCCGAGCCCGATCGGAACGGCGATGATCGTCGCGCAAAAAAGCGGATCGTTCCGAGCTGCCCTGCGTGCCGCTGTGCGAGCGGGCTTGCGACAAAGGTCCAGGTGTCACGGCGCGAGCGCCGCGCGTGGGGCTCTGATGCGGAACGCCTGCGCTGGCTCGCGCGCGCAAAAGTCCAGTCGCGTCGACGCAGCGAGTGCGGCGCAATCCTGGAGTAATCATCGACCGGGGGGCACCGCTTCAGCGGTCACTGACGTGCGACAACTCCGTGCGATGTCGTGAGCCATCGCACTCCGGCACGAGCATTGCTTAAGACGGCTCGCCACTAGAGGGCGGCTGTTTAGTTGGTAGTTGGGTCGCGGTTCGAAGGTGCGGGGATGCACCGGTGGGCGCGAGCGACCACGGCAGAGGAATGGGAGAAAAAAGGGATGTTGATGATGGAAGTCGACGCGATGGGAGGCAACGACAGGCCGGCAGACAGGGTTTCTCGCATGCGGGACACGCCAGAGGCGGGGCTGACCCTCGCGGAGCGTATCGTGAACGTGCCTCTCAGATTCCGTCGTCTGATCCCCGAACATCGACATCTGGCGAGCGAGCCCACGGCGCGCTGTCGGGCACCACATCTGGCGCGGGTCGAGCTTGCCGTCTGCGCACGCAAACCCGTGCACTTCATCATCCCGGCCTTTCCAGGCAAATCGGCCAACCCAGAGAAGACGCTGGGGGCATTGCCGGACCTCGGCGAACGTCTCGCGTTGCA
Source organism: Polyangiaceae bacterium (assembly GCA_035273265.1). Lineage (GTDB taxonomy): Bacteria > Myxococcota_A > Polyangia > Polyangiales > Polyangiaceae > PMG-095. Next base: position 8,731 of record DATEPG010000339.1, read on the forward strand.
GTTCCTGCAATCGATCTGTAACGAGATTCGCGCGATTTATCCGCCCGGCGCGCGAATCACGATCTGTTCGGATGGGCGCGTCTTCAGTGATCTGGTTCGGATCAAGGAGGAAGACGTCGACGGCTACAAGCGCAGCCTGTTCGAGTTCATGGAGACGCTCAGCGCCTCGTCCCTCGATCACTTCGATCTCGACGACGTTTTTGGTCGCGAGGACTACGCGGTGATGCGTGAGGAACTGCTGATCGGCCACGGCGTGCCACTGCGCGAGCTGCGCGAGCGCGTGAGAATGGGCGAAACCGACGTCGTCAACATGTTCAACGGCATTCACCGCTTCATTTTCGAGGACTACGTCGCCAGTATCAACGACGTGTCCCGCAATCGACTGCGGGACATGACCAAGACGGTCGCCTACCGCGTGGTTCAGCGCAGCAATGCCTGGAGTAGCTTGGTGGAAAGCCGCTTTCCGAACGCGCTCCGGCTGTCGATTCATCCGCAGCGGTCCGACTCGCGAAAGATCGGAATCATGCTGGTACCGTCCGACGATGTCTGGGGCACCCCCTGGCACAACGTGGTCGTGCTGCACGACGGCAAGCCGGTGTTGATGAAGCGGCGACAAGCCGAAGCCCTGGGGGCAGAACTCGCGCACGCGCAGGCACGCCCGAGTCACTACGTATTGCGGAGCAAGGAAGAGGTGGTGCAATGACCATGCAGATCGAGATGGAGTCGGCCAAGTCGCAGTTTCGGGTCACCCCGTTGCAACCATTTGGCGTGTTGGCCCGGCCGGTCGGCGCGCAGCGGCTGGACGAGATCGCACCCGGCGAATTGGATCGGCTGGTGCGCGAGCACCACTTGGTGGTGATCCGCGGCTTGCATGAGATCGGCGCGCCCGAGTTCGAAGCGTACTGTCGCCGCATCGGAGAGCTCTTGGACTGGCCCTTTGGCTACGTCTTGGATCTCAAGGCAGCGGACGACGCGGCAAATTACCTATTTACGCGCGACCGGGTTCCGTTCCATTGGGATGGCGTCTTTGCGCGTCGGGACCCGCATTACCTATTCTTCAACTGTGTTCAAGCCCCGGCGGAGGGGGGGGAGTCACTCTTCTCGGACACGGTGCGGGTGTTGAAGCGCGCCAGCGAGGCCGACCGAAATTGGTTAGAGCAATGCGTCTGCCGCTATCGCCAAGCGCGCACTGCGCACTATGGAGGAGACGTCACCACCAACTTGATTCGCAAACACCCGTTCACGGGCGAGCAAACCATTCGGTACACGGAGCCCGTGAGCGGGGTTGGCGGAAACGCGCCCGAGCTGGTGGGCGCCGACGAGGAGCAGACCCAGCGACTCGCGGACTACATGGCCGAGCACCTTTACACTCCTGAAGTGTGTCTGTCGCACCGTTGGGCGTCGGGAGACTTCTTGATCTTCGACAATCATCGCTTGCTACACGGTCGCCGTGCGTTCGGGGCCCGCTCCGAACGTCACATTCGGCGCGTGCACATCTTGTGACCCGTACCGCCCAAATTTTCGAAACACTCTACTATCAATTGCAATGCGAGGTATTCAAGTGCAGCACACATACGACGTAGTGATCATGGGTGGCGGTCCCGCGGGCGCCACGCTCGGCGCACTCTTGAGGCGTGATCCCACTCTGAGCGTCGCGATCGTCGAGCAAGAGAACTTTCCGCGCGAACATATCGGCGAATCGCTGGTACACTCGCTGATCCCGATCCTGCAAGACAGCGGCGCATTGGCCAAGGTGTTGGCCAGCGACTGCTGGGTGAAGAAATTCGGGGCGATCATCGCTTGGGAAGAGAACAACCCGGCGGTGAGCTACTTCGATCACTTGGCCTTTCAGCAAGACGGAGTGCACCGCTGGTCGTTCCATGTGAACCGCTCCGAGTTCGACAAAATCTTGCTCGATCACGCCGCCTCGACCGGCGTCGAGGTCATTCAGGGCACGACGGTCACGCAGTACGAGCCGCAGCAACAGCACGGCGTGGTCAAACTCTCGGACGGCCGCCAGCTGAAGTCGCGCTTCTTCGTGGATGCTTCCGGCCGACAGACGGGCATGACCGTCGCCGGTCGCTATCAGCACTTGTCGGAGTACAAGAACCTCGCGGTCTGGAACCACTATGTCAACTGTCGTTCCGCGCAGGAGTTGGAAGGCGATTGGAACATCTTCCGCGGCACTGAAAAGTCTCCGATTGCGTGCTTCGCCTTCGAGCACGGCTGGGCCTGGTATATCCCAGTGAAGAAGGTGGTCAACGGCGAGCGTCGTCTGACCTACTCAATCGGGATCGTGACCGACCCCGCGTACATCAAGTCCCAGGACGACTTCACGAATCCCGAGGTGTTCCTGCAGCACGTTCGGCGCATTCCGGGGCTTTCTACGCTCATTCACGATGCCGTGGCCGTGAACCCGGAAATGCTCGTCACCTCGAATTACTCGATGATCTGCGAGAAGTTCTGCGACTACGATCAACGCTGGGCGCTGATCGGTGACGCGGCCTACTTCGTGGATCCGCTGTTTTCGTCAGGAGTGACCTTCGCTGCAGCGATGGCGGGGTCGGCGGCGGTGATGATTCGCTCGGCATTGAAGGGAGAAATTCCCGAGCGCGACCTGCGCGCGATGTGGGACGACTATACGCGTGAGTGGGTCGGCATCGCGCAGAGCTTCGCACTCGCGATCGACCAGTGGTACCACGGAATCTCGGAAGACAAACCGGAGAGCGTGTACTGGAAACGCCGCAGCGGTCACTCGCGGAGCCTCGGAATTCGGCGCGACACGTTCCAGGCACTCGTCGATACGGCGATCACTCCGGACATGATGCAGGTCATGACGCACGGAACTCACGACCTCGGAGATTTGGCCAAGGGCGGAGAGTTTTTGCGGGTTTTGGCCAAGTTGCAGGCCACCGAGCCCGCTCCGGACGCGACCATCCGGCTCAGCCCGGGCACACGACTCGTCCAGAGCCACACCATCGACGTGCCCGGGTTCAAGGCTTCCCTGCCGCCCTTGGAGGTCCCGAGAGCGGTGCAGGAATTGCTCGCCGACTATTGGCGCGACCCGGTTGCCAATGGTCACATGATCCCTTTTCACTACGATCGCGCCGTGCCCTGTGCCCGGTTCGTGAAGGTGGGGGAGGACGACTCCTTCGTCGTCAACGTGCCCTTCGGAGATCCACAGGGTGGTGCGGACGAGCTATTCCGCAAGCTCAAGGCGGGACCAGTCCGCTACGAAAGCTTGGTCGGAGATCTGCGCGCCAGTCAGCGAAGGGTGCTAAAGCAGCTGTTGGTGGCCGGGCTAGTTCAGGTCGAAGCGACCAACAGCCACGCCGTGTACGCCGACAACAGCGGTTGAAACGCACGCTCTCTACTCTGAAACGGAGGGCGCGTGGTCTACGCGAGCCCTCCGTGCTCTAGGTCAGTAGCTCCAACTAGGTAGAGCGGGGGATTCCAAATCCCCAGGTTGTAGGTTCAAGTCCTTCCTGACCTGCCGATGGTGTAATTCATGAGTCACAAGTTCGAAGCCGTGCTGTTCGATCTCGACGGCACCCTACTAGATACGCTCGACGACATGCTGGCGGCCGCCAATTTTTGCTTGGAACAGCATGGTCTCGAGTTGCTCGACGCGGCGCGCGCCAAGTCGTTCATTGGGCAGGGCGTCGATCGATTTCTGGCGAGCGCCGTGGGCCCAGCGCGGCAGCATCTTTTGAGCAGCGTCACCGCGGCTTATCACCGCTATCAGAAAAGCTTTGGCTTCGAGCGAACGCGTCCGTACCCGGGAGTCGAGGGTCTACTCCAGGCGCTGCGCGAACGCGGCGTCGCGCTGGCCGTGGTGACCAACAAGCTCGAAACGCCGGCGCGCGCCATGCTCGACGAGATCTTTGGCGAACAGGCATTTCGAGTGATCCGGGGAGCGCGCGCTGGCGTACCCCTGAAGCCGGATCCGGCACCTGCTTTCGCGGTGCTGGAGGCGCTCCGGATCAGCCCGAGACAGAGCGTGGTCGTGGGCGATACCGAGATCGACGTCGCGCTGGCGGAGGCCGTGGGAGCGCCGTCCATCGCCGTGACCTGGGGCTTTCGCGATCGAGCGTTTTTGGCTTCGACGGCGGCGACTCAGATCGTCGACCAGATCGAAGAACTTCGAGCATTGCTCGACGGCTCAGCCGCGCTTTTGCGGCCGCCCTCGAGTGGTATCCAATCGTCGGTGTCGGAAAGGATTCGAGCATGAGCCAGCATCAGCTTCAGGAGATCCCCCAGTTTTACCAATGGAATGAGCGCGTCGGGACGGCTGGGCAACCGCGCGCCGAACAATTCGCGTTGATCAAGGAGGCCGGCTACGAGCTGGTCATCAACCTGTCGGCGAAGCCGGACTGGCCCGAGGCACTGCCGATGGAGAAATCGGTGCCGGACGAGCGCGCGCTCGTGGAGCGCGAAGGCATGCAGTACGTTTTCGCGCCCGTCGACTGGTTTCGACCGGCCTCTGCCGATCTGGAAGCGTTCTTTCAGTTGATGAACGACAACAAGGGGCGCAAAATCTTCGTGCACTGCGCTTTGAACTGTCGAGTGTCCGCGTTCTTGTTTTTGTATCGCGTGATTTACGAGAAGGCTTCGCCCGAGGACGCGAAGCGGCACGTGGATCCGCTGTGGGTAGCGGCGACCGGTAAGCCGCCCGAGCAACACCCGGTGTGGACGAACTTCATTCAAGAAGCGCTCCAACGCCACCAGGCGCGCGCGATGCCGCGGCAGGGGCAGGGGGCGGCGCTGTCCTAGGGATTCTGATCGCCGTGCCGAATGGGAACGAAGCTAGCGAACGTAACGAGAGCGGGAGAGCAAACATGAAAGCAATTGTGATCGGGAGCGGGCCTGTGGGCTGCATGACCGCCATGCGGTTCCGTGAGCGCGGCTGGGACGTGCAAATCTGCGAGGGGGGCTCGGATCCGCGGACGCTTCGCCGCCGCAGCCGGCGCTCGATCAATCTCACGCTCTCGCGACGCGGGCTACGGACCTTGCCGGCGGAGATTCAGAGTACGCTCTACGAGCAGGGCGTGCCGTGCGTGACGCGCATCGTGCACCACCGCGATGGCAGCGTCACGTCACAGGCGTACGGGCTCACGAGCGAGGAGCATCTGCTCTCGATCTCTCGCGAGCTCTTGAATCGCATCTTGCTAGATTGTGCGGAGCGCGCCGGGGTTCGCATCGACTTCGGTCAGGAGTGCGTCCAGGCGGACCTCGAACGCGCGAGCGCCACGTTCTTGTCGCAAGGCGAGCTGCGCAGCCTCCAGGCGGACGTGTTGGTCGGCTGCGATGGCACGAATAGCACCGTACGCCACGAGATGTCCCGACGCGGCGCACGCATGAGTCTCAGCCAAAGTTTCATCGCGCACTCGTACATCGAGCTGGCGGTGCCGGTGGCGCCTGATGGCGGTTACGCTTGGGGCCGGACCGAGGCCTCGCTCTCGAGCAACGGGCAGACGGAGCGCGGGCTGCACGTGTGGCCGCGCGGAACACACATGTTGCTAGCCCTGCCCAACCTCGATCAAAGCTACACGGCGAGCCTATTCATCCCCACGGTTTCGACCGCTGCTGACGAACCGAGCTTCAAAACCCTCGATTCGCCGAGCCGCGTGCAGGAGTTTTTTCAGACCTACTTCAGTGACGCGGTGCCACATATTCCGAATTTGAGCCAGGAATTCTTGAGCAAGGTGCCGGCGACGCTGCGCACGTTGAAGTGTGATCCTTACCACTTTGGTCGCGCGGTGCTGCTCGGCGACGCAGCGCACACCATGGTTCCGTTCTTCGGGCAAGGCGTCAACAGCGGCTTCGAGGACGTGCAAGTCTTCTTTTCCGTGCTGGACAAGGCCCACGGCGGCGAGACGCTCGAGCAGCAGGTGCGGCGAACGGTCAGCGATTTCACCCGCTTGCGCAGGCCCTCGGCGCACGCCATCACTGATTTGTCGCTCGGCAATTTCCGCGAGCTCGTCGACCACTCGGGTCAGCCCGCTTTTCAAGCGCGGCACGCGATCGAGCGAGCTCTCTATCTGCGCTACCCGCAGCGCTTTCGCCCGCTCTTGAACATGGTTTCGTTCGCGGAGCTTTCGTACGACGAGGTCGCCAAGATCCACAAGGTGCAGAGCGCGAAGCTCGATCGCTGCTGCCAGCTGTTCGATCCGGTACACCAACCGGAGCGCGTCATTCGTGCTTACTTGGATGAGTCGGATGCGGCTTCGAGCGGTGAATTCGAAGTCGCAGTGAGCTCGCTGAGCTGAGCACGCGCGGGAGGGTTGTGAACATGAAGTGGCTGGCGCGGCTGACCTACCCGGTGATGCTGGTATTGGCGGTACTGGCTTATCTCGAAATTCGGGCATGGGGGGAAACGCTGCGCGCGCCGCCGCGGGTGAATGCAGAGGAGGTAGTGCTCCCGCCCGTGGCAGCCGCATCGAGCACACTTGCTCATCTATTGCTCGCGCTGTTCGTGGTGGTCGTGTGCAGCCGAGCCTGCTCGGTGATTTTGCGGCTCTTGCGCCAGCCGCCGGTGGTGGCTGAAGTCGTCGCAGGGGTCATGCTTGGTCCGTCGTTGTTCGGTCACCTCGCTCCCGGGCCCTATTCGTTCCTGTTCTCGCCCAGCGCGCTTCGTCACCTGGGCGCGGTGTCGGATCTGGGCGTCGTGCTGTTCATGTTTCTGGTCGGACTCGAGCTCGATACGAGCCTCTTGCGGCGGCGCTCCGACGCCACGCTGGTGATCTCCCACACGAGCATCGTCTTTCCGTTTTTGTTGGGCTCTGGCCTGTCGCTTTGGCTGTATCCCAAGCTATCGACCGAGGACGTGGGCTTCACCCCATTTGCGCTGTTCATGGGCGTCTCCATGTCCATCACCGCATTTCCAGTGCTGGCCCGGATCCTGAGTGAGAGTGGGCTGCGAAAATCGCAGCTAGGCACGCTGGCGCTGGCCTGCGCCGCGATCGACGACGCAACGGGTTGGTGTCTGCTCGCGGCCGTCGTCGGCTTCGTGCGCGCCAGCCAGTCGAGCCTGTTGCAGACCATTGCGCTCACGTTTCTGTACGTAACGGTGATGCTGGCATTGGTGAAGCCGCTGGTTGCCCGGCTCGCTCGACACTTGGAGCTGAAGGGCAAGGTGAGCTCTGACGCCATTGCGCTCAGCCTGATCGGCCTCACGCTGTCGGCGCTGTTGACCGAGAGCATCGGGATACACGCGCTATTTGGCGGGTTTCTGGCCGGGGCAGTGGTTCCGAGCGACTCGCTGTTGGCGCGCGAACTCACGGACAAGATGCACGATATCGTCACGATCTTGTTCTTGCCGGCGTTCTTCGCCTTGGCCGGCGTGCGCACCGACCTCGGGCTGCTCGGGAGCCTCGATTGGCCGGTCTGTGGCGTGATCCTCGTCGTGGCCTGCGCGGGCAAATTTGGAGGCAGCACTTTGGCGGGGCGCTTTACGGGTCTGTCGTGGCGCGAGTCCGCGTCACTCGGCGTGCTGATGAATACCCGCGGCTTGATGGAGCTCGTCGTGCTGAACGTCGGGCTCGAGCTGGGCGTCATCGGCCCGCGGCTATTCACTATGTTGGTGCTGATGGCGATTCTCACCACCGTCGCGACCGCGCCGCTGCTCCAGTTCTTGAATCGTCGCACGGGCCTGGCGCACGGCCTAGCGCTGGCTCGTCCCAGTTGACTCAGCTGTTCACAAAAACGTCAAACGAGGTCGAAGTCATGAAATTGTACTATTCTCCCGGCACCTGTTCACTCGCCACTCACATCGCGCTCCTCGAGGCAGGTCTGCCGTTCGAGCTCGAACGAGTCGATTTTGCGTCGAAACGCACCGAAAAGGGCACTGATTACCTGGCAATCAACCCAAAGGGTTACGTGCCCTCGCTACAGCTCGATAGCGGTGAGATTCTGACCGAGGCGCAGGTCATCTTACAGTACATCGCCGAGGCAAAGCCGGAGGCGCGCCTCGCGCCAACGGGCAGCACGGTGGCTCGTTTCCGCGTACTGGAGATGTTGAACTTCATTTCGACCGAGCTGCACAAGCAGTTCGGCCCGCTCTTTCGCCCGAATACACCCAAGGAGACCGCGGATTTTCAGGTGGAGTTGATCGGCAAGCGGATCGCTTGGCTCGAACCTCGCCTAGCCGGCAGCTCGTACGTGGCTTCGGATGCTTTCGGCATCGCCGACATGTATCTGTTCACGATCTTGAATTGGGCTCTGCGTTTGAAGATGGACCTGAGCCAGTGGCCGAACGTGCGCGCTTACATGGGTCGCATCGCGGAGCGCCCCTCGGCGCTGGCGGCCATGCGGCGTGAAGGTCTGATCCCCGCTTGAGCTGAGCGCTCGCCAGCTCCCGTCGGGGGTGCTGGGCGTCGGATCGGGCTTCCTGATCGGCGTAGGGCAGGGACGAGCGGCGCCCCGAGGCTAGACCCTGGGGCGCTGCGAGGCATTGGACGCGGCGCCTGGCTGGATTCAACGAGTGGAGGAAGGTTTTAGTATGGCTCTCGACGACGAAGCGCAACCACTTGCAACGTTCGAAGAAGCGCTCCGGCGCTCCCAGCAGATCCGCGCTGATCTCTCGCTGAATCCAGGCGCGTATCGCGTGCTGACTGGGGATCGCCCGACGGGCCCGCTGCATGTGGGGCACTACTTTGGCTCCTTGAGGAACCGAGTGGAGCTACAGGCGCTCGGTGTCGAGACGTACATCGTGATCGCGGACTATCAAGTGCTGACGGATCGCGACGCCGTGAGTTCGATTGCAGAGAACGTGCGAGGCCTAGTGCTCGACTATCTGGCGGTCGGACTGGACCCTTTTCATCGCGCCACGCACATCTTTTGTCACAGCCAAGTTTCGGCGCTCAACCAGCTGCTCGTACCATTTTTGACGCTGGTGGGCATGGGCGAGCTCGAGCGCAATCCCACGGTGAAGGAAGAAATCAGCGCCGCCGGCCTGACCAAGGTCAACGCCGCGATGTACACCTACCCGGTGCACCAGGCCGCCGACATTTTGTTCTGCCGCGGCAATGTGGTGCCGGTCGGGCGCGATCAGCTCCCGCATATCGAGCTCACCCGCAAGATCGCGCGTCGCTTCAACGCTCGCTTCTGTCGCGATGACGCGCCCGTTTTCCCGGAGCCAGACGCGCTACTCTCCGTGGCGCCCAAGATCCTCGGCCTGGATGGCGTGCAAAAGATGAGCAAGAGTCGCGGCAACGCGCTGATGCTGCGCGCGACCGAGGACGAGACGGCCAAGCTCGTGAAGCAGGCCAAAACGGACGCCGAGCGCCGCATGACCTACGATCCGGAGGCCCGGCCAGGAGTGGCGAACCTGTTGCTGCTGGTCTCGCTATGCGGCGCGGAGAGCCCGAGCCAGGTCGCAGAGCGCATCGGAGACGGCGGCGCCTTCACGCTCAAGCGTGAAGTCGTCGAGGCCTTGAACGAAACACTGCGCCCCATTCGCCGGCGCCGCGAGCAGCTCGCCGGCGACGCCCAGGCGATCGTCGCCAATGTTCTTTCCCGCGGTGCCACGGCCGCGAACGCCGTGGCGGAGCAAACCCTGCGCGCCACGCTTCGTGCCATGGAAATGGACTACGGTGTGTAGAAGCCGGTGCCGAGCGCGTCCATGGCCTGAAATAGGCTGTTCAGTTCGGCCGGCGTGCCCACGGTGATTCGCAGCGCATCTTGCAGCGCCGGCACCGAAAAGTGCCGCACCAAGACCCCTTGGCCTTTGAGCGCTTGCTGATAGCCGCTCAGGTCCACACCGGGCCGGCGAGCCAATACGAAGTTGGTCTCACTCGGCAGTACTTGAAAGCCGCGCTGAATGAGCCCAGCCTGCAAGTCCGCGCGTGACGCGCAAATTCGCTGCACGTTCGCTTGCATGCTGCCGTAGTCCTCCAAGGCGGCAGTCGCCGCTTGAAGGCCGAGCTGGTTCACGCTGTAAGAGTCCCGGACCTTGGCGAACTCAGCCAGAATGGTCGGCTGAGCGAAGGCCAGGCCGATCCGCAACCCGCACAGTGAAAAAGACTTGGAGAAGGTCCGCAGCACGACCACGTTCGAATAGCGTCCGACGAGACCCAGCGCCGAGCCGTCGCTGAAGTCGACATAGGCCTCGTCCACGATCAATAGCCCGCTGACGCTTCGCGCGAGCTCCTCGATGGTGCTGAGCGGCGTGCGGGTTCCGGACGGGGCGTTCGGGTTGCAGACGATGGTGACGCGAGCGGACGCCCGAGCGAGCGCCTCCGCGGGCAGCGCGAAGTCAGCTGGATAGGGGGCGTGGATCGCCGTCCCACCCTGCAGCGCGACCAATGTGTCGTACAGACTGTAAGTGGGCGTTGCATACGTCACGCGGTCGCCGCTGGCGATGCAGGTTCGCATGATGACGCTGAGCAGCTCGTCCGAGCCGTTGCCCGCCATGATCGACTCGACGCTCGAACCATAGACGCGACTTGCCGCCTGGCGCAGCGCGAGCGCAGCCGGATCCGGATAGAGTCGGAGATCCGCACCCACCCGGGCCCGGATCGCCGCCAGCACGCGCTCGGAGGGAGGATACGGGTTCTCGTTCGTGTTCAGCTTCGTGTAGCTGCGGTCGCGAGGCTGCTCACCCGGAATGTAGCCTTGAATCGCGGAGATCTCGTCACGAACGAAACGGTGCTGGCTCATGGGGCGTCGCGGCGCACGCTAACATGGCAGCTCGAGGTCGGGCAGGGACAACTCGGTGCGGGCGGCGATCGTGACGAACGCCGCCCGCTCTGGCTCAGAGCACGTAGCCGAGCATGCAGCCCTTTTGTGACACCCGAGCAACTGTGTTGTCGTAGCCGAAACCGGTTCCGTTCGAGGCGGACCAGCTGTACACGCTGCACACGTGCAGCACGCCGTGCCAATAGTTGTCGCCATTGGGCAGCCCGATGGTCCAGGGCGTGATGATGCTGGCCCCCGCGGCGCTCGCGAGCTTCTCGCACTGGTCAATGTACATCACGCCGAAGTCTTGGTATTTCCAGACGTCGCCGTCATAGGTGGTGATGCTTGCGAGTGGCGAGTTGTTCGTGGCCCCTGACTGGCGGTCGCGGACGAGGTTGCAATTCCTCAGGGCGGTGTTGACGTCTGAGGCGTAGGTAAACCAGGGGTTTGCCATGACCATGACCTGGTTGCCGACCGCTGCGCGGCTAGCAGTCCAGCCTGGAAGAGGCCACGGCCCGGACGCCGGGCTCAGTACCTGAGCGCCGCGCTTGCTGCCTTCGAGCATGCAAGCCTTCCAGTTCAAATTGGGGATCGTGATCCATTCGAAGTTGCCGAGGGCGGTGCCGGTGGAGCCCAGCATGTTGCAAGAGCTGGCATAGGTCGCAAAGCCAGTCCAAGCGACGGTGTTGTGACGTCCAACGTAGAGCGTCCCGCTGGCGACCGTGGCGCCAAAGGTTGCGGAGATGGTCGCCGAGAGCCCCAGTGTGGGTCCCGCGGTGGCCAGGCCGACGCTCCCGACCGCGTTGCTGATCGTCGCCGCCGCCAAGTTGGAGGACGCCCACGTCGAACTCGTCGTGAGATTCTGCGTCGAAGCATCGGTGTACGTACCCGTGAGCGTGAACTGCTGGGTGCCGTTCTGCGCTACATCGGCATTCGCAGGCGTGACGGCGAGCGATACCAGGGTCGCAATGCTCACCGTCAGCGTGGTCGAGCCCGTAACGCCGCTCAAGGTGGCCGAGATCGCACTCGAGCCGACCGCGACCGTCGATACGAGGCCTTGCGAGCCTGGGGCATTGCTGACGGTCGCCGTCGCGGTGTCGCCCGACCCCCAAGTGACGCTCGTGGTGAGTATTTGCGTCGAAGCGTCCGTGAAGATGCCGGTCGCAGCGAACTGTTGCGTGAGCCCCTTGGCGACCGTAGGCGTTGTCGGTGTGACGGCGATCGAGACCAAGGCGGCGGCGGTCACCGTGAGCGTCGTCGAGCCCGTCGTGCTGCCGACCGTGGCAGAGATCGTCGTCGGGCCGATGGCGACCGTTGACGCTAGGCCTTGCGAGCCCGGGGCGTTGCTGACGGTCGCTATGGCGGTGTCGCTCGATGCCCAGGTTGCGGTCGTGGTCAGTGTTTGCGTCGAGGCATCGGTGTAGGTACCCAGGGCCGTGAACTGCTGGGTGCGACCCTTGGCGACCGAAGGCGCTGCCGGCGTGACGGCGATCGAGACCAGCGTGGCGGCGGTCACCGTGAGCGTGGTCGAGCCCGTG
>DATEPG010000340.1:0-3733 GCA_035273265.1 Polyangiaceae bacterium
GAACCCGCCAGCTCGGGCGCGGCGCCGAGTGCGGCCAAAGTCGCGGCGCAAGCGCGAGTTTCAGCCGATTCTGGCTCGGGAGTCGATTCGGGCGCGGCCTTCGAAGGCTCGGCTCGGCGCTCGGGATCGGGGGCGGCGCGACGCCCACAAGCCCCCAGCAAGCTTGCGCTGCCGAGAATCAAGATGAACCAGTTCCGCCTCTGCCAGCGACTCATCGCGAGACCAAGCCGAAAACGATAGCTCGGCCCCGAGCTCCGCCGCAACTCTCCCGTAGTTTTCCCTCAACTAATGGTAATAGTCGGCCATGCCGCCAGAGACTCAGACGAGCGCCTCGCCCGAAAGACACGACACCGACAGCAGCGCCGCACGCACCCTGGCGATCGACATCGGCGGGACGGGCATCAAAATGATCGTGCTCGATGCCAACGCCAAGCCGGTGAACGAACGCGCCCGCACGCTCACCCCGAAACCCGCCACGCCCGAGGCCGTGCTGAGCGTGATCAAAACGATGGCTGCCGCCCAGCCGGCGTTCGATCGCGTCGCCCTCGGCTTTCCCGGCATCGTGAAGCGCGGCGTGACGCATAGCGCGCCCAACCTGGGCAATGATTTCTGGGTCAATTTTCCGCTCCAAGCCGAGGTCGAAGCGATCGTCGGTCGCCCGGTCCGCGCCATGAACGACGCCGATCTGCAAGGCTACGGCGTGATCGTCGGCAAAGGCGTGGAGCTCGCGCTCACGCTCGGCACCGGCCTGGGCTCGGGCCTGTACGTCGATGGCCAGCTGGTCGCCAATCTGGAACTCGGCCACCACCCCTGGAAAAAAGAAAAGACCTACGAAGAGCGCCTGTGCGACGCCGAACTCAACGAAGTCGGCAAAAAACGCTGGTCTGGCCGCGTGTTCGAGATGATCGAGCAACTCGCGCCCATCTTCAACTACGACACCCTCTACATCGGCGGCGGCAACGCCGAACACATCAAGGGCGACTTGCCCGCCAACGTGAAGCTCTTCAGTAACGTCGAAGGCATGACCGGCGGGGTGAAGTTGTGGACCACGGCCAAGCTCGTCTGAACGGGCCTGCTCTTTCGTAGCTCCCCTCGGGGACGCGCGGCGCAGCGGCGAAATCCGTCAGTCGCGCGAGCTCTTCACGAATTCAGGGCGCAGAGCCTGTCAGTCCTTCAGCGTCAGCGGACGTGCGCGCGTCTGGCCGAAGCCCGGATTGACGCGCGCGTCCGACGCGGCTCAGTTTCGGTTCGTCGCCACGGGGTCGTCGCCACGGAGCGGCTGAGCGCGTGGCCGGGGCAACGGTAGAGTCGAAAATTAGCAACTGCCAACGGGGACCAGCCGAAAGGACCGGGAACGCGGTGGCACGTGGTCGCCGCCAAACCTGACGCAGAAAATTACGAGGGTCCCCGATCATGTCTTACAGGTATTGGCTCTTTTTCGGTTCGCTCGCCTTCGGTGCTGCACAGACCGTCGCCTGCTCGTCCAAGTTCACGTCTTGCGAAGCGAGGCGCAACTGCCCGCGAGGCGGGGCTTCCGGCATGGCCGGCGCATCAGACGCCGGCATGGGCGGAGAGGCGGGTGCCGAGGAAGGCGGCAGCGCCGGACGCGACGCTCAGGCCGGCGAGGCAGGCACTGCCAACGATGCTGGCGCGGGCGGTATGGCCGGCGATTCGAGCGTGAGCATGGACCTCGAGATTGCCCAGCCGATACTCGCGGTTGGCAAAACCTATGTCCCGTTCACGGGCAAGATCAGCGCAAGCGGCGCCGCTCACTACACTTGGAGCCTCACGAGCGGCGCGTTACCGGCGGGCCTCACACTGCAAGGGGCGAAATCAGCCACGCTCACGATCGCCGGCACCCCGACTGAAGCGGGGCAATTTCCGATTGGACTCACTGTGACTGATGGCTCGATCACGAAATCCGTGGACGTGACTTTGGCCGTCACTCATTCGGCGCTGTTCCTATCGGATCGCAACGTAGCTGGCGTGAACGAACTGTTCGTGGCGGAGGTCGGCGCTGGCTCAGCGGCTGCACCGGTCCGGCTGAGTGCGAGCATTCCATCGGGCGGCGGCGTCTCGAGCTACGCGTGGTCGCCTGACGGTAGCAAAGTGCTGTATCTCGCGACGCAGTCTTCGGGGGGCGCGACGGAACTTTGGGTGGCCTCGCTCGCAACGCCTAGGACCGTCCAGCGGGTGAGTGCGCCCGGTGCGACCGTAAGCACTATGGTTTGGCTCGGCGAGGGCAATGTCGCCGCGTACTCAACTAGCGTAGGTGACACTTACCTCGCGGAACTCTCTGAGGGGTCCCCGGGGTCGAGCAAGCTAGCGATCTCGGGGCATGGCTCCGCCGCCGTCCTCCGCGCTTCACCCAATGGGGTGTCGTTGGGAGTCAATCTGAACAACGAAGCCATCCACACAAACGAGATTAGTTACGTGACATGGGCACCAGGTGGCGTCACTGTCGTTCTCTTGCTCAAAGCGCAGGGCGCCGGTCCCTACTTCAGCTACGATGGTCGATACGCGATGATCAACGATGGCCCCAGCGCCTCTTGGCTCGACCTTTCACTTCCCGGGCCATTGGGGAACAACATCCCTTCCGGCAACGGCGTGGGGATTTCATGGAGCCCGCACGCAGAATCGTTGTTCATGGTCGTCGGTGGTGGCTCCGCGTACTCATTTGGTCGCGGCGACTTCACGGCAGCGGGAATGACTACCGCTTCGCTCGCGACGGCAAATGACTGCGGCGGTGCTGTCCCAGTTCGTTGGTCACCAGACGCAAAGAATGGATTGTACGGGTGCGCCGCCGACGTACGCGGCATTGGCAACCTCGCCACAGCGGTTGCAGGCACGGATTTTTCGCTTTTACCCAGTGGGTTGCTGTCCAAGGCGTTCACAGACACGCCCTCAATCGATTGGTCGCCGGACTCCAAATGGGTCGCGTTGCGCGCCGATCGCGACGTTGACGCTCAATACGACCTGTACCTAGTCCGCTGGTCGGCTCCGGGCGTTGCTTATAAGCCACACACCAACAGCATAGCTCCCGGCGTGACAACGTGGGCATTCGCTGAAAACTCCCAATCGATCGCCTTCGTCGGCACCATTGCCCCGCAGAGCAACGCCGGACTCTACCTCAGCAAGCTACCCGTGAGCGGCGCTCCCCCAATAGGCACGCTCGTCTCCGCGCCCGCCAGCTCAGTCGTCCAAAACGACATCAATTGGTTGCCTGGCTCGCGCATGATCGCCTATCGCGCCACAGTCTCCGGTGCATCGCAACTGTTCGCCGTTCCCGTTTCTGCCGACGGCACAGCCGGCAGCCCTCTCTCGATCAGCGGCGTGAGCGGCACTGGAGTGAGCTCTTACCAACTCGCACCCACGCGCTAGCATCCCCTTCTCCCTCTGTTGACTCTCCCGTCTGAGTCGTAGCTAGTGCAAGCCTTTGGCGTGCATTGCCAACCAAATTCGCGCGTGTTCTGCGGTGCATTGCTCCGTCATCGACGCTCTGAGAGCTTGGCGCTCTTGGCTGCTTGGCGGTCGATCCCTCTCCCTCTCCCCTGCACCACGACGCCGAAGGCTGCGACGCTCTCAGCGTCACCGCGGCTAGGTGGCCCCGGGGGATTGCTCCCCCAGGGCTCCCACGGACCCGGACGTGCGGATTTCCCGCATCCGGTTCGTCAGTTCATGGTTTCACTGAGAGATAGACCGAGTGCACGACACGAGCGGGTGGCAGAGGAAA